>JAGAJI010000067.1 GCA_017626135.1 Clostridia bacterium | reverse complement strand
TGGGCTATCTTCCCGTCGAGGAGCTGCATCGGCTGATCGGAAACGACGGATATTGTTCCGCCTGCTTTGACGGGAACTATCCCACCCCCGTGCCTGCGCAGACGAGAAAGGACAGATTTGAAGAAAAGCTTTCGAGGAAGAAGAGGTAATCTATGCAATATAACAAAAAGCTCATTTTGGAAAGCGGAGAGGAATATTACGGCTTTGCCTTCGGCGCGGAAGGGGAGACGGTTGCGGAAATCGTGTTCAACACGTCCATGGCAGGGTATCAGGAAATTTTATCCGATCCCTCGTACACCTATCAGGCGGTGGTGATGACCTATCCCCTCATCGGCAATTACGGCATGGCGGACGAGGACTATGAGACGAAGACCCCTACCATGTCTGCGTTCATCGTGCGGGAATACAATGACGAGCCTTCCAACTTCCGAAGCAAGGCGACCCTGTCCGAGGTGATGAAAAGATACGGAATCGTCGGCATTTCGGGGATAGATACGCGGAAACTGACGAGAAGTATCCGCAATCACGGCAGTCGGAAAGTGCTTTTAACAGGCGTGGATACGACGAGGGAACGGGGCTTGAAAATTTTATCCGAGACTTCCGTCCCCACCGACGCCGTGTCCAAAGTGAGCAGAAAGGAGAAAGTCGTCTATGCGGTGGAAAATCCTGCCTATCACGTCGTTGCGATCGACTGCGGTATGAAGGAAAATATCCTGCGGTCGCTGAATAAAAAGGGGTGCACGGTCACGGTCGTGCCGTGGAACACGAGTGCAGAGGAAATCGAGCGCTACCACCCCGACGGCGTGTTTTTATCCAACGGGCCGGGCGACCCTACCGACGTACCCGAAACGATTGAGACGGTGAAAAGACTCTTTGGCAAATACCCCATTTTCGGGATTTGTTTGGGACATCAGATTTTGGCGCTCAGTCAGGGTGCAAAGACGTATAAACTCAAATTCGGACATCGAGGGGGGAACCACTCCGTCCGCAATCTGAAGACGGGTGCGATTGAAATCACATCGCAAAATCACTCCTATGCGGTGGACGAAAACAGCTTGCAAGGCACGGGGTTGGAAGTGACCCATCGGAACTTGCTCGACAACACCGTGGAGGGCTTGCACTCGTACCTGGGTAGGGCGTTCAGCGTGCAATATCACCCCGAGAGCGCCCCGGGGCCGCAGGACAGCGAGTACCTTTTCGACGAATTTATCGCGCTTATGCAGGAGGGGAAAGACAATGCCTAAACGTACGGATATTAAAAAAATTCTCGTCATCGGGAGTGGGCCCATCGTCATCGGGCAGGCGGCGGAATTCGATTATGCAGGCACGCAGGCTTGTCTTGCTTTGAAGGAAGAGGGGTACGAAGTCGTGCTTTGCAACTCCAACCCTGCCACCATCATGACGGATACGAGCATCGCGGACAAGGTATACATGGAGCCGTTGACCCTCGAATACGTTGCGAAAATCATCCGCTACGAACGCCCCGACGCCATTCTTCCCGGCATCGGCGGGCAGACGGGGCTCAACCTTGCCATGCAACTCGCGAAAAAGGGGATTTTGAAGGAATGTCGCGTGGAGCTTTTGGGCACCCGTCCCGAGAGTATCGAACGGGCGGAGGATCGGGAGCTGTTCAAGCAGTTCTGTATGGATTTGGGCGAACCCGTCCTGCCTTCGGACATCGCAAGCACGGTGGAAGAGGGCTTGGAAGTTGCGGAGAAAATCGGGTATCCCGTCGTGCTCCGACCTGCCTTTACCCTCGGCGGCACGGGGGGCGGTTTTGCGGAAACTCCCGAAGAATGTCGGGATTTGATGAAAAACGCCTTGAAGCTTTCCCCCATTTCGCAGGTGCTCATTGAAAAGAGTATCAAGGGCTACAAGGAAATCGAGTACGAGGTCATGCGGGATAGCGAGGACACGGCAATCACCGTGTGCAACATGGAAAACCTCGACCCCGTGGGTATTCATACGGGGGATTCCATCGTCGTTTGTCCCTCGCAGACGTTGACGAACAAGGAATATCATATGCTCCGTGACAGCGCGCTGAAAATCATTCGCGCGTTGAAGATCGAAGGGGGGTGCAACGTGCAGTTCGCGCTCGACCCCAAATCCTTTCAGTATTACTTAATCGAAGTCAATCCGAGAGTTTCCCGTTCCTCGGCGCTTGCGTCCAAGGCGAGCGGTTATCCCATCGCGCGGGTCTCGGCGAAAATCGGCGTGGGGCTCACTCTGCGGGAAATTATGCTCGCCAACACCCTTGCGGCGTTCGAGCCTTCCTTGGACTACGTGGTATGCAAAATGCCCCGTTTCCCCTTCGATAAATTCACGGACGCCAACCCCACCCTCTCCACGCAGATGAAGGCGACGGGGGAGGTCATGAGCGTAGGCAGAACGTTTGAGGAGAGCTTGCTCAAAGCCGTGCGCTCCTTGGAAATCGGTCTGTACCATCTCCACAGCAAAAAGTTCGACGGAGCAGAGACGGAAAACCTCTTGTCCTATATCGTGCAGGGCACGGACGACCGCATTTACGCCATCGCAGAGCTCCTGCGCCGCGGCGTGGAAATCGAACAAATCGTCCGCCTGACGGCGATCGATCGTTTCTTCCTCACCAAACTCAAAAATATCGTGGATATGGAAAGGACGGTGGCACGGAACAAAGGGGATAGCGAGGTGCTCTATCTCGCCAAACGCATGGGCTTTTCCGACAGGGAAATCGCAACCCTTTGGGGTATGCAGGAGCGTGAAATCCACGACCTGCGCGCGGAGAAGGGGATTTTCCCCGTCTATAAGATGATCGACACCTGCGCATCCGAGTTCGAAAGCTACGTGCCCTATTTCTACTCCACTTACGAGGACGAGAACGAGAGTGTGGTTTCGAACAAGAAAAAGATCGTCGTGCTGGGGAGCGGGCCCATTCGTATCGGGCAGGGGGTGGAGTTCGACTATTCCACCGTCCACGCCGTACAGACGATCAAGAAGGCGGGGTACGAGGCAATCATCATCAACAACAATCCCGAGACGGTCTCCACCGATTACACCTGTTCGGACAAACTGTATTTCGAGCCCCTGTGCGTCGAGGACGTCATGAACGTCATTCGTCTCGAACAGCCCGAAGGGGTGATTGCGACCCTCGGCGGTCAGACGGCGATCAACCTTGCCGAGCCCCTCTCCCGTTACGGCGTGAAGATTATCGGCACCGACTGCGCTGCCATCGACAGGGCGGAAAACCGCGACAGCTTCGAAAAATTGCTTTGGTCCCTTCAAATCCCTCAACCCAAGGGCAGGGCGGTGACGAGCATCGAGGCAGGCTTGGCGGCGGCGAAAGAGATCGGATATCCCGTGCTCGTGCGCCCCAGCTTCGTGCTCGGCGGCAGAGCCATGCAGATTGTGGCGAAGGAAGAAGCACTCAAAAAATACCTCAAAACGGCGGTGGAAATCGACGAGGACAAACCCGTGCTGGTGGATAAATATATCCGCGGGAAAGAGGTGGAAGTGGACGCCGTCTGCGACGGGAAACGGGTGTTCGTACCCGGGATCATGGAGCTCGTCGAAAGGACGGGCGTGCATAGCGGCGACAGCATTAGCGTGTACCCCCCGTACGGCATTTCGCAAAAGGTCAAGGACACCATTTTGGAATACACGCAAAAGCTCGGGCTGGGCATCGGGATTATCGGACTTTTCAATATCCAGTTCATCGTGGACGGGAAGGACGACGTGTATATCATCGAGGTCAACCCCCGTTCCTCCCGTACCGTACCCTTCCTGTCCAAGGCGACGGGATATCCCCTTGCGGATATCGCGACGCTCGCCATTTTGGGCAAGAGTCTGGAAAAACAGGGCATCACGGAAGTATACCCCAAGGAAAAGGGGAGATATTACGTGAAAGTGCCTGCGTTCTCCTTCTCCAAATTGCAGGGCATGGACGCCTATTTGTCCCCCGAAATGAAATCGACGGGCGAGGCGATCGGGTACGATCAAAAATTGCACAGAGCCATGTACAAGGCGATGATCGCCTCGGGTATGAAGGTACAAAACTTCGGGACGTTGCTCGTCTCCCTTGCCGACGAGGATAAGGAAGAGGCGTTGCCCCTCGTGAGACGGTTCTATGACATGGGCTTTAACATCGAAGCGACGGTGGGGACGGCACTCTTTTTGAAGGAACACGGCATTCGCACGAGAATCAAGAGGAAAATCTCGGAGGGGAGCGAGGAAATTCTCGACTCCATTCGCGCCGGGTACGTCAGTTACGTGGTATGCACGCGTGCGATTCTCTCGGGCGTACACTACGAGGACGGCGTGGCGATCCGTCGTTGCGCAACCCAAAACAACGTGACGATGCTCACTTCCCTCGACACCGTCAAGGTGCTCTTGGAAGTGTTGGAAGAAATCACGATCGGCATATCGACGATCGATAAGGAGTGAAAAATTATGCGTTTTACGAAAATGCACGGGCTTGGGAACGATTATTTGTACGTATTCGGGGAGGTTCCCGAAAATATCAAAGAGCTGTCCATTCGGCTTTCGGACAGACATTTCGGCGCGGGCTCGGACGGAATGATTTACATTTCCCTCTCGAGGGTTGCCGACTTCAAGATGCGGATATTCAACGCGGACGGGAGCGAGGCAAAGATGTGCGGCAACGGGATTCGTTGCGTGGGCAAATACGTCTACGATAAGGGTTATACCGACAAAACGCATTTGACGATTGAAACTTTGTCGGGGATCAAACGGCTGGAATTGCAGGTGCGAAACGGCAAGGTAAAGTCGGTGATCGCAGACATGGGTACCTCGAAAGTCTCCGCGCCCCTGTCTTTGGAGCTCGGCGGACAGACTTTGACCTGCCTGCCCGTGGACATGGGAAATCCCCACGCCGTCTTTTTTTGCGGCGACGTGGAGAGCGTGCCGCTTGCGACGCTCGGGGCAAAAGTGGAACACCACGCGGCGTTCCCGGACGGCGTCAACGCGGAGTTCGTGCAGGTGCTCTCGCCCACGGAGATTCGTATGCGCGTGTGGGAGCGGGGCAGCGGCATCACGATGGCTTGCGGCACGGGGGCTTGCGCCTCGGTGGCGGCGGCGATCGAAAAGGGATATTGCGAAAGAAACGTCTGGGTGTCCGTGCGGTTGGACGGCGGTACCTTGCAAATTAAAATCGACGGGCAGGGCGGCGTGCTGATGCAGGGTCCTGCGGAAACGGTCTATGAAGGAGAAAGTGTATGAAACCGAATATGCACTACGGGGAATTGAAGGATTCCTACTTATTCTATAATATTTCCAAAAAAATCAACGAATACCTGTCGGAAAACCCCGGGAAAAAGCTGTATCGCATGGGGATCGGAGACGTTTCCCTGCCCCTTTGCGAAAGCGTCATCAAAGCCCTCCACGAGGGCGTGGACGACCAAGCGGTCAAGGAGAAGTTCCACGGGTATATGCCCGAATGCGGCGCGCCCTTCCTGCGTGAAACGATTGCAAAGTATTATGGGCGCAGAGGGGTGGAGCTTGCGAGCGACGAGGTGTTCGTTTCCAGCGGTGCGAGCGACGAGCTCGGGGACATTTTGGACTTGTTCGACAAGAGCAACACGGCGCTCGTCATCGAACCTGCCTACCCCGCCTACGTGGACGCGAACGTGATGGCAGGGCGAAAGATTATCCACCTCGCTTCGGGGGAATACAACGGCTTTTTGCCCGATCCCGACGAGAGTATGGACGCGGATATTCTGTATATCTGTTCCCCCAACAATCCGACGGGCGCGGTGTTCGGGAAGGAAAAGCTGAAAAAATGGGTGGATTTTGCCAACGAGCGCGGCGCGGTGATTTTGTTCGACGCCGCGTACGAGGCGTTCATCGAGGACGAAAGTCTGCCCCACAGCATTTTTGAAATCGAAGGGGCGA
The DNA here is from genome assembly GCA_017626135.1 of Clostridia bacterium. Lineage (GTDB taxonomy): Bacteria > Bacillota > Clostridia > Christensenellales > Borkfalkiaceae > Scatosoma. The sequence goes on along the minus strand of JAGAJI010000067.1, from coordinate 48,287 downwards.
GAATGTGCGCCATTGAGATTTGCTCGCTCTCCAAAACGGCAGGGTTTACGGGAACGAGGCTTGGCTATACCGTCATTCCCAAAACCCTCGAAAGAGAGGGCATGAATCTGAACGCGATGTGGGTGAGAAATCGTACCACCAAGACGAACGGCATTTCCTATATCTTGCAGAAAGGGGGCGCGGCGGTGTTCACCGAGGAAGGGCAGGAACAGATCCACCGCAATATCGCCATTTATAAAAAGAATGCGAAAGTCCTGATGGCGGCGCTCGATCAGCTCGGCATTTGGTACTGCGGCGGCAAAAACGCGCCCTATATCTGGCTGAAATGTCCAAGCGGCATGGGAAGTTGGGAATTTTTCGATTACCTTTTGCAGGAAGTGCAGGTCATCGGTACGCCCGGGGAAGGGTTCGGCAAATGCGGCGAAGGGTACTTCCGTTTCTCCACGTTCGGGAGCCCCGAGGATACCGAAAGGGCGGCGGAATTGCTCGTACAATTGCTCGGGAGCAAATAAGTTCAAGAGAAAGCGCCGCGGCGAGGACGAAAATCGTCCTCGCCGCGTTTTTTTCTAAAAAATATACTCGTAAGTGATTGTAATTTTCAAAAAAACGTGGTATAATATAAATGCCACACAATTTGATTATGCAATAAGCGCGCTTTCTGTTTAGGGGGTAGTATACTCTTTTGTGGATAAGACAAGAATATGCGAAAAGGCAAATTCCGTCTTATCGGCAATAGAGAGCAATCTTAATTGTGGAGAATTGTGTGGCAACAATAGGAGTTTGCGTTTTTCGGTGCGCTGACTCCCGTTGGCGCACTTTTTTATTTTGGAGGAAAAAAAATGGAAGAATTACAGGCTGAAGAGGAAAAATTGTTGAACACGTTTTACGAGCGCTATAAGGCGCATGGTGCGGTGCTTTTTGATTTTTCTCAATATAAGATATTTAGCCCATCTCGAGACAAAGATATAGCTATCTTGAATCAAGTTTTACAAAGTTTATATCTCCAAGGATATATTCAGAAGAATCTCTATACCAAGACGGGACAAATGAGCAATATGTACGTGATGCTCGCCGAGAAAGCCGTGAAGGTGTTTACGAAAAGAATGAGAGAGGAGGAAGCACAAAAGGAAGAAAAGGAAGAAAAGGATTTACCTAAGGAGTAAGTCCTTTTATTTTTCCTTTTATGCGGTTGACAAACGTGGGGCGGTGTGCTATAATAATAGAGGAAATATAAGGAAAACAGAGGAAAAATATGCAAAGAAATTTTGACGGTCAAAAAGGAAAACGAGGGGGGCAGGTACGAGATGAACGCTCCTTAAAAACGAAACGAGGGGGGCAGGTACGCGTTCACGGGAATAAGCAAACGGACAAAATCGAGCGCGTCAACGGCGATCCGCTCTACACCGCCGTCTATAAAGTCAATCGCAGCGACGAGCTGCTGGAATTTCTCCTGCGCAAATGCGGCACGTCGAGAAACAACGTCAAGGCGTTGCTCGTAAGAAAACAGGTACTCGTCAACGGGAGCGTGGTCACGCAGTACAATTTCCCTCTTGCCAAGGACGACGAGGTGAAACTCTCCAAACGTCCGATCAAGGACGGCAAGGTGATCACCCGTCCCGTCCCGACGAAGTCGAAAAAGCCCACGCCGCCCCGCGCCATTACCATACTTTACGAGGACGAGGATTTTCTCGTCGTCAACAAGCCCGAGGGCTTGCTCTCCGTGGAGAGCGACAAGGACACGGAATGTGCGTACGGTTACGCGCTTGAATATTTGCAGTCGCAGGGCAAGAACGTTCGACCGTATATTCTCCACCGCATCGACAAGGAGACGTCGGGCGTGTTGGTATTCGCCAAGAATATCAAGATTCATTCCATGCTCAAAATGCATTGGAACGAACAGGTGACCGCACGCGAGTATTTCGCCGTCGTCGAGGGGATTTTGGAGCCCAAGCAGGACACCCTCACCGTCTATTTGAAGGAGAATCAGAACAACCTCGTGTACGTCACGAAGGACCCGACGGGGCAAAAGGCGGTCACCCATTACGAGGTGGTCAAGGAAAACGGGGAGTATTCCCTCTTAAAAGTGCGCATCGACACGGGCAGGAAAAATCAGATCCGCGTACAGATGCAGGCGCTTGGTGCTCCCGTCGTCGGGGACGATAAGTACGGCAAAAAGGCGGACGGAACGTTTGTGAAAAACCCCCTTTCAAGGCTGGGTTTGCACGCCTCCAAGTTGGAGTTTATCCACCCCGTGACGAAGGAGCTCCTGTCGTTCAACGCACCCCTGCCCCCGTCCTTTCGCGAATTTTTCGGGAAATAAGGAGTAAAATATGAAGAAAATACTTGCATTATTGTTGACGATTTTTACGGCGTTTGGGCTCGCTTCCTGCAACGGGTATTCAAGCTCCTACGTGGCAACGAAATTTATCAAACAGGAAGTGAACGGACATTGTCAAGCAGAGTTTGAGTCCTTGAAAGGCAGGTACGTATTCAAGCTCCGTAAGTCGGGCGACGACGGGGAGATCGCGTATTCCGGCTCGCTCGAAGAAGGGGAGCTCCACGTGTACTACGATTCGCTTGGAACGAAGGAACTCCTGTTCAGCTTGCAGGCAGGCGAGCGCGTGGAAGATTGCGGCGGTTATTTTGAGGGCGGTTCGACCGTGTTTATTATTTTGGAGACGGTGGGCACGGCGAAAGGAAGCGTGTATATTGACCTCATATAGGGGGAAGTATGGGTAAGCAGACGAGAACAAGGCGAATTGAGAAGCAGAGACAAACGAAGTTTACGTTTGCCTGTCCGTATTCTGCCGAGGAATTTGAGCGCAAACTCCCCACGGTTTTGCAGGAGTATATACACAAAACGGGTTTGGAGATACAATGGTGCAAGAGCGAGGACGGATTTTCGCTCGGTTTGGAGCGCGTCGGGCATGGCAGCGGTTACTGGTATACGGCGACGACGCAACGCACGGATTCGGGTTGTAAAATCGAGGGCGAGATTGAATTTTTCCCAAAAAATGCAGAGAGTGAGCCGTTGTGGAAAGCAGTTCTTTATATCCTGTTAGGGATACCGTTTTTTCTCATTTTTTCCGTCGTCTGGCTGTTGGCGTTGGGGGTGAATTTCGTCCTTGACTTATGCACGAAAAAACGCGGGAATCGCGTGAAACGTCAATGGAATCTGGCATTCCCGCCTGATCGGGAACGCATTTTGAAAGAAATCATGGCGGAAATGGGTTGCGAGAAAGTCAATGCGTAGAACGCCTTGCATGGAGCGCGGCTCCACACCCGGAGGGAGCTCTGCTCCCTTCACCCTCGCCAGAAACTGAGGTCTCGGATAGCGTAATGTAATCGCTATCCTCGGTCACGCTCACGCCTACCTATCGGCGTTCGCTTATCTCGCCCCTACCAAGCATTATCAATGCTTGGCTTAACGGGCAGCTCTCTCGGGCAAAGCTGTTCTTTGCCCTCGGTCACGCTCACGCCTACCTATCGGCGTTCGCTTATCTCGCCCCTACCAAGCATTATCAATGCTTGGCTTAACGGGCAGCTCGTCTGGACTTCCAGCAAGGGAATTCCCTTGACCTTAACTGAAAAGGAGTTGAAAAACTATGAAAAAGATAGCAAGTTTTACGGTCAATCACGATACCTTGGAAAAGGGTATGTATATCTCTCGGATCGACGGTGACGTGGTGACTTACGATATCCGTATGAAAAAACCCAACGGCGGCGATTACCTCAATATGAGCGCCGCGCACACCCTCGAACATCTCTTTGCTACCTATGCGCGCAATAGCGCTCTCTCCGACGACGTTATCTACGTCGGGCCCATGGGTTGCAGAACGGGGTTCTATTTCCTCGTGCGCGATAGGATTTCCCACGCGCAGGCGATCGAGCTCGTGAAGAAAAGCATGGCGTTTATCCGTGATTTCGAAGGGGAAATTCCCGGCAACAAAAAAGAGGAGTGCGGCAACTACCTCGATCACGATTTGGTCGGTGCGAAAGCCGTCGGAGCGGATATGTGCGAGGTCTTGAAAAACTGGTCGGAAAACGACTTGAAATATAAGGAGTAAATGAATATGGATGCAATCCAAAATATGCTCACGCGCACGAGCGTGAAGAAGTACAAACCCGATCCCGTGCCCAAGGAAATCCTCGATCAAATCATCGAGGCAGGCACGCACGCGCCCACGGGCAGAAACGCGCAATCTCCCATCATTTTGGCGGTTACCAACAGGCAGGTACGCGATGAACTCTCTAAACTCAATGCCAAAGTGCTCGGCGCGGAGGGGAGCGATCCCTTCTACGGCGCGCCCGTCGTGCTCGTCGTGCTCGCCGACAAACAGCGGAACACCCGCGTGTACGACGGCTCCCTCGTCATGGGAAATTTACAGCTCGCGGCGCACGCGTTGGGCGTGGGGGCTTGCTGGATCCACAGAGCCAAAGAAACGTTCGAAATGCCCGAGGGGTTGGCGCTTTTGAAGGAACTCGGCATCGAAGGGGAGTACGAGGGTATCGGCAACTGCGTGCTCGGCTATCCCGACGGCGACTTCCCGCCCGTCAAACCCAGAAAAGAAAAATGGGTCTATTACGTCGATTAATTGATCGGAAAGTATTGACATTCTTTTTTCAGAGTGCTATAATAAAGAAAAAACAAAGTGAGGAAACATATATGGAAAATATCATCATTTGTCGTTGTAAAAAGGTGTCCGTTGCGGATATCGAAAAAGCTTTGCACGAACACTCAAAGTTCTCCGACGTGGAAAAAGCGTTTGAAGAAGTGCAGAAAACGACCAAGTGCTCGACGGGTTGCGGCGGTTGCCACGACAAGGTGCTCGACGTCATCTCCGAAGTGATGGGCTAACCTTTATGCAGGCGGGCGTTTCCACCGCGTCGCTGTTTTTGCGGCAGAACAACGAAGAGGCTTTGCCTTACTTGGATCACCTCGGCGTAAAAACCGTCGAGGTTTTTCTCACGTCCTTTTCCGAGTACGGATACCCGTTTGCGGAAACGCTCAAAAATTGCAAAGGTACGCTCTTTATCAACTCCGTCCATTCTCTCAACACCCATTACGAGCCCCAACTCTTCAACGCCCACCCCCGCGTGAAAGGGGACGCGTACGCGTGGTTGGAGAAGGTGCTCGACAGCGCGAATGCCCTTGGCGCCCCCTATTATACCTTCCACGGCACGGCGCGGATCAAGCGCGCGGCAAGACGGGAAGGGGCGGATAATTTCCCCAAAATGGTGGAGGATTTTGCCGAACTTTTGGAGTTTTGTCAAAGACATGGTACCCGCCTTTGCCTCGAAAACGTCGAATGGGCGACCTACAACCGCCCCGGCGTATTTCACGAGCTCGCCAAGGAATTGCCCACCCTTTCGGGCGTTTTGGATATCAAGCAGGCGCGCATTTCCGAGTACCCCTACGAGCGGTATCTGGAAGAGATGGGAGAACGGCTCGCCTACGTGCATATCTCCGATTGCGACGAGCGGGGCAAGATGTGTTTGCCCGGTCAGGGCGCGTTCGATTTCGACACCCTCGTGAAACGTTTGCAGGGCGTCGGCTTTGACGGCGCCATTCTCATCGAGGTGTATAACCGCGATTATCAAGAGCTCTCCGAGCTCAAACGCTCCTACGACTTCGTGCAGGAAACTCTATATAGGAACGGTTGCCTTAACTCTTGACGGGCGAGAATAATTTTCAAATTTATTTACCAAAACTATTGACAAATTATTTAAAATATGCTATAATATTATCAAGATTAAATCTTAATAAGGAGATAAAATTATGTTAAAAGTATATCAATGCGCAAAATGTAAAAAGGTAATTCTTTCCAAGGAAGAATTGAAGTTGGAAGGCTGGGTAGAGCTCGTGGCAGGTAGCACGGACGCGGCACAGGAAAAGCACGTGCCCGTAGTGACGGAAGGCAACGGCGAAGTGAAAGTGAACGTGGGGAGCGTGGCGCATCCCATGACGGCGGAGCACCTCATCGAATGGGTGGCTTTGGAGACGGAAAAAGGGTATCAGGTGGCTTATTTGCAGGCAAACGAGGCACCCATGGTTGCGTTCAAGCTTGCAGACGGCGACAAAGCGGTAGCGGTCTACGCCTATTGCAACCTGCACGGACTTTGGAAAAACTAATCGAAAAAACAGAGGTTAAAATCAATGATTGAAAAGGAAGCGATGTATAAAATCCCCTACGGGCTGTATATGCTCACGACGACGGACGGGGAAAAGCAGAACGGCTGTATCGTCAATACGGTGTCCATGATCACGGACGATCCCAAGCGTATCGTCGTGTTCGTGAACAAGGCAAACTATTCCGAAACGCTGTTGCAAAAGAATAAAATCTTCAACGTGTCCGTGCTGACTGAGAGTACGCCTTTCGAGATTTTTAAGCAATTCGGTTTTCAATCGGGACGGGACGTAGACAAATTCGAGGGGGGCAGGTATGAGACGAGCGAAAACGGCTTATACTATTTGCCGGAGCATGCGAACGCGTTCATGAGCGCAAAAGTCATCGATTCGTACGATTACGGTACGCATACGCTCTTCGTGGCGGAAGTGACGGAGGCGAAAAAGCTCTCGAATGAAAAGTCGGCGACGTACGAATACTATCAGAGCAACATCAAACCCAAGCCCCAGGCGGCAAAACAGGAAGAAAAGAGCGGCAAGGGCAAATGGGTGTGCAAAGTTTGCGGTTACGTGTACGAGGGCGACGAGCTCCCCGCAGATTTCATCTGTCCTTGGTGCAAGCATCCTGCCGAGGATTTCGAACGGGTGAACTGATTTTTTCTGAATAAGAGAGGATAAGACGTGAAGAAAATTCTTTTGACGGGCACTTTGGCAACCCTTTGCATAGCGACGGTCGCGTTCGGCGGTTGCGTCAACTTCGGGGGCTTTACCTACGACCATGCCGAGCTGTATACTGCCGGGAACGGCAGCGCGAGCGGCACGGTCACCGATTTGGAAATCGACTGGGTGGACGGGAGCATCGAGATCGCCTACGGCGACGTGGAGACGGTCACCTTCTCCGAAACCTCGGGGGCGACGCTTGACGAAGAGCAGACGATGCACTACTGGTTGGAGGGTACGACCCTGCACCTCAAATTTGCGCAATCGAAGAGGGGCGTCTTAGTGAAGAGTTTTCCTAAAAAGGATTTGAAGGTCACGTTGCCTAAGGAATCCTCCCTTCGCGAAGTGGATATCGACGCCGTCGATACGCAGGTAAATCTGGAAGGAATTTCCGTTTCCGATCTGGATATCGAGACGGTGGACGGCAACGTCAACGCATACCTGGTAGGCACGTTGCAGGAAATTTCCGTGGAAACGGTGGGCGGCGACGTGGCGATTGAAAGCGTCGTGGCGCCCTTGGCGATCAGCTTTGAATCGGTGGGCGGTTCCTTGGCGTTGGGACTTGGCGACGTGGAAGGATTCACCTTCGAAATCGAAAGTTTGGGCGGAACGTTCACGAGCGAGTTCGAGACGGTCAAGAACGGAAAACGTTACGTGTACGGCACGGGCGTTTGTCAATACGAGACGGAGACGGTGGGCGGCAGTGTTCGCGTGCGAAAACTCGCCTCGCGAGATTGAGACGGAACCTTCGACGAAAGAAGTCGGATTTCGACAGACCTTCTTTGCATGAGCGGTAAATTTTTGTAAAAAGGTTATAAAAAGGGTAAGAAAAGGCTTGACAGAACCTTTTTTACCTGTTATAATAACGGAGTAAAAAGAAATGCGTTGGCAAAGGATGGTGAATTGAGAATGTCTACGGTCAGAGTCGGAGAAAACGAAAACGTGGAAAGCGCACTTCGTCGCTTTAAGAGAAAATGCTCCAGAGACGGTATCCTCGGCGATCTTAGAAAGAAGGAATTCTATGAAAAACCTTCCGTAAGAAAAAAGAAGAAGTCGGAAGCCGCTCGTAAGAGAAGCAGAAACTAAAAGTACAAAAGAGAACTCACGAATGAAGTGAGTTCTTTTTGTTTATATTGCGAAAGATGTCAAAACAATGAAAAAAGAGGTGGAGTATGTCAAATGAAAGGGGTCGCACTTTACGGGAAGAAGCACGGTTGGCAAAACGCCGTATGAAGAGTGGGTTTTGGAAGGAATGCGAAGCGGACATTTCCGTGAAAAAGGAAAAAGCACGGGAGCAGGGTCTCAACGAAAGCAAAGTCGGGCGGTATTTCAAGACGCAGGTGGAGGCGCAAATCGAGGGCAGAAAGGAGGACGAATTCTACCTCAAAGTCAAGGAAATGCTCCTGAGCGAAGGGGAGGTGAGCGACGCCATCGGGCGGTTGACCGACCACGAATACTTTGACACCCTCACCTACGAGGAAAAACAGCGGTACACGCTAAGTTTGAGCGAGCGGTACCTGCGCGCGTTGGAACGCTTCCGTCGGGAATACGAGTTCGAATCGCTGACGAGACAGGCGTGAAAGGCAGGGAAGGAGAAGCCCGAAAACTACGTTTTCGGGCTTCTCCTCATTTTTCCCAAAATTCCCTTGAAGAGGGCTTGCAAAACGGCGGCGATTGTGGTATAATAGTTCCGTTATGACACAGATGAATGAAATCCTTGAAAAACTCAACGAAGAACAGATCAGACCCGTGATGCAGACGGAGGGGCCCGTCCTCGTGTTGGCGGGGGCGGGGAGCGGCAAGACGCGCGTGCTCACCTCTCGTATCGCCCACCTCGTCGAGGACATGGAAGTGCCCTCCGAGGCGATCCTCGCCATCACCTTCACCAACAAAGCCGCAAACGAAATGAAGGAACGCCTTTCCTCCATCGTGGACGTCTCCCGCTCGTGGGTGTGCACCATTCACAGTATGTGCGTGCGCATTTTGCGTATGTTCCCCGAAGAGGCGGGGATTCAGCCCAACTTCTCCATTTACAGCGAAACGGAGCGCAACAACATCGTCAAGAAGTCCTTTCAGGAATGTGATTTTGACGACGAAAAGCTCCTCAAAAACGTGAAATGGCATATCGCCAACGCCAAGATGCTCGGGTTCGATCCCGAACGCTACGCCGAGGAGTACGCAGGAGAACGGGATATCGACGATATCGTGAAGGTGTACGCACGCTATCAGAAGCATCTGAAAGAAAACAACGCCCTCGATTTCGACGATTTGCTCAACGAGACGCGCAATCTGCTCCGCAAGAACAAGGACGTGCGCGAGTATCTGGGCAGCAAATTCCGCTATATCCTCGTAGACGAGTTCCAGGACACCAACGAGGTACAGTACGAGATTATCAAACTGCTTGCGTCCGTGCACGGGAATTTGTTCGTGGTCGGCGACGACGACCAGTCCATCTACGGGTGGCGCGGCGCGAAGATTGAGAATATCCTGCATTTCGAACAGGATTTCAAGGGCGCGCACGTGTTCAAGCTGGAACGCAACTACCGCTCCACCAAAAATATTTTGAAACTTGCCAACCTCGTCATTCACAACAACGGCAGGAGAAAGGATAAGACCCTCTGGACGGAAAACGACGAGGGTGCGCCCGCGAAAGTGTTTGAGGCGGACGAGGAGAGCGGCGAGGCGCGCTATATCGCGCACACCATCGCGGGGCTCCTTCGCCAAGGCTATCGCTATTCGGATTTTGCCGTGTTGATGCGACTCAACGCCCTCACCCGTTCCTTCGAACAAGAGTTCACGGGGGACGGGATTCCCTATAAAGTGTTCGGGGGCTTTAAGTTCTTCGAGCGTAAGGAAATCAAGGATATGCTTGCCTATCTTCGCCTCGTCAACAATCCCTTCGACAGCGAAGCGGCGACGAGGATCATCAACTTCCCCAAGCGCGGCATCGGCGCAAAGACGGTGGAGTCCTTGCAAAATTACGCCTACGAGAACGAGCTCTCCGTCTACGACGCCCTGCTCGATCTCGATGAAATCGGGTTTACGGGTGCGACCAGATTAAAACTCGTCGCCTTCCGCGACTTGGTCAAGGAATGGATCGTCGACAGTCAGGGTATGCCCGTCAACGAGCTCGTGAAAAAGATTATCGCCGATACCAAGATGAAAGAGGCGTATGCGGACGATTCGGACGAAAGCATCAACAAGCGTGCGAATATCGACGAATTCGTCAACTCCGTCGAGGAGTTTTCTCGCCTCAATCCCGAGGCGACCCTCACCGACTACCTCAACCAAGTCACCCTCTCCTCGGACACCGACGACATGGACGACGGCAACTACGTCACCCTCGCCACGATCCATTCCGTGAAGGGGTTGGAGTTCAAGTGCGTGTTTATCTGCGGTCTGGAAGAAAACATTCTGCCCATCTCTCGTTCGGTCGGCAACGACGACGAAATGGAGGAGGAACGGCGCCTGATGTACGTGGCGATCACCCGCGCGAAGGAGCGCTTGTATCTGACCCGCTCCAAGAGCCGTTACCTCTACGGCAAACGGGAACCGACGTCGCGCTCCCGCTTTTTGAAAGAGCTTTCCCCTGCGTTGGATCTGCCCAAAGAGACTCGTTTCGTGCCGCGCGGATATTCCGACTGGGACGATCCCGATTCGTATGGAAATAGTGCGTACGGTGGGGGCAGGTATGCGTCGAACGACGATTATAGCGGCAGAAGAACGAGTTTTGGCGGCGGGTATCCGTCCTACGGGGACTCCTCACGGAGCAACTCGGGCGTGACCCGTTCGGCATGGAACGGCGGTTCGAGTTACGGCGGTTCGAGTTACGGAAGTTCGGGCTACGGCTCGCAATCCGCGAAAAATAGCGGCGGAGGCTTTACGTACGGCGGAGTGCAAAAGGCAACGAGACCCACGACGGGGGGCAAGGATTTGTCCGCTTTCCGCGAAGGGGTGAAGGTACGTCACCCGAAGTTCGGCGTGGGGACGATCGTCTCCGTGCGCGGCGTGGGTAGCAATATGATTTTGAACGTTGCGTTCGAGGGGTTGGGCATCAAACAGTTGTCCGCCACGATCGCGCCGTTGACGGTGATATAGGTGATTACATGAACAGACAGAGAGAGTTGGTAGATATCCTCAACAAATGGGCGTACGAATACTACGTCCTCGACAACCCCACGGTGTCCGATAAGGAGTACGACGCCCTCTACGACGAGCTTCGTCGCTTGGAAGCAGAGAGCGGCGAGGTGTACCCCGACAGTCCCACCCGTCGCGTGGGCGGCGAACCCATCAAGGGGTTTGAGAAACATACCCATATCGCAAGATTGTTCAGTCTGGATAAATCCACGTCGACGGAGGAGCTGGACGCCTTTTTGACCCGCGTGGAAAAATTGTCGGGCGGGCAACCCGAATATACGGTGGAGTACAAGTTCGACGGGCTCACCGTCTGCCTCACGTACGAGGGCGGGAAATTCGTCCGCGCGACCACGCGCGGCAACGGCGTCGTGGGGGAAGACGTGACGGCGCAGGTGCTCACGATCAAGTCCTTCCCGCTCGTCATCTCGTACATGGGTACCCTCGAAGTGCGCGGCGAGGCGGTCATTCGTCTTTCCGTGCTCGATAAATACAATGAAAGGGCGGCAGAACCCCTCAAAAACGCGCGCAACGCGGCGGCGGGGGCGATCCGCAACCTCGATCCCAAAATTACGCAACAACGCAAGCCCGATATTTATTTCTACGACGTCAATTATACGTCGGACGGGGCACCCATGTCCCAAACGAACGCCCACGACTTCCTCGTGAAAGAGGGGTTCAAGGTGTTCCCGTATTTCAAAATCTGCAAGACGGGGGACGAGGTGAAAGAGGCGATTGCGGAAATCGATCGGGAACGGCACAATATCGACGTATTGACGGACGGGGCGGTGATTAAAGTGGACGACGCGAGGGTTCGCGAGGAGCTCGGTTTTACCGACAAGTTCCCCCGTTGGGCGATGGCGTACAAGTTCGAGGCGGAGGAAGTGACCACGCTTTTGAAAGGGGTTGTCTGGCAGGTGGGCAGAACGGGCAAGCTCACCCCCCTTGCCATACTCGATCCCGTGGAGCTCGGCGGCGTGACGGTATCGAGAGCGACCCTCAACAACTATGGCGATATTTTGCGAAAGGACGTGAAGATAGGTTCGCGCGTGCTCGTGCGAAGATCCAACGAAGTCATTCCCGAAATTTTAGGCACGACGGAGCATTTTGAAAATAGTCAAGAAGTGGAAAAACCCACCGTTTGCCCGTCTTGCGGCACCCCCTTGCGGGAAGTGGGCGCGCACCTGTTCTGCCCGAATCGGGATTGCGTACCGCGCATCGTGGCGATGCTCGACCATTACGCCGGCAAAAACGCGATGAATATCGACGGGTTCTCGGACAGCACGGCGTTGCAGCTCGTGAATGCGAAAAAGGTGAGAAATTTTGCCGACTTATATCAGCTGACGGAAGAGGATTTGGGCGAGCTGGAAGGGTTTAAGGACAAGAAGATCGCCAACCTTTTAACGGCGATCAAAAACAGCAAGACCCCTACCATGGACGCGTTCATTTACGCAATCGGCATCGAGGGCGTGGGGAGAGTGGCGGCGAAAGATCTGGCGGCGCGCTTCAAAACGATGGACGCTTTGCGGCAAGCTACCTTCGAAGATTTGCTTGCGCTCGACAACGTCGGGGAGATCACGGCGAAGGCAATTTTGGCGTATTTTAACGATGAAAACAACGTGGCGCAGTTAGAGGCGTTGGCAGAAGTGGGGGTTTCGCCCACGTGGTCGGACGAAAAGAAAGAGGGAATATTCTCGGGCGAGTCCGTCGTGCTGACGGGGACCTTGCAGTCCTTCAAGCGAAGCGAGGCGCAAAAGCTCATCGAAGCACGGGGCGGCGTCTGTCAATCGTCGGTGACGACGAAAACGACGCTGGTCGTGGCGGGCGAAGAGGCGGGGAGCAAGCTCCAAAAAGCGCAAAAGCTCGGGATCAAAATCATCGACGAAGAAACTTTCAAATCCATGCTTTGAGGAAAAGAGCAAAAACGCCCGTCGGGGCGTTTTTTTGCGTCGGGCGAAAAACAGCAAAAAAAGTCGAGAGATATTTTTGGAAAAGTCGTATAATAGTCTCGTCGTAGAGGTGAACGAATGACGGAAGGAATTTTGGCAGTACAACGAATGCAGGATTATATCGCGCAACACTTATCCCAGGAGATCACGCTGGCGGATCTGTCGGGGGTATCCTTCTTTTCGCCGTGGCATTCCTATCGGCTGTTCTGCGCGCATATCGGGGTTACGCCTGCGGAGTATATCCGCAAATTCCGTCTGTCCGAGTCGGCGAAGCGCTTGAAAAACGAACGGGTGAAAATTATCGACGTCGCTTTTGACCTGGGGTTTGGGAGCGCGGATGGCTACACGAGAGCCTTTCGCAAGGAATTCGGCATGACGCCGCAGGAGTACGCCAAAAATCCCGTACCCATCACCTTGTTCATTCCTTACGGCGTCAAATACCGAGAAATCAAAAAGGAGAAAAAAAGCATGGAAAAGACGAAAACGGTGTTCGTACAGTTGGTGAAAAAGCCTGCGCGCAAAGCGATTATCAAGCGGGGCGTGAAGGCGGAGGAATACTTCGAGTATTGCGGCGAAGTGGGGTGCGATATCTGGGGAACGCTCACGAGCATGGATTCCCTTTGCGGCGAGCCCGTGTGTATGTGGTTGCCCGAAAAGTATCGAAAGCCCAACACGTCGCGCTACGTGCAGGGCGTCGAGGCGGATCGGGACTTCACGGAAAAAATCCCCGAGGGATTCGACCTCATCGACCTGCCCGAAGCGGAGTACTTAACCTTCCAAGGAGAGCCCTTTGAAGAGGAGGACTACGTCGAGGCGATCGAGCAGGTGAAGGAAGCGATGGAAAAGTATTCGCCTGCGGGAATCGGGTACGAGTGGGACGAGGACAATCCCCGTATTCAGTTGGAACCGAGAGGGGAGCGCGGTTATATCGAACTCAGAGCGGTCAGAAAAATCAAATGAGGGTGATTTGTCAAACTAAGTGCAACACTTTTTAAGAGCGGAAGGAAAAAACGCCCGTCGCGGCGTTTTTTCTCTCTTTTTTATAAAAAAGAGAAGAAAAGTGGGCAATAGTACTTGAAATTTTTATAAAACTTTGCTATAATGATAGCATCCGTATTATGCAGTATTACGGACAATACGAAAAAACGAGGAAAAATTCCATGCTCAGTATGACGGGTTACGGAAAAGGCGAATACGTAGAAGGCGGGTTGGAAATCACCTGCGAAATCAAGACGGTGAACAACCGCTATTTAGACGTATCCATCAAGGCGCCTCGCATTTTTGCGGCGTACGAGGACGTCATTCGCACGACCGTTCGCAAAAAACTCACGCGCGGTCACGCTGATCTTTATATCTCTTTGAAAGACAAACGGGAGCGGGATACGGCGCTCACCGCCGATCTCACATTGGCTGCCTCCTACGTGGCGGCGGCAAAGGCGCTTCAAGAAGCATTCCCCAACCTTGCAAACGACGTCACCCTTTCCTCCGTCCTGCGCTACCCCGAAGTGCTCAAACAGGAGGACAGCGCGTCCTTGGACGAGGAAATGACCAAAGGACTGGACGTCGCGCTGAACGCGGCGCTCGATAAGCTCAACGAAATGCGGCTCGTCGAAGGGGAGAAGCTCAAAGCGGATATGCTCCAAAGGGTGGAGGTCATCGAAGGGCTTGTGGAAGAAATTTCCGTGCGCGCTCCCCTCGTGGCGAAAGAGTACCGCGAAAAGCTGACGGCGAGGGTCAAAGAATACCTTGCGGATACGAAGATTGACGAAAACAGAATATTGACGGAAGTTGCCGTCTTTACGGACAAGAGCAATATCGACGAGGAGCTGACGAGACTGCGCTCGCACGTCGAACAGTTCCGAAGTATCGCCCAAGAGGGGATCGTGGGCAGAAAACTGGATTTTTTGGTGCAGGAGTTCAACCGCGAGGCGAACACCACCTGTTCCAAGAGCAACGACGTCGCGATCACGAGGGCAGGACTTGCGCTCAAAAACGAGATTGAAAAGATCCGTGAACAGGTACAGAATCTGGAGTAAAGTATGAGACATATACTGATGGCGGTATCCGGGCCTGCGGGCGTGGGCAAAGGCACGATTGTAAAGACGATTATCGCAAAACGCGACGACGTGGTGGAATCCGTTTCCTGCACGACGAGAAAACCTCGCGCCGGGGAGATTGACGGCAAGCATTATTTCTTCCTTTCCAAAGAGGAATTTCTTCGCCGTATCGAGGAAAAAGATTTTTTGGAATACGACGAACATTTCGGGAACTACTACGGCACCCCCCGTTCCTTCGTCGAGGAGACCTTAAAAACCAAATCGGTGATTTTGGAAATCGACGTGGTGGGTTCGCTCAACGTGAAAAAGGAATTTCCCGAGCTGGTGCTCGTGATGATCGCGCCCCCGTCGGTGGAAGAGCTCAAACGCCGTTTGATCGGACGGGGCTCGGAGGACGAGGAGTCCCTCAAAACCCGTTTGGCGAGACTGGATTACGAACTCGCGCAACGGGACAAATACGATTATTATATCGTCAACGACGACCTTGACACCGCAATCGCGGAAGTAGAGGCGATTCTCGACGGTGAAGGCAATACCGCACAATAACATACGGTGCGAGACGCAGGTTTGTCATATACGCACCTGCTAAGCTGACGACTTTGGGAATAAATGCGTTGGTTCTTCTTGCAATAGGAGTCGCTATTGCTGCGAAAAACCGCCTGTTTCTTCCTCAAAATCGTCTACGCTTCTCGCTTGATGACATTATGCGGTATCACCTTAAAAATTAAAACGCAGATAAAAAACACAGAAAAAGGAGTGTAAACAATATGATTAACGAACCTTCGGTAGACGTAATGATTAGAAAATTAGGAACGGAAGAAGAACCCATCAGCCGTTACGCGCTGTGCACGATCGCGGCGAAACGCGCCCGTCAGATCATCGAATCGGAAAAAAATCTCGGTATTCATGATTCGACGGGAAAGGACAAAGAACTTTTGACTGCCTGCAAGGATATTGCGGAAGGCAGAGTCGTTATAGCCAAAGACTAAGGCAATATTAAGCGGCAACGTACGGTATTACCTTAAAGGAAATGCCTCGCTATGACGAGGCGTTTTTCATGGAGAGCAAAAACGGGAGAAGGGACTATGATAGCGGAAGTGATCGTCGATATTGCGGCGAGCGAAACGGACAGAATATTCGATTATCTCTGCGACGACGATACCGTCGTCGGCAGCCGCGTCCGCGCGCCCTTCGGCGGCAAAACCCTTCCCGGGTTCGTCATGCGGCTGAAAGAGCGCACCGACGTCCCCGAGGAACGTTTGAAAAAGGTGCTCCCTTGCCCCGACGAGCTCCCGGCACTCAACGCCGAGTGCCTCTCTCTTGCGGAAAAGATCACCGCGCGCTACCGCGTGCCCAAGGCGCTCACTTTGCGCCTCTTTCTGCCCTCCGAAATGCGGACGGGGAAGGTCAGAGAGCTTATGCGCAATTATGCGACCCTCAAAGTTCCCGTGTCGGAAATGAAGCTCGTCAAGAGTGCGAAAAACCAAATCGGGGCGGCGGAATATTTAGCCGAACACGGCAAGACGGACTGTGCGTACTTAAACGGCATTTTTCCCGGTGGCGTGGCGGCGTTGGAGAAGAAGGGGTACGTAGAAATCACACAGGAACAGCGACTTCGCGATCCCTACAAGAGCGTGACGAGCGAACGGGTAGAGCGCACGCTCACCGACGATCAGGCGCGCGCGGTGCATACCATTCAGACGGACGGACGGACGGTGCAACTTCTGCACGGCGTCACGGGGAGCGGCAAGACGGAAATCTATCTCACCCTCATCGCCAAATGCTTGGAAGAGGGGAAGAGTTCCATTTTCCTCGTGCCCGAAATTTCCCTGACCCCCCAAATGCTCGCCCAACTTCGGGCGAGGTTTGGCAAGAACGCCGCCATCCTGCACAGCGGGCTCTCCGCAGGGGAGCGTTTCGACGAGTGGTGGAGACTGCGTACGGGGGAGGCGAAGATCGCCATCGGCGCAAGGAGCGCCGTGTTCGCGCCCTTGGAAAACCTCGGGGTCATCATCATCGACGAGGAACACGATTCCAGCTATTCAAGCGAAACCGCCCCTCGCTATAACACCTTCGACGTGGCGTTGCTCCGTGCGAAATACAACGGGTGCAAGCTCGTGTTGGGGAGTGCGACTCCCTCCGCAGAAACCTATAAACGGGCGAAGGAAGGGGAATTTTCCCTCATTCGTTTGGATAAGCGCATCAACAAGCGCCCGTTGCCCGAAATCGTCATCGCGGATATGCGAAGAGAGGTGCGCCGAGGGAACAATTCTTCCTTCTCGGGCGTGCTCAAAGAGGAGATTGAAAAATGTCTGGCGGCGGACAAGCAAGCCATTCTGTTTTTGAATCGCCGCGGCTATTCGCAGACGGTCATTTGCAAGGAATGCGGCTACGTGGCAAAATGCGAGGCGTGCGACGTCTCCCTCACCTATCACAGGGACGAAAACTGTCTGAAATGCCATTTCTGCGGCGCGAGGTACAAGATGCTCCGCGCCTGTCCCGAATGCGGCGGATTCAAGCTCTCGTACGCAGGTACGGGCACGCAGAGGATCGTCTCGGAACTTGAAAAGCTCTATCCTTCTGCACGGATTATCCGCATGGACAACGATACGACGAGCGGCAAGGAGGGGCACTATAAAATCCTCAAAACGTTTGCCGAAAAGAAGGCGGACATTCTCGTGGGCACGCAGATGATCGCAAAAGGGCACGATTTCCCCGCCGTCACCCTCGTCGGCATTTTAGACGCGGACATGAGTCTGCATTTCTCCGATTATCGGAGCGGCGAGCGCACCTTTCAGCTCATTACGCAGGTGGCGGGCAGAAGCGGTAGGGCGGAGGAGCAGGGCAAGGTGGTCTTGCAGACCTTCGATCCCGAAAACGAGGTGTTGCGCTTTGCGACGAGTTACGATTACGAGGGATTTTATCAGAACGAAATTTCCCTGCGCGCGGCGATGGCGTTCCCGCCCTTTTCCAAAATCGTTCGGGTTTTGGTGACGGGGGAGGACGACAAAAAATGTATCGAGGCTTTGCGCGAGGTGTACGTGAGGTTGGAGAAGTTGTATACCGACAATCCCGATAAATTCCTCTTTTTCAACAAGATGCGCGCGCCCATCAAGCGGATTCAGAACAAGTACCGCTATCAGGTGCTCATGCGTCTTTCGGACGTTTCGGTGTTGAAGGATATTTACGATATTTGCGCGGAAGCGAGAAACCGCGACGCGCTCGTCAGCGTGGAGGAAAATCCCGCGAATTTGAGTTAAGTAAGGAGAATAAAGATATGGCAATTCGCAGCGTAGTACAGGTAGGCGACGAGGTATTGAGACAAAAATGTTTCCCCGTCGAGGTGTTTGACGAAAAATTATGGGCGCTTTTGGACGATATGAAAGACACCGTCAAAAAGGAAGAGGGCGCAGGGCTTGCGGCTCCCCAGGTGGGGATTTTGCGCCGCGCCGTCGTCGTGGACGTGGAGGAGGGGTACTTTGAATTTGTCAATCCCGAAATCATCGCCCAAAGCGGCGAACAGAACGGTTGGGAAGGCTGTCTTTCCGTCCGCGGCAAACAGGGGGTCGTTTCCCGTCCCATGAAGGTGACCTTGCGCTATTACGATAGGCAGGGGGAAAAGCATATTCTCAAAGCCAAGGGCTTTTTCGCGCGCGCCATCTGTCACGAGCTCGACCACCTCGACGGCGTACTCTATATCGACAGAGCAACGCAGTTGCAGAAGTGTGAATAAAACGGAGAAAGGTATGAAAATCGTCTTTGCAGGCACGCCCGAATTTGCGGTGGCGGCACTCAACAATATCCATCGGGCGGGGTTTGAAATCGTCGGCGTCGTCACGCAGATGGACAAGCCGCAGGGCAGAAAGGGCGTTCTCACGCCTCCCCCCGTCAAGAGGGCGGCGGAGACGCTTGGGATTCCCGTCTTACAACCCGAAAAGATCCGCGAGCATATCGAGGAAGTCAAGGCACTCGGCGGGGAACTTCTCGTCACGTGCGCCTACGGGCAGATCCTCACCCAAGCGGTGCTCGATGCTTTCCCCATGGGGGTGTGGAACATTCACGCAGGGCTTCTGCCGCAGTATCGCGGTGCGTCTCCCATTCAGAGCTGTATTCTCAACGGGGAATCTGTTACGGGCGTTTCCATCATGAAAACGGAGCTCGGGTTGGATTGCGGCGACGTCCTTTGCGTGGAGCAAACCCCGATCTTGGAAACGGAGACCTACGGGGAACTTTCCGACCGCCTTTCCCTGCTTGGCGCGGAGCTGATCGTCAAGGCGCTGCGTTCGTTGGAGAGCGGTCACTACACCCTCACGCCGCAATCGGACGAAGGGGTGCGCGTGGTGCGCAAAATCGATAAAGAGCAGGCGAAAATCGACTTTTCCAAACCCTGCAAAGAGGTCGTCGACCTCGTGCGCGGCATGAACCCCGCGCCCGTTGCGTATACGGCGATCGAGGGAAACAAAGTCAACGTCTACCGCGCGGAGAGCGTGGAGCTCAACGAGGAAGAGCACGCGGCGTTTGCAAACGCCGTTTGCGGAGAAGTCCTTTCCGATAAACCCAAGCGCGGGTTGCTCGTCAAATGCGCCGACGGGGCGGTGAGGCTCACCGAAGTGCAGGCGGCAGGCGGCAAACGCATTTCGGGGGGCGATTTTCTCAACGGCAGAAAAGCCAAAAAGGGACAGGTGTTCGTATGTTGAGCAATCCCGTCTACGATCCCTTTCAGATTTTAACGCGCGTCTATTCGGACGGCGCGCACGTCAAGCAAGCGCTGGCGGACGTCTATATCGAGGAACAGTACCGCGCGCGCACCGTGCGCATCGTGTACGGCGTGCTCGAACAGGACGGGTATCTAGATTTTTGTATCAGGCACTACGCACCCAAAGCCCCCAAGCTTTCCGTGCGTATTTTGCTGAAAATCTCCCTGTATATGCTCCTGTTCATGGACAAAAAGCGGTACATGGTCACCGATTGCGCCGTCACCCTTTGCAAAAAGTTGGGCAAGAGCGGCGTTTCGGGATTCGTCAACGCCTTTTTGCGCCGTTTCGACAAAGCGGAAGTGGACGCCTCCATTCCCCAAGGGATCGAGGGCGACGCCATTCGCGCGTCCTATCCCCTGTACGCCTATAAACTTCTCCAACGGGAGTACGGCGACCGAGCTCAGGCTATTGCCACGGCAAGGAGCAAGGGCGTCTCCGTGCGCTTTGAAAAAGGGGAAGAAGACTATTTGCAGAAAAATCATATCGCGACTCCCTTCGCACACAATTATATCTTTGAAAGTTTCGTGCGGGACGAGGGTTTTGATGAAGGGAAGTATACCTTCCAGTCGGTGGGGAGCATCGCCATCTGCGACGTGGTCGTCCCTTGCGAAAACCTGCTCGATTGTTGCGCCGCGCCCGGGGGAAAATCCGTCCTGCTCGCCAAGAAATGCGCGCAGGTGACTTCCTTCGAGCTCCATGCGCATAGGGTAGAGCTCATTCGTCAGTACAAGACCCGTATGGGTGTGGAAAATATCACGGAAATGCAGAAGGACAGCGCGGTATTCGACCCTGCGTACGAGGAAGTTTTCGACGCCGTTTTATGCGATGCGCCCTGTTCGGGATTCGGCACGGTGAGTGAAAATCCCGATATCAAACTCTTCCGCAAAGCGGAGGATTTCGCAGGGATCAAAAAGGCGCAGACGGAGATTTTATCCACCGTCTGCCGATACGTGAAAAAGGGCGGAAATTTGTATTATTCCACCTGCTCCCTGTTCGAATGCGAAAACGACAAAATCGTCGGGGAATTTTTGAAAAATCACCCCGAATACGAGGCGGAAAAGATGGACAGTCCGCTCGTGCACGAAAAGAAGAAGTACGGCTTGCAATTTTTGCCCGATACCGCCTACGGGGCAGGCTTTTACGTGAGTAGGTTGAAGAAAAAATCATGAAAAAAATTCTACAAGATTTGAGTTACACCGAGCTCGAAGCACTCGTGCTTTCCATGGGCGAGAAAAAATTTCGTGCCAAACAGCTCTACGAGGGCTTGATGCAGGGAAAAAAGATTACCGATATCACTTCCCTTTCGAAGGCGTTCAAGGAAGCGCTGTTAGCGGAATACGAGAACGAGCCCGTGCGTATCAAGGAGACCTTTTTCTCCTCGGACGGCACGGAGAAGTATCTGTTTGAATACGCGGACGGCAACCTCGTAGAAGGGGTGCTCATGAAATACAAATACGGCTTTACGCAATGCGTTTCCACGCAGGTGGGCTGTCGCATGGGCTGTAAGTTTTGCGCCTCGACTCTGAACGGACTGATCCGCAACCTGACGGCAGGGGAAATCCTTTGCCAGATTCTCGTGGTGAACGCTCTGCATAAAAAGGACGTCAGCGGACAGGGGAAGGAGGCGAGGGCGGTCACGAACGTCGTTTTAATGGGGAGCGGCGAGCCCCTCGACAACTACGATGAGGTGCTCAAATTTTTGCATAACGTGACGGCGGAAGGGGGCGTGTGCATCAGCGCGCGGAATATTTCCCTTTCCACCTGCGGTATCGTACCCAAGATGTACCGTTTGGCTGACGAGGGGATTCCCTTGAATCTGACCGTGTCTTTGCACGCGACGGAGGACGGGGAGCGGGCTCGCACCATGCCCGTCGCCAAGGCGTATAAAATTTCGGAAATTCTCAAAGCCTGCGAGTATTATTTTCAAAAGACGGGCAGGCGGTATTATTTTGAATACACCCTCATCGAAGGGGAGAATTGCGACGAGGAGCACGCGCGGGCTTTGATAGGGCTTTTGAAGGGCAAGCCCTGTCACGTCAATCTCATTCGGTTGAACGAGGTGAAGGAACGGGAGCTCAAATCGACGAGTGACAAGGACGCCTACCGTTTTTTGGGATATCTCGAAAAGGGCGGGATCTCGGCGACTTTGCGCCGTCAGATCGGCGTGGATATCGGCGGCGCGTGCGGACAGCTTCGGGCGAGTTATCTGGAAGAAAACGGGGAATCTGCGAAGGAATAGCGGATTTATCGTTTCGCCTTTGGCGATTAAACCGCTTTGCGGTTGGGCGCAACCTATGGTTGCTTATTATGGGTCCGAACGTTTCGCCCTACGGGCGAATGGAACGCCTGCGGCGTTAGTGCGCGAACTGCGTTCGCTTGTGTGGGGCATTGTGCGACTTCGTCGCGGTGGAGCTCTGCTCCACGCCTCGGCAGGTTTCTGCAACCTGCACCGCACTAGGAACTGAGTTCCTGGACTTCCGATAGGGGAATCATTCCCTTGACCTTAGTAGGAATAAACAGGAGAGAAAAATTATGACAAAAGTAAAAATTGCACCTTCCATTTTATCGGCAGACTTTTCAAAGATGGGAGAAGAAGTACGTTCTCTGGAAGAGAACGGCGCGGATTTGATCCATTGCGACGTCATGGACGGCGTGTTCGTCCAAAACATCACTTTCGGCATCAAAATGGTGGAGGATTTACGCAAATGCACGACCCTTCCCCTCGATTGTCATCTGATGATCGTGCACCCCGAAAAGTACGTGGAACGCTTCGCCAAAGCGGGCGCGGATATCATCACCGTCCATTACGAGGCGTGCAAAGACAACCTCAAAGAGGTCCTCGCGCTCATTAAAGCCACGGGCAAAAAATGCGGCGCCGTCATCAACCCCGACACCCCCGTCGAGGCGATTTCAGATATCGTCGAGCTTTGCGATATGGTGCTCGTCATGAGTGTGTTCCCCGGGTTCGGCGGACAGAAATTCATTCCCTCCGCGCTCGATAAATTGCGCCAAATTCGCGCGATTATCGATGCGAGCGGGAAGGACATCGATCTGGAGATCGACGGCGGCGTCAACGTCGAAAACGTCGCGGAGATCAAGGCGGCGGGCGCGAACGTCATCGTCGCCGGAAACGCCGTTTTCAAGGCGGAAAACCGCGCGGAAACGATTGCTCGGTTGAAGGCGTAATCCATGGAAAAAGTCAAGAAGAATTTGGACTTTACCGAGGGTAAAGTCTTTTTGAAAATCGTTTTGTTTATTTTGCCCATCATCGCCACCAACCTCTTGCAGGTGCTCTACAACGCCGCGGATATGATGGTCGCAAGCCTATCGAGCGAACCCAACGCCGTGGGCGCCATCGGCACGACGGGAGCTTTCATCAACCTGATCGTCAACGTGTTCATCGGGTTTTCGGTGGGTGCAAACGTCGTCGTGGCGCGTGAAATCGGCGCAAAGGATCAGAGCCGCGTTCAAAAGGCGGTGCATACTTCCCTTCTGATGGCGGTCGCGTTCGGGTTCGTCGGTATGGGCATCGGACTGCTCGTCTCCCGTCCCGTTTTGAGTTTCATGGGGAACACGGGCTCCTTGTTGGAGCTTGCCGTTGCCTATACGTATATCTATTTTTGCGGTGTGCCGTTTTTGGCGCTCACGAATTATCTGATTGCCATTTTCCGAGCCAAAGGGGACGCGAAAACGCCCCTCGTCGTCCTGACGTCTACGGGCGTGCTCAACGTGGCGCTCAACCTGTTTTTCGTGCTCGTTGCGGGTATGTCGGTCGAGGGCGTAGCGATCGCGACGGGGATATCCAACGTCGTTTCCTTTATCCTTTTGCTGTGGAAACTCCACCGCGATCAGGACGACACGAAATTTTCCTTTCGCAAGCTCAAAATGGACTGGAATGCGTTTCGCGACATCGTTGTGAACGGACTCCCGGCAGGGATTCAGGGGGCGTTGTTCTCCCTGTCGAATATGCTCATTCAATCCTCCATCGTGCAGGTGAATAACGCGGTGGTGCCCCCCGACTCGGAATATCAGCCCATCGTCAACGGCAGCGCGGCGGCGGGCAATCTCGAAAACTTTATTTATATGGGCATGAACGCCGTCTATCAGGGCGCAATCACTTTCACCAGTCAGAATATGGGCGCGGACAAGCCCGAGCGCGTCAAGCGCATTATGTACGCCTGTTTCGGTATTGTGACGATGGTAGGCGTGGTGATGTCTGCGACGGTGCTGTTGTTGTCGAAACCGCTTTTGGCGCTCTACGGCGTCGTAGACGGCGTGGAAGGGAGTCTCGAATGGTACGCCATGAACGCAGCGTTGACGAGATTTGCCTACATCAGCGGAACGTACTTCCTATGCGGCGTGATGGACGTGTGCACGGGCGTTCTGCGGGGAATGGGCAGGGCGATCGTGTCCACCTGCATTTCACTCGTCGGCGCCTGCTTATTCCGCGTGGTGTGGTTGAGTACGGTGTTTGCGATGATTCCGACGCTCGACGTCATTTTCGTGTCCTATCCCGTGAGTTGGATCATCACGGCGGCGGTGGCGTTTGCGTTCATTCAAGTACTGTTGCATAGGATTTCGAAAGCGAAAGGGAAGCAACCGCAACCCTTACAAGAAGAAAAGCTCCCTGCCTAATCGGGGAGCTTTATGCCCCCCACTATCTTGCGACTTGTCGCAAGATAGTGGGGGATTCACATATATTTTCCATTTCAGAGAGCTCCCTTTACCAAAGGGGGCATTTTTCTGAAACGCAAAAAACCGACTGGATACAGTCGGTTCATAACGTCAGATATAAAAAAGTTACCGATTATTCAGCGTCCGCTTTTTTAAGGGTTCTGATGCATCTTGCACAAACGTAGCCGTTCATCTCCTTGCCGTCTTCCACGTAGGAAATCTTCTGTACGTTTACTTTGAACGTTCTTCTCGTTTTACGGTTGGAGTGGCTGACGTTGTTACCCGAAGCCTGACCTTTCCCGCAGATATTGCATACTCTCGACATATTAAACACCTCCGTTTTGGGTTAAATTTTTCCTGTTTTCAGTAATGGATCGCTCGTGAAATCTGCCCTGAATGGAAAAGGGCATAAAACAAGCATTAATACTATACCATCTTTGGGCGGAAAAAGCAATTAAAAACGGGGTAAAAAAACATAAAAAATAAAAAATTTCAGATTTTTTTAGAAAAGTACTTGCCAAATGGCAAGAAATAGTGTACAATAAAATAGCACTTGGAGAAAAATTATGTCAGTAACTACAAATAATGCATACGGCAAAATATCTATTTCCGACTTGGCGATCGCCAAGGTGGCTTCCAACACGGCGATGGAATCGTACGGGATCGTCGAAATGGTTTCCCGTCGTTTTACCGACAGTTTGGCTACCCTCTTCAAAAAGGAGAGCGGCGGAAAGGGAATCAAAGTGACTACCTCCGGGAACAGAATTTACGTGGACGTTTACGTCATCATGAAATACGGCGTTTCCATCAGCGCCGTGGCGGAGTCCTTGAAGGAAGCGATCAAGTATAAGGTAGAAGTCTTCACCGGCATGATCGTGGAAACCGTCAACGTCAACGTGATCGGGGTAAAACTGTAAACTCATGACTATTCAGCGTAAAGATACCCTCTTTGCGCATTTTCGCACGTTTGACTTTTCTTTCACTTCTTAACAATTATTCTCAGGTCGCGTGCGTAGGTCAATAACAAAAGTAGAAGGAGCATTTTATGCATAAAACAATCAACAGTTCCGATTTGCGGGATATGATCCTCGTCGGGGCGAAACAGCTTGAACTGAACCGCGCCAAGGTAGACGCGCTCAACGTATTCCCCGTTCCCGACGGCGATACGGGTACGAATATGTCTTTGACCATGCAGTCCTGCGTGGCGGAGATGAACAACTGCAAATCGAGCAACTTTCAGGAAGTATGCGACAGCATTTCCAAAGGCGCTTTGAAGGGCGCAAGAGGAAACTCCGGCGTTATCCTTTCCCAGATTTTGAAGGGCATTTGTACGGTCGTACGGAAATGCGAAAAGGAAGTGGACGTCAAGACGTTTGCCAAAGCGATCGAGTCGGGCGCCAAGGTAGCTTACGGTGCCGTCTCCGTGCCCAAGGAAGGTACCATTTTGACGGTCATTCGCATGATGAGTGAATTTGCCGTCAAGTACGGTGCGAAGAAAAAGAATTTTGAAACGTTTTTCCATGATATAATAGAGGAAGGGGATAAGGCACTTGCCATGACCCCCGAAATGCTCCCCGTACTCAAAAAGGCAGGCGTCGTGGACTCCGGCGGCATGGGGCTTATGACCATCATCAAGGGCTTTAACGCGGCGTTGACGGGCGAACAGGTTGCCGAAGAGGATTACGGCACGGCGAACGTGGCGGTGACGGACGACGGCGGCTTTGGCGACAACTCCGCCATCCTGAATATGGATATTGCCGACATTCAGTACGCCTACTGTACCGAATTTTTCATCATCAACATGAAGAAGAGCACCACTCTTTCCGCGATCGATCGTTTGAGAGAAAAGCTCATGAACATCGGCGATTGCGTCATCTGTATCGGGGATTTGGAGCTCGTCAAAGTGCACGTGCACACCAACCAACCGGGCAGAGCGCTCACCTACGCGCTCGAACTTGGGGAACTCGACAGACCCAAGATCGAAAATATGTTGGAACAGAACCGACAGATCAAAGCGAAGATGGAAGCGGAAAGAAAGGAAATGGGTATGCTCGCCATCTGTACGGGCGCAGGACTTTCGGAGATCTTCAAGGAACTCCTCGTCGACCTCGTCATCGAGGGCGGTCAGACGATGAACCCTTCCGCAAACGATATCGCAAACGCGGCGCAGAAGATCAACGCGGACCATATCTTCATCTTCCCCAACAATAAGAATATCACCCTCGCAGCCGAACAGGCGAAAGGGCTCGTGGAGAACAAGACGCTCCACGTCATTCCGACCAAAAACGTGCCCCAAGGTTTTGCGGCGGCGTTGGAATTCAACCCCGAGGCGAGCCCTTCGGCAAACAAGACGAACATGGTTCATGCGCTCGATAACGTCAAGGTCGGGCAGGTTACCTATGCCGTGAGAAACACCTCATTGAACGGGTTCTCTATCAAGGAAGGGGATATCATCGGCTTGGACGACAAGAAGATTTTGGCGAAATCGCAGTCCTTGGAAGAGACGGTGCTCAAACTCATCGCGAAGATGAAGGAAGATTTCCATCAGGTCATCACGCTGTACTACGGCGAGGACGTGAGCGACGAAGACGCGGCGGCGTTGGCGGAAACCATTTCCGAAAAATACCCCGATTGCGACGTGGATTTCCACAACGGCGGTCAGTCGGTGTACTACTATATCATCGCTTTGGAGTAACGAAACGGAAAAAGTATACGTGGGAGGGCGGAAGCTGTCCCACGTTTTCCTTATGAGAGAACGAAAATTCCTGTAAAGGGGAGAGAGTATGAATTTCAGAGCATATTTACAAAATCATATCGTATATCTGGACGGGGGCACGGGTACCCTCTTGCAAAAAGCGGGGCTGGGCTTGGGGGAACTCCCCGAGAGGTGGAATCTTACGCACGGCGACGTGGTGACGGATATCCACACCGCTTATTTTAACGCCGGGAGCAACGTGGTCGCAACCAACACTTTCGGCGCAAACCCCTTCAAATTTGACGAAACCGAGCTCGAAGCCATCGTCCGCGCGGCGGTGGAAAACGCCAAAAGGGCGAGAACGCAGTCGGAAGGTTCGCAGGAAAAATTCGTCGCGCTCGATATCGGGCCGACGGGAAAGCTTTTGAAACCGTACGGCGATTTGGAATTTGAACGGGCGGTGGAATGTTTTGCCACCGTCGTTCGTCTTGGCGTGAAATACGGCGTAGATTTGATATTGATTGAGACCATGGGGGATAGCTACGAGACGAAAGCGGCGCTCCTTGCCGCCAAGGAAAACTCGGCCCTCCCCGTGCTCGTTTCCTGCGCGTACGGCGAGGACGGGAAGCTCATGACGGGCGCGACGCCCGAGGCGATGGTCGCTCTGCTCGAAGGCATGGGTGCGGACGGCGTGGGGATCAACTGCTCCCTCGGGCCCAAACAAATGGCAGATACAGTGGAGCGGATCTTGAATTTTGCCTCCGTTCCCGTGCTCGTGAAACCCAACGCGGGGCTCCCCGATTTTGAGGGAAACTACGACGTGAGCGCGGAAGAATTTGCGCAAACCATGGCGGAATTTGTGGAAAAAGGAGTTTGCATCGTCGGGGGCTGTTGCGGCACGACGCCTGCCTATATCGAGGCACTCGTCGAGGGGACGAAAGGCGTTCAACGCATACCCGGTACCCCCAAAACGCATACCTGTATCTCTTCCTATACCCATGTGGTGACGTTTGAAACCCCCGTTTTGATCGGGGAGCGCATCAATCCCACGGGGAAAAAGCGGTTCCGTCAGGCGCTCGAAAATCAGGAAGTCGGGTATATCCTGCGCGAGGGGATTCAGCAGCAGGAAAAGGGCGCGATGGCGCTCGACGTCAACGTGGGCGCGCCCGGGATTGACGAGAAAACGGAGCTTCCCCGCTACGTGCAGGAATTGCAGGCAGTGAGCGATCTGCCCTTGCAAATCGATACGGCGGACCCCGTCGCGATGGAGCGCGCGATGCGGCTCTACAACGGCAAGCCCCTCGTCAACTCCGTCAACGGGAAACAATCGAGCATGGACGCCGTCTTTCCGCTCGTGAAAAAATACGGCGGTGTGGTCGTTGCGCTCACGCTGGACGAGAGAGGAATCCCCGAAAGGGCGGCAGGTAGAGTAGAAATCGCCCAAAAAATCATCGCGGAAGCGGAAAAATACGGGATTGCAAAGAGGGATATCGTCGTCGACCCCCTCGCCATGGCGGTCAGCGCGGATAGAGGCGCGGCGCAGGTCACCTTGGAAGCGCTCAAAGAGATTCGCGCGCTCGGCGTGCATACTTCGCTCGGTGTGTCCAACGTGTCCTTCGGACTTCCTGCAAGAGATACCGTCAACGCGGCGTTCTTCGCGCTCGCGCTTGAAAACGGACTGTCCGCGGCGATTTTGAATCCCCACTCCGCGGAGATGATGAAAACCTATCACGCCTATTGCGCGCTGAAAGGCTTGGACGAAAATTGCGAAAAGTATATCCGTTTCGCGACGGAGATTTTGCCTGCAATCACGCCCGTAGGTGGGGGGCAGGTAAGCGTTCACGTACAAAAAGAGGGGGAGAGTACCCCCTTGCAGACGGCGATCGAGAAGGGGCTTGCGGACGAGGCGGCTCAGCTCACGGCAGAGCTTTTGCAGATGGTAAGTCCCCTTGATATCGTGGAGAAGGAAATCGTGCCCGCACTCGATCGGGTGGGCAAAGCGTACGAGGAAAAGCGGGCGTATTTGCCGCAGCTCCTCATGAGCGCAGACGGCGCGAAGGCGGCGTTTGAGAAGATCAAAACGCATATGGCGAACTCGGGAAAGAGACAGGTCGGCAAATGCAAAGTCGTGCTCGCAACGGTGCACGGGGATATCCACGACATCGGGAAGAACATCGTCGGCACGTTGCTTGAAAATTACGGGTTCGACGTGGTGGACCTCGGTCGGGACGTACCGCCCGAAAAGGTGGTGGAGGAGACACTCAAATGGAACGCGCCCATCGTGGGGTTGTCGGCGCTCATGACGACGACCCTGCCGTCCATGGAAAAGACGATCGCGATGTTGCGGGAGCGCGCGCCGCACGTGAAAATCGTGGTGGGCGGCGCGGTTTTGACGGAGGAATACGCCAAAAAAATCGGCGCGGACGGGTACGGCAAGGACGCCATGGCGTCGGTGCGCTACGCGGAAAGCGTGTTTAAGGGTTTATAATACTTGGAGCAAAAAAAAGAACACTCGTTGAAAAACGGGTGTTCTTGTTGGTGAAAGAGGGGGGCAGGTATGCGTTTACAGCAATATAAGCAACTGTATTCCCGTCAAAATAATCAAAAATGCGAAGTTGAACGCCGAGAATTGCAATAGGTAACTTTTCGTTTTATCGGGGTTGTGCGAGACGTATTCGCGGAAGGTGATCAGGCTTGCGAGCGAGGAAATCAAAGTCCCCACGCCGCCGATATTGACGCCGAGCAACAGCTCGGTGTAATTGCCCGTGAACTGTGACAACAGAATCGCCGTGGGCACGTTGCTGATGACCTGACAGGAGAGAATGGACACGAGCATCGTGTTCTTTTCCAAAAGTCCGCTCATGAGCGTTCGGACAAATTCAATTCTCGACATATTGCCCGAGAATACAAAGAAGGCGACGAAGGTAAAAAGCAGTCCGTAATCGACGTCTTTGAGCGCCTTTCGATCCAAAAATAACAGCGCAAGCGGAATGACGACGAGCCCGATCCAGAAGGGAATAATGCGGAATACGATGATAATCGAAAGGGCAAAAAGAAGTCCGTACGCAATCGTGCGCCCCTTGGGGAGCTCGATTTTTTTGCTCTCGATTTCCAAGGGTTCCTTTTTGACGAAGACGAGACAGCACAGGGTGATGAGGGTTACGGAAATCAAAAACGGGGGGAGCATGGTCAAGGTGAACTCGCCCGTGGGGATATTGAACTTCGTGTAGAGATAGAGATTTTGCGGATTGCCGAAAGGGGTAAGCATACCGCCGAGGTTCGCCGCGATATTCTGCATGATGAAGGTGAACGCCATATATTTTTCCTTACCCGTTGAGGAAAGTACGAAATAGCCGAGGGGGAGAAAGGTCAAAAGCGCCATGTCGTTGGCGATGAGCATGGAGCCCAAAAAGGTGATATAGGCAAGCGCCAACACAGCCGCTCTTGCATTTTTGAAAATAGCGACGACCCGTTCGGCGAGCAGGGTGAAAAAACGGATATTTTTCAGCGCACAGACGACGGCGAGCACGCAGAACAGACAGGTCAGCGTTTTCCAGTCGAAGTAGTTTAGATACTGCGCGTCGGGGGGAACGAGGAAGGAAGTGACAAGCGCGGCTACGAGCGCCACGCACAGCACGGCGTTCTTTTTGACGAACGCCCAAATGCGCACCCAAGGCAGGGAAAAATGAATTTGTTTTTTCGTGATTTGCATACGTAAGTACCTTCTTTTTCGTGGTTTATGCCTGATTCGTTCACAACCGTGGATTATTATAATACTTTCCTTTGGGAAAATCTATTGTTTTTGCAGACTTTTTCAATTTTTTTTTCAAGAAGCGTTGCTTTTTCCCGAGAAATGTGGTAAACTATATAGTATGAATTCGAAGGAACCTATCAAAATCGGTAAATACCGCCATTTCAAGGGCAACGAGTACGAGGTTTTGTTCCTTGCCAAGCACTCCGAAACGGGGGAAGAGATGGTGGTGTACAGAGCGCTTTACGGAGAGCGCGGCATTTGGGTACGCCCTGCGTCCATGTGGTTGGAAACGGTGGAGCGCGACGGGAAGAAGTATCCAAGATTTACGTATATCGAAGAATAAAAAACGGCTTTCAGGCAAGCAGTTCAGGAGGAAGTATGTTAAACGAGCGTTTGATCGTAAAAACGACGCCACAGGCGGACCCGAGAAATATCGTGCGTTGGAGAGACTACCGCGTGACGGTGATCACCGACCGACTCTTCCGTATCGAGAAGAGTCCGGAAGGGAAATTCCGCGATAGCGCGACGCAGGCGGTGTGGTACAGAAATACCGAAAAGCAGGATTTCAAACTGTTGGCGGACGAGGCGCACGCCGTCATCGAAACGGACGCTTGCCGCTTGATTTTATACAAAGAGAGGGGGCAGGCATGCGTTGAAATGGGCGACAAGCGTCGTTCACTCGACAATTACGGCAACCTTTTGGGTACGTACCGCACCTTGGATTGCTGTGACGGCGACGTGCATTTCGTGCCTTGGTTGGAAGGGAACGAGCCCAAAAAGATTGCCCTTTCCAAGGGCGTTTGCTCCAAGACGGGCGTGGCGGTGTTGGACGATTCCGACTCCTACACTTTGAGCGAAGACGGACAGGTGTTGCGCGAAAAGGCGAACGGCAGCGACGAATACGTGTTTGCGTACGGCGACGATTATCGAACGGCGGTGCGTGCACTCTACATGATCACGGGCAGTACCTCGCTCGTACCCAGATACGCGCTCGGCAACTGGTGGAGCCGCTACCATGCGTACGATGAGAGCGAATATTTGCGCACGCTCAACCGCTTCGAGGACAGAAACGTGCCTTTCAGCGTGGCGACGGTGGATATGGACTGGCATTATTCCGTGCACGTGGACGAGGAAATGGGAATCAGCGAGAGCGGCAGAAATCAACCTTTTTACGTGGGCGAGCCCGAAGTCAACCTCGGTTGGACGGGGTATACGTGGAACAAAAATCTCTTCCCCGATCCCAAAGGATTTTTGGAAAAATTGCACGCGCGTGGTATGCACGTGACCTTGAATATTCACCCTTCCGACGGGTTCCGTTACTGGGAGGAATGTTACGAAAATATGGCAAACGCCATGGGCATGGACGCGACGAAAGGGGAACAGGTGCCCTTCGACTTCACGTACGACCGTTTTATCAACGCCTATTTCGATTTGGCGCACACCCCGCATGAAATGGAGGGCGTAGACTTTTGGTGGATCGACTGGCAGCAGAAGGATATCCCTTGGCACGACTATCGTCCTGAGCCCATTCAAAAGCTTGATCCCATTCCCGAAAAGTACGACCCCCTTTGGGCGCTCAATCATTACCATTTCTACGACCACGCGTCCAAGCATACCGTGCCCCTCATTCTTTCCCGTTACGCGGGGATAGGCTCGCATAGATATCCCGTGGGATTTTCGGGGGATACGGAGATCACCTGGCGCACGCTTGCGTATCTTCCCTACTTCACGGCAACCGCGACCAACGTAGGCTACACTTGGTGGAGCCACGATATCGGCGGGCACCAGATGGGCGAGAAGAACGACGAGTTGTTCGTCCGTCATTTGCAGTACGGCGTGTTCAGCCCGATCACCCGTTTGCATTGTTCGTCGGTGGAGATCATGACCAAAGAGCCGTGGGTATACGGCAACGGTGCGGGACTCATCGCAGAGGAATTTTTGCGGCTTAGACATAAACTCGTTCCCTACCTGTATACCGCAAATTACTTCAACTGCGTGCAGGGTACGGCACTCGTCGAGCCCATGTACTACGAATGGAAGGACAAACAGGCGTATGCCTATAAGGAAGAATACCGCTTTGGCAGCGAGCTGATCGTATTGCCCGTTACCCAGCGTGCGTATCCCGACGGCTACGCGCGCGTGAGAGCGTGGATTCCCGAAGGGGAATGGACGGATATTTTCACGGGCGACGAGTACGCAGTGGGCGCAGGCGGCAAGGAATGTACGCTGCTTCGCGGTTTGGAAAGTATTCCCGTGCTCGCCAAGCGCGGCGCGATTCTGCCCCTGTCGTTGGATAATCTCAACAGCGTCGGAAATCCCGTCAATCTGGAAGTTGCGGTGTTTGAAGGTACGGGCAATTATTCCCTTTACGAGGACGGTTTGGAAGAGGGGCGTTACCCCGTGATGATGACGGATTTTACCTCCGAATTTGTGGAAACGAACGGGGTATGTACGCAATCATTACAAATTTCCACCCGTGGCGACGGCAGCGTGATTCCTCAAAACCGCGTGATGAAAATCTCTTTTAGAAACGTGCGCGACGGTAGGGTGAAACTGTTTGTCGACGGCGAGGAAACGCCTTGTAAGATCCGTCTTTCCGAATTCGTGGAAGCGTACTTCCCCTTTGACGCGAGCAAAACCTATCGCGTGGAAGTGCTCTATCCCGGCAAGACGCCGATGGAAAAACTGATTGCGAGAGCCAAGCGGATCCTGACGGAAATTCAGGCGGGGAACTATGCGAAAGAACTCGTATGGAAAGCCGTCAAGGAAACGACGACGCCGGAGGAATACGCGGCGGCGGTGGATAACTCCTCCCTCGACTTGGGGGCAAAACTTCGTTTGAAGGAAACTTTATAATTTCAGGCTATATGCATAAAAAAGGCGCCGCCCTTGCGAATTTTCGCAAGGGCGGCACTAAATCATTGACGGAATTTGTCGAAATATGCGTATTCCCGTCGTGATTCGTCAACGCAGTTTGTTTTTGGGACAGACTTTGATGCAGACACCGCAGACGCTCCCTCTGCCGATGTCTTGGAAATGCTCTTTCATGTACTTGGAGCACTTTTCCGCGTCGAAGTTGCGCGCGCCGTCCGTCGTGGGCGGCGTCCCGTAAATGGCGCCGGCAGGGCAGGCTTGTTGACAGATCTTGCAATCTCCGCACCCGTTTTCCATCAAGGGCAGTTCGCTTTCGAGGGGCAGGTCCGTGAGGACGGTGGCAAGGCGGACTTTACTGCCGTATTCCGTCGATAAGAACAGACCGCTCTTCCCCACGAACCCAAGCCCCGACAACACCGCCGCGGTCTTGTGGGGGAGTACGCCGCGATAGGGATTGTTTTTGCCCAAGCTCTGACTGGCGGCGACGGGGAGAGCTCCGTAACCGAGCTTTTCGATCTCGCGCGCGAGGCGGAAGGCGATCTGGTCGAGCAGGGTATTCGCCGTTCGATAGTGTTGAAAATACACGAACGAGGGGGCGTTTTCAATCGTTTTCAAAATGCTGTCGGTCAGCTTTACGCCGATAGATACCGCGTAAGCGTGGGTGGGAAGCTCCAAGACGGGCGGGGTGGAAAGTTTGCAAAACCCGACGAGGTCCGCACCGAGGGAAATTGCCAGTTCTTTTATCTTCGTTTCGTACATGGTAGGCACCTTTCGATATTTTTCGTCCTTTTCAGTATACCATATTCGGGCGGGAAAGGCTATTATTTTCGTGTAAAAAATAAAAAATTTCGTCAAAACGATTGCTTTTTTGCCTGTATACTGTTATACTTATGGTATATCCTCTTTGCGGTATATATTTCCAACATAAGGAGAGTGTTTATGAAAAAGGAAACGGTTATGAAAATACTCGATCGGGTGTTGGCGCTTTTGTTCAACGCGTGTTTGCTCTTTTCCGTGGCGGTGGGCTCGGTGTTTGCCATCGCCTCCTCGCCGCAGTATTATTACGACCAGTTCGAGGCGACGGGCGTGTACGCGACGGTGAACGAAGAGGGGGAAGAAGTCCCGAAAATTATCCCGTATATCGGCGGCGATAACAAGACCTTCGCCTGTTTCACCGACGAGCAGCTCAACGAGTTGATCGACCATATCATCGGATATCTGTTCACGGATATGGAGAGCTTTGCCCTCGTCATGGACGACGTCACCTTGTACACGGCGAACAATCCCGTCTGGACGAAGACGGACGGCGTCAATATTTTCAGCGACGTTGCCGTCTCGCATATGGCAGACGTGAAAGGATTGTTGCAAACGCTCGGTACCGTGGCACTCGTTATGGGAATGGCCGGGGCGTGTATGCTCGTATATTTTATCGTGAGAGCGGTGAAAGGACAGGGCGGCGTTTTGTTCAAGTATACCCTTATTTTCTATGGTACGTTCGTGGGACTTATCGGGGCGTTCTGCCTGTTTACGTGCATACAGATGCGCGTAGAAGAGATCCCCATGGAGTATTATCTGGATATGATTTGGCGCAACTTCCATTTCATCATCTTCCCCAACCCCGAGCAGGCGACGGGCTCCTTCTTCAACGATACGTTGACGATGATTTTGAGCTTGGATCTATTCATGGCGGCGGTGGTGGAAGTGCTCGTCATCATCGGAATTTCGGTTGTGGCGTGGGCGGTTTTGGCGAAAATTTTGGATCGGCGCGTCAAGAAAATGAATGTGTAAGGAGGCAAAGATGCGATATCCGATCATTCTCGCGCACGGCATTTTGATGAAACCGCAGGTGTTCCGCGCGTTCGAGCATATTCAAAAGAAATTGTTGGAAGAAGGTTACCGCGTTTACGTCGCGAATACGGACGGCGTGGGCACGGTTGAAAACAACGCCGCGCAGCTCAAAAAGCAAATCGAGGAAATTTTGGAGAAGGAGGGCGCGGAGAAAATCAATATCATCGCCCATTCCAAAGGGGGCTTGGATTCCGTTTATATGATCGAGCATTTGGAAATGGGGGAGAAAGTGGCGTCGCTGACTACCCTCTGCACGCCGCATAAGGGCTCGCAGATTGCGACGCAAATCATCAAACTTCCTTCCTTTATCCTGAATTTTCTGGGCTTTTGGTTTAATACGTTTTATAGACTGCTCAAAGATGAAAACCCCGATGCGATCACGGCATGCCGACAGTTGGAATCCAAGGTGGAAATCACCGCGACGCCGTGGATCAACGAACACGATATATACTGCCAGAGCTACTCGGCGACGATGCATAAGGCGAGCTCGGATTTTACCCTGGGGATTCCGTTTTTGATCTCCCGTCATTTTGAAAACGACCACTCGGACGGCATGGTGAGCAAGACTTCGGCGGAGTTTGGGGAGTACAAAGGGAACGTGATGGAGGAGTCCCTGTCGCACAACGAGGTGGTATGTTTCATGACGCGCAAGAAGAAAAAGGAGAAAGTGGTTGCGTTTTACAAAACGTTGCTGGAAGACTTGGCGGTGCGGGGATATTAAAGAAAAAATCCGAGAGAAAACCTCGGATTTATTTTTGCCTCATTTTTGGGGGAGAGCGACAAAAACTCTTGACATATTTTCATAAAGGGAGTATAATAAAAACGGAATATGCAGGAATAGTTTGACTTTGTCCAAAAAGCGCGAAGCGGTGATAACGAGAGTGGTCGTGTAAGGAGCGAAGCGACGGAATAGCGCAAGCGTCAAACCGTTTGTAAAAAACGGGGAAGGTGATAAAAAGAAAATAATGAAATATGCAGGAATATCGAAGTGGTCATAACGAGGCGGTCTTGAAAACTTCCTTCGTCTGTTTATGTATCCCCTCGAAAACCCTTGATTTTATTGGGGTTTCCGCATCCTTGGATGCACTTTGCGAGAAGCGTTTCTCGCAGTTTTCTCGCAAATTTCCTTGACTTGGTTCAAGGTGTTTGATATAATTTCATATGTGGAGAGTTATCGAAGCGGTCATAACGAGGCGGTCTTGAAAACCGTTTGGGGATCAAACCCCACGTGAGTTCGAATCTCACACTCTCCGCCATCTGCCTTGGAGCATTACGCTCCAAGGCTTTTTCTTTGCTTACTGCGTATCATTTTTTTGACTCGTTAAGCGGTGATTGCAAGTGCGTTTTCGATGACGGATGCGCTTCCTCTCTTGCTCTGTGCATCAAGGTGAGCGTAGGTGTCTGCGGTGATCATTATCGTGCTGTGTCCAAGCCAACCTTGGATTTTCTTGATGTCCTCGCCGTTGGACAACATGAGCGTTGCACAGGAGTGTCGCAGGTCATGGAATCGAATCTTGTCGAGTCCGTGCTGTCGCAGTAAGACAGCGAAGTGATTTGTTACATAGTTGGGCTTGAAGAGGTTACCCATCGCATCCACGCAGACATATTCTTCATATTGTCTGTTGTACGATCCACGAAGCACTCGCTTCATTTCTTCTTGGCGTTCACGCTCTTTGCGGAGTTCCTCACGGATGAAGGTCATCAGCGGAAGGCTTCTCATAGAGGATTTGGATTTCATGATGTCCATTCCTCTGATTACCGTTTTGCCATTTGACTTGTCCTCGATAACCTTATGGCGGAGATGGATGAGTTCTTCTTCCTCGTCTATTGCCGACCACTTGATTCCGAGTACCTCGCTTCGTCTTACACCGTAGTAGATGGTAAGCATTACCACGATGCGAAGCGGATCATCTTTGAGAGCCATGAGCAGATCTTTAAGCTTTGCTTCATTGTATAAGGAATTTTTTGTAACATTAAAAAATTTATAAGAAAATGCACTTTCATGCGGTCAAATAAAATTAGAACTTGGATTTTTTATCCTAGTTCTTTTTCTTTGTCAAAAAATGAAACTTAACATAAACTTTACATTGCTTGAACGGAAAAGTGATAGTTTAATTTATTTTTCCGCAATATAATAAAGGCGTACTTTGAAGCAAAGGAGAAAAATTATGAAAACGAAGAAACTTTTAACTATTTTACTTTCCGCGATTCTTACCATCGGCGGCGTGTTTGGACTTACCGCTTGTGGCGGTGAAAAGAACATCACGGTTGTCGCTCGACATCAAGGCAGCGGAACTCGCGAAGCGTTTGACCGTGTTGTAACAGATGGCAACGGCAATTATCTTGAAATGAAAGTTGACGGAAAAACCACCTTTTTCACAACGGATAAAGCCGATTTACAACCAGAAACTGGAAACGTAATGAGTAAGGTCGCAAGCGATAAAAACGCAATCGGTTATATTTCTCTCGGCTCGGTAAACGATACGATTAAGGTTGTAAACGTAAACGGCGTTGCGCCTTCTGCGGAAACTGTTTTGGACGGAAGTTACAAAATGCAAAGACCGTTCGTAATTATGACGAGTTCTACCGTAACCCTTACGGATATTGCTGCGGATTTCTTACTCTACTTAAAGAGTGAAGCGTCCGAAACGCACGCAGAAGAAGCAGGTTGTATTTATCTTGCGGATCCTGCAATGAGAGCAAACGAAGGCGAAACGGCTATCCCCGTTGTAGAATACGAAGTAAAATCTTCGCTCCCTTCGGGTGGAAAAATCGTTGTAAACGGCTCTACAAGTATGGAAAAGTTCATCAAAAAAGCAATGAGTGGTTACGCAAGTCTTTATGGAAGAACGGCTGACGAACTCTTTACCCTTGACTTGCAAGGCTCTTCCGTTGGTAAAACCGCAGTACAAAACGACAAAAACGGCAACGTAATCGGGCTTTCTTCCGCAAGCGTAAAAGAAGAAGGTATCAACAGTTTTAACGTATGCCTTGATGCGGTAGCGGTTATCGTAAACAATGCAAATACGCAGATAAACAATCTTACTCTTGCGCAACTTTACGATATTTATACCGGAAAAGTAACGAAATTCAGCGAGATTGTAGGTTAATATGAATACCACGAAAATCAAAGAAAAAACAGGACAAACGATATTCACGGTAGCGGCGGTTATATGCGTAATCGCCGTTGCCGCCATTTTCGTTTTTATGCTGATTAAAAGCATACCTGCCCTTAACAAAATCGGTTTATTTGACTTTATTTTTGGGGATAATTGGTCGCCCGACAGATTAGATAAATACGAAAACGCAACCCTTTCAGGCTCTTACGGAATCTTAAAAATGATTATCGGCACGCTTGCGGCAACCGTCGGCGCGCTTTTAATCGGCGGTACGCTTGGATATTTTACCGCAGTGTTTATCGCGTTCTATTGTCCGAAGAAATTAAAAAAGATTTTCTCTTCAATGGTAAACCTGCTCGCAGGGATTCCGTCTGTAGTTTACGGCTTCTTTGGTATCGTATTTTTATTGCCCCTGCTTGCGAACTTTGCGCCGAATAACGGAAGCGGACTTCTTGCAACGTCGCTTATCTTGGGCATTATGATTATGCCTACGGTAGTATCTCTTTCCAAAACGAGTTTAGAAGCCGTACCCCGTTCTTATTACGAAGGTGCGCTTGCGCTTGGCTCTACGCACTCGCAAGCAGTTTTTGGAACGGT
This sequence comes from Clostridia bacterium, assembly GCA_017626135.1. Classification (GTDB taxonomy): domain Bacteria; phylum Bacillota; class Clostridia; order Christensenellales; family Borkfalkiaceae; genus Scatosoma. Next base: position 8,982 of record JAGAJI010000067.1, on the reverse strand, counting down.
TACGAAAGCGGCAAAATCTGGCGTAACGGCATCTCTCGTTCTCGGTATCGGACGTGCGCTTGGAGAAACGATGGCGGTCGTAATGGTTGCAGGAAATTCTGTAGCGTATCCCGACTCTCTCTTTAATAGTTTCCGTGTACTTACGGCAAATATCGTAATGGAAATGGGTTATGCGGGAGAAGTTCAACAAGGCGCTCTCGTTGCTACGGGTGTAATTTTGCTTGTATTCGTACTTATTGTAAACCTTGTGTTCGGGGCTATCTCGAAAAAAGCAATCAAAGGCGCAGTTGAAGGAAAAGGCTTGTTTTCTAAAATTTTTAAGAGAAACGAAAAGACAAAGAAAACGACCTTTTGGACGAAGTGTAAAGACAAAATCGCAGGGTTTAAGGATAAAATCAAAACGGCAAATATCGGTGCGGGTGCGGCAATTGGCGCAGGAGTTTTTGCAGGAACAATACTTTTACTTGTAATTGGATTTATATTTGTAAAAGGCGCGCCACATTTATTTACTAATCCGCACTTGCTATTTGGTAAATATGAATTTGATAGTGAACAAATAACGATTTTACCTTCCATTATTACAACGCTTATGACGGTTGCATTGAGTTTGCTCATATCCGTTCCTATCGGACTTTGCACGGCAATTTTCTTGAACGAATACGCAAAGAAAAACAACTTCTTTATCAAAATTATTCGTGGCGCAATCGACCTACTTAACGGCGTTCCGTCTATTGTTTATGGCTTATTTGGTATGATAACGTTCGTTGCCTTAATCGGCGGTACAAGTTCCATTTTGGCAGGTACGCTAACAATAAGTATAATGTTGCTACCCACAATCGTGCGTTCTACGGAAGAAAGTTTGAAATCGGTACAAGACAGTTTACGTGAAGGAAGTCTTGCTCTTGGCGCAGGAAAAATGCGTACCATTTTCAAAATTGTATTGCCGTCCGCGTTGCCTGGTATTATGTCGGCAATTATTTTAAGTATGGGCAGAGTAATTGCGGAATCCGCGCCGTTTATTTACACAATGGGTTCGGTAATATCCGCAACGCCTACAAGTTATTTAGACAGTAACGCTACGCTTGCGGTTGCGCTTTATCGACTTTCGGGCGAAGGTTGGTACGTAAATGAAGCGTATGCTACGGCAGTAGTTTTGATAATTCTCGTACTTGGGTTAAACCTTTTAGCGGAACTTATCGCAGGGAAACTCAACAAGAAATTACAAGGAGATAAATAATGAAGAAGATAAAAGAAATAAACGAATACGGGCAAAATATATCCGTTAGAAACGCTAATCTTTGGTATGGCGATTTCCAAGCCCTTAAAAATATAAGCGTAGAAATCCCTGAAAAGCAGGTTACCGCATTTATCGGTCCATCGGGTTGTGGTAAATCGACTTTTTTGAAATGCTTTAACCGTATGAACGATTTGGTGGACGGTTGCAAAATAGAAGGTGAATTTTACGTTGGCGAAACGGATATTTACGGCAAAATCGACGTAAACGAACTTCGCAAAAACGTTGGTATGGTATTTCAAAAGCCGAATCCGTTCCCGATGAGTGTTTACGATAATATCGCTTATGGTCCAAGAACGTTTGGTATTACCAAGCATGCGGACTTGGACGAAATCGTAGAAAAATCTTTGCGCCAAGCGGCTATGTGGGACGAACTTAAAGATAGATTGAACAAATCGGCTTTAGGGCTTTCGGGCGGTCAACAACAACGACTTTGCATTGCTCGTTCTTTGGCTGCAAATCCTAAAATACTACTTATGGACGAGCCAACGAGCGCACTCGATCCTATTTCTACGGGTAAAATTGAAGAACTTATGGAAGAATTGAAAAAGGATTTGACCATCGTAATCGTCACGCATAATATGCAACAGGCTACCCGTATCGCCGACAAAACGGCATTCTTCCTTCTTGGCGAACTTGTCGAATACGGCAGTACCGACGATATTTTCACTTCTCCCAAAGATGAGCGCACCGAACGTTATATTACGGGCAGATTCGGTTGATACCAAAAAAGCGTTTGCTTTTTTACTTAAAAAACAGTATAATTAAGGAGTAACGATTATGTCGATTAGAAAAATATTTGAAGAAGAACTTGCAAGCCTGAAGACGGAGCTTGTGGAAATGTGCCGTCTTACTGAGCAAATGATAGAAAATGCGATTACAGCGCTTGTCAACCGTGATAGAGAGCTTGGGAAAAGTATCGGTCAAATGGATAAGCGTGTGGACGAATACGAAATGGATATCGAAAAACGCTGTATGAGAATCCTTTTGAAACAACAACCCGTCGCAAAGGATTTTCGTGAAGTTTCCACCGCGCTCAAAATGATCACGGATATCGAACGCTTTGGCGACCAAGCAAGCGATATCGGCGATTTGGTTTACACTATGCCGGGCGAAAAATATATCAAAAAACTTACGCACATTACCGCTATGGGCAATCTTGCCGTGAAAATGGTTAGAGAAAGCGTAAACTCGTTTATCAATAATAACGAATCCCTTGCGGACGAAGTGATTAAACTTGACGACGAAATGGACGAGATGTTTTTAGCCGTTAAAAACGATTTGATAGAACTTATTAAAAAAGACGGAAAAAACGGCGACCAAGCCATTGAGCTTATGATGGTTGCAAAGTATTTAGAGCGTATCGGCGACCACGCGGTAAACGTATGCGAGTGGACAAAATATAATGAAACGGGAGTACACCAAAAATTCTAATGAAAGAACTTATTTATATCGTTGAAGACGACGAAGGTATGCAAGAAGTTTACGAAGGCGCGTTTGAAGAAAATTACGAAACGAAAATCTTTGAAAACGGCAAGGACTTTTTTGACGTGTTCAATGTTAAAAAGCCCGACCTTGTAATTCTTGATATTATGCTACCGATTATGGACGGATTTACGATTTTAACAAAAATTCGTGAAATAGACGAAAAAATCCCCGTCATTTGTGTTAGCGCAAAGTCGGACGAAATCAGTTTTGTAAAGGGCTTGAACAAAGGCGCGGACGATTATATGGCAAAGCCCTTTTCGGTGCTTGAACTTTTAGCGCGCGTAAAAACCAATTTACGCCGAGCAAAACTTTACATAACGAATTCGGGCGGATTCTCGATTGATAACAACGTATATAAGGCATTTTATAACGATAAGGATTTAGGGCTTACGATGAAGGAATTTAAGCTCTTGAAATTGCTTATTGGGAAAGCAGGCGTTACCGTAGAGCGTGAAGAACTGTTCCGTGAGGTTTGGGGCGAAGATTATATGGGCGAAACGAGAACGCTCGATATTCACATTGCGGCTCTTCGCGAAAAAATACGGGAAGCAGGAGGAAAGGACTGTATCGTTACCGTTCGCGGTATCGGGTATCGGTTTGAAAATAAATAAATGAAAAAGAAAACTTTATTGCAAATCCTTGCACTTACCTTTCTTTCCGTTCTTGTGATGTTTATTTTCGGTATCGTTGCCGTAAACGTCAATGCAAAAGAAATGATGAAAGAACGTCTTGCGGAAGAAACGGAGCTTGCTTGCTCGCTCGTGCAAAACACCGACGATTTTGACAATTTTTCCCGTTATGAAAACGACGATGTTTTCCGCGTAACGATTATGGATTTAGACGGGAACGTGCTTTTTGAGAGCGACACGAAATCCCCACTTGAAAACCACATTGACCGTGAAGAAGTTAAAAACGCACTAAACGGAAAGCCCGAAACGGTAGAAAGATATTCCGAAACGTTCGATTGCAATATGACGTATTACGCTTTGAAAACGGAGCTTGCGGACGGCACGGAAATTGTTTTGCGTTTAGCCGTGAAAAGCAGTCAAATCAACGGATATTTAGGGGTTGCTCTTCCCATTTTGATTGTCGTTTTGGTGGTGTGCTTAATTGCTTCCATCGTTATTTCCAACGTGTTGTCTAATAAAATATCGGGCAAAATCACCGAGGTCGGCGATAGCTTGCGTAGCTTAAATGCAGGGAATTATATTCCTATCAAAACGGATTCGGGCGAACCTGAACTCTATTCCGTTCTTAATCAAATTAACGAACTTAACGCAAATACCGCTATCCATATCCAAAGGGTACAAGAAGAACATAATAAGCTGAATACGGTGCTTGAAAACGTGTCGCAAGGCATCGTTGCTATCGACGAACAAAAGAAGATTATCTTCGTAAACAAGAGCATTTCTACTATTTTTGATTCCACCGAAAACGTTACGGGCAAGGACTTTATTTACCTTATCGACGATTTACCCCTTTGTGAGAAAATCGCCCGTCATCTTGGCGAGAATTACGCTTCGGAATACACCTATAAGGGCAAAGAATTGTCGGTGGTCATACGCAAGGTAGATAGCCAAAGCGATAACGTATATTCTATCGTGATTATTACGGATATTACCAGTCAAAAGGTGATCGCAAAACAAAAGAGCGACTTCTTTGCGAACGCTTCGCACGAACTCAAAACGCCCGTAGCGGTTATGCAAGGCTTGTCGGAATTATTGCTTGCCAAAGAAACGCTTGACGACGGCTCTAAAAAGCAAGTAGATAGAATACACAAAGAAAGTTTGCGCCTTGCTTCGCTTATATCTGATATGCTTAAACTCAGCAAACTTGAAAACGGTGAAGATATTGATATGATTCACACTCCCGTTGACGTGAAAGCCGTTGCGGATGAAGTTGCTTTGGAACTTGCTTCTGAATTAAAGAAGAAAAATATAACTTTGGAAGTAAAAGGCGCGGGAACGGTTTTAGCAGATAATAAAAAGATTTTTGAAGTGGTTGAAAATCTTTGCTCAAACGCAATCCACTACAACGTGGAAAACGGCAAAATTACCGTTGAAATAAGCGAAGACGAAAAAGAAATAAAAATAACCGTAGCCGATACGGGAATTGGTATTGAAAAAGAGAATATCCCACGCCTTTGTGAAAGATTTTATCGTGTAGATAAATCACGCTCTAAAAAGACGGGCGGTACGGGATTAGGTCTTGCAATCGTAAAACATATTTGTGCTTTGTATAATGCCGAACTTTCCATTGAAAGTGAAATCGGTGTCGGCACAACGGTTACAATTACTTTCGACAAAAACAATTAAACAACATTTAGGAAAGTAGAAATTATGTTGAAAAGGGATTTTTAGAAGATGTTATTATCATGGGAAAATAATTCGTGTAATCCAAAATCGACAAAATGATTTAAATATCGATGTTCAAAATAATAAAAATGCCGTTTGCGGCAAAAATATTAGATGAAACTGTTGCATTTTTAGAATGAATCGTGTATAATGTATCTAATAAAAATGCCGTTTGCGGCGAAAATATTAGATGGTGGTTATTATGGAGATTAGAAGAGATATTTATTTGAATAGGCTTATTGTTAGAAAACATAATGGCTTTATTAAGGTTATTACTGGTATTCGCAGAAGCGGCAAATCATATCTGCTCAATACTTTGTTTTATAATCATTTAATTTCAGAAGGTATCAGCGATGACCATATTATCAAGTTTGCCTTTGACTCAGCTGATGATCTAATAAAAATCGGCGAAGATCCTATTGTCCTTGATAATGACCGCGAGGATAGAAAAGTCGATCCCACTAAATTTTTGAATTGGTTGCAGCCTCAAATCGCAGATCAAGAGATTCACTATATTTTGCTTGATGAGGTGCAAAAGCTTGGCGCATTTGAATCGGTCATGAACGGATTTCTTCGCAAAAGCAATCTTGACGTGTATGTTACTGGCAGTAATTCTAAATTTCTATCAAAAGATATTTTGACTGAGTTTGAAGGTAGAGGCGATGAAGTTCATGTCCTTCCGCTTTCGTTTTCGGAGTATTATGCATTCAAAGGCGGAGAAAAAAGCGAGGCGTTTGACGACTATTCTATCTATGGCGGATTGCCTGCGGTTGCACTGATGGCAACTGAAGAACAAAAATCAAATTATCTTATTTCTCAAATGCAAAATCTTTATTTGAGAGATATCAAAAATCGTTATGGTTTACAAGATGAGATAACCATAGGAGAAGTTCTTGATGTTGTTGCTTCCGGTGTTTCATCCTTAACCAATCCTCGAAATATCGCCAACACTATGAACACTATTCACGGAAGTAAAATTTGTGAGGCTACTGTGGATCGTTACATTACGCATATGGAAGATGCTTTTATGCTGACTCGTGTAAAACGTTATAACGTCAAAGGCAGAAAATATATCGGTACTCCGTATAAAATATATTTCGAAGATATTGGACTTCGCAATGCTCGCCTGAATTTTAGACAAATTGAAGGCACTCATATTATGGAGAATATCATCTATAACGAGCTTCGTTATAGAGGCTACCAAGTAGACGTTGGTATGGTAGAGTCACGCGAAAGAGATGTGCAAGGCAAAGAAACTCGCATTCAACTTGAGATTGATTTTATCGCTACGCTTGGAAGTAAAAAATACTATATTCAATCTGCATATGCGCTTCCTGATCAAGCAAAATATGAACAGGAAACTGCTTCTTTTGATAAAACTATGGATTCTTTCAAAAAGATTATTGTCGTTGAAAAAAGTATGAAACCCCGTCGCGATGAAAAGGGATACGTCATGATGGGTGTTAAAGAGTTTTTGCTTGATAAGGATAGTTTGGAATCATAATATCTTAATTAAGTAACGAAAGGGATAGGCTCGTATGAACCTATCCCTTTTGTTATTTTGTTAGCGTGTTGTTAAATGAGATTCGCAGCCGACGATGAAAGACACACCCGAAGGAGTGTACCATCATTCTGTGTCGCGGAATATCTCCGCATTTTTTGTTCTTCTGTCGATCATTTTAATACTCCTTTCTGTTGGGTAACACACAACATACCACAAAAGAGGGAGAAAGTCCAGTATTAATTTGAATCTTCAAAATTACTAAGCAAAGCATTAATGGAAGTAATGTCTTGTTCTATCGCTTGAGAATGTTTTTTGATTTTTTTAAGCATTTTATTAACGCTTGATACGAGATTTTTTTGCCCCTGTGAATCAATATTAGGGATTTTCAATTCATACAAATTGGAACCCGAAAAATTATCTCTTATCCCAACTACCGAAAGGGGCAGTAAAAACGATCACTTGCGACAGAGGTTCAGAGTTTGCAAGCTGGCGAGAAATAGAAAAGGCGTTAGGTTGTCAGATGTACTTTGCCGATCCGTATTGTGCTTGGCAAAAAGGAACAAACGAAAACCCAAACGGACTGTTGAGAGAATTTTATCCCAAAGGACGAAATCTTTCTCGCGTTTCTCCCAAAACGCTCGAAAAAAATCTGGCGTTAATGAACGCCAGACCGAAAAAGGTTCTTAATTTTCAAAAACCTATAGATTTATTTGAACTTTTTCTTAAAAAGTGTTGCACTTAGTTTGACAAATCACCAAATTTCCTTTATAAAAAAACCAAAAGAAGGATCAATTTTTTTAATTCTTCATAAAAGTGTGAATAAAAGTATATATTTTGGGAACAAAATTACCTTTACAAACCGAAAGTTTGTGATAAAATTAACATAGAGAAATAAAAAATGTTAGTTTGTTGCTATCTATAATGAACATTTTTTTCGGTTAATAATCTTTCGGATATACGTTGAAGTAACCACGTGCGGTTGGAACAAAGACGTAAAAAACGACAAGGTATTAAATATAAAATAAATCAAAAAAAGGAGATTTATGATGATGAAAAAAACACTACTTGTATTTCTTTTATCGTTGGTTGTGTTTGCCGGTGCTGCATTCTTTGTGTATGAAGATGCAGTAAATGCCATGATTAACATCGGTGGAAACTATTTCGACCAGTTGTTGGGAAATACCCCCGACGTGCCTGATTCTTCCAAACCAGGGGACAAGCCGGAGGAACCTGAAAAACACTACGACGTACTTATTACGGAAGAGGAAACAAGCTATAGACTTGAAGCAGAAGACTTGTCTATTGAAAACTTGGTTCCCGATGACGCTGGCGCAGTTGAAATTGAAGTTTGGCCGCACGTAACCGGACTTGGACATATTGCACCCGGCGGTTATCAAACGTTCACGATAAAATCTGACAAGGATGCAATTGTATCGCTCAGCCTTTCATTTGCAAATGCAAGCGGCGGTAGCATCCTTCAATATATTCCCGGTGCTTTAATGAATGGCAAGCCGATGAGATTTTTGGATGCTGAAGTACCCAAAGGAACGGGTACAGCAAAGAATCCTGAAACCTATTATTGGAATCTAGCAACGCTTAAAATTGCGGAATTTAACGTAGAGGCAAATGTCGACTACGAAATTAAAATGTTTATCAATATGGGTAACCTTGACGCATATATTTTCGATGTATTGTCCGAACACGTGCATATGGAAGAAGTAGTAGAAGGTTATGATGCAACTTGTACGGAAGCAGGTTTGACGGATGGTAAGAAATGTCTTATTTGCGGTGAAGTTACCGTGGCACAGGAAGAAATTCCTGCAAAAGGTCATACAGACGTAATTACCCCCGGTTATGATGCAACCTGTACGGAAACTGGTTTGACGGAAGGTAAGAAGTGCTCCGTATGTGGTGAAAGCGTTCCTCAGGAAGTTATTCCCGCGAAAGGTCATAAGGACGAAGCTCCTCAGGACGGAAAGTGTGACGTATGTAATATAAGCATTTGCGTAAATCATAATGAAGTGATTGATGCGGCGGTAGAAGCAACGTGTACGACGGATGGTAAGACGGAAGGTAAACATTGCTCCGTTTGCGGTGAAGTTATCGTAGCACAGGAAGTCGTTAAGGCGGAAGGACACGCTTATGATGACGATTTGGATGCAAACTGCAACAAGTGCGGTGAAAAGCGTGAATTCAAGTTGGCAACGCCTGATAACAGCGATGATAAACTGTTCTATCGTGCAAATGCAACTTATATCGAAATCGATAGAGCGGTAGATGAGAATGGGGACAGAGTTTCCATGTTCGGCTTGGGAACGGATTACGTAGTAGTCTACGTATAT
>JAGAJI010000066.1 GCA_017626135.1 Clostridia bacterium | reverse complement strand
TAAATGGCTTATCAATATCGTCGATTTTATAACCGTTCTTAATCCAAGGAAAATCTATCAAAGAACTTCGTTTCCCCGTTTGCGAGGACAAACAAAGGCATTTAATGAAATGATAGCCGTCTATCCAAAACTTAAAACGGATAGACAGCTATTACAGGACGCTTTTCATTCTGAAAACGTTTTCAAAATAAAAAACGGCGGACATTGGATTGTCAACTTGGATGAATTTGAACAAGAAGTCATTCGACTGCTCGAAATAAAAAATTAACGCACTCATACCATTGGTACGGGTGCATCATTCTATACAAAACAAACCGTTCAAAATGCAAAATTTACAAATTTTCATTTCGACTTCTTCAGCGTTTTCAAGGGCTACAGCGACAGATGGCGGAAAAATGGCGGAAAAAATTTATGCATTTGTTAAAAATTCACGTTTTTACCCGAAATTACCTCGAAAAACGAAGAAAAACGGTCATTTTTGACCGTTTTTCACAAAAAATATGGAGCAGGTGACGAGAGTCGAACTCGCCGGGAACAGCTTGGGAAGCTGTCGCCATACCGCTAGGCGACACCTGCTTTTTTCAAACGCCAACCGCAGTCGACATTTTCATTATAGCCCTTTTTTAATAAAATGTCAACGCTTTTTTCGCTCTTTTAAGAAATTTCTTTGCAACTTGCGCAAGTCCCGAAAAATTCCACGCTGTATCCGCATACTTCGAAGCCGTGCATCCCCGTCGCGTGCAATCCTTTCAGCTGCCCTCGATCCACTTCTACGTCCGCAACTTTTCCGCATTTCGTACAATGCGCGTGATAGTGGGGCACTACGTTGTAATCGTACCGCACTTCCTCCCCCGCTACCTTTAATTCCAAAGCCTTTCCGCTCCCAACGAATCCTCCCAAAACCCGAAAGACTGTTGCACGTGAAACAGTAGGGTAATGCTCATGCACGTAATTATACACTTCCGTTGCCGTCGGATGATCGAGCGTCGTCAATACGTCGTAAATTATCTGCTTTTGCTTGGTCTGTCTTTCCTGCATACGTTTGCCCTCCTTTATTGAGATTGAATATTAATTATAGTATACCATATAAATTGACTTTCGTCAAGACTTTTTCAACAAAAAAATAAAAAAATCGGAAAGAAGAAGGGCAAAAATCAGACACGAGCAAAGTTGCGCGCCGCCAAAAAAATTTGGCGGCGCGCACAAACTCCGTTAGCGAAGGTTTTTCGTATTGACGATGGCAATTTCCTCTCCCGTATTTGCGTCGAGGTAGACAAAATAGGTGCTCTCCTCATACGCACAGAGGAATTCATACGCCGCGCGTTCTCCCCTCGCGGTGTTGACGACGGCAAGCGTCGCCGACTGCACGTCGAGCTTTTTATCGAGTTTTTCATAGGCGGCTTCCATGGTAATTTTTGCGTTCACCTCATCCCTGCCCCTATGATTTTTCAAATATTTGCTCGCATCGAAGCCGCAGACGAGCCCACGCGTTCTGCAAACTTTCACGCGAATCGCGTCGGGGTAGTACACCACGTCGTCCTCTCCGTACACGAAGGTGAAATCGGAAGTCGAGCCGCTCTGACTCACGCGCGACACGCGTAAATTCTCATAGCCGAGCCCGTCCAAAAACTCCTCCGCAATGCGTTGCGCGTTATCGAGATCGAAGTTCTCCGCATTGCCTTCCTCGTAATAATCAAAGGTAATGAGCGCACCCGTGTTTCGGTCGATTTCCGCGAACAGTAGCGTGCCGTTGCCGTCGTACCCCTGCACGTTGTAGGCGGTGTAGTGACGGTTGGTCGTCTCGCCGACGCATTGATATTCTTCGATCTTATACTTCTCAAAATACGTTTGGCAGAGTTCTTCCGCGCGAGCGGCGTCGATGGCGGAAACGTTCTTATTTTCCCCCTCTTCGGGCGGTCGTCTCATACCTGTCCCCTCCATTTTGCCTTCGAGGGCGGCGCGATTCTCTTCCAAAGTGAGTTCTTCCAGCCGTCCGAGCGTCTCGCCGACGAGCCCTTTCCCCTTCTTCATATACTCCGTCATGTCCTTGCCCTTACAGCATTCCGCCATGGCGTCGAGCTCCTGACGGACGGTGTGGTTGGTCTGATAGAGTCGTTCCAAAGTCCCCTTATCCTCGTCGGAAAGTTTCTCCCCTGCGCGGAGCTTGGAAAGCATTCTCTCGCTCTCCGCCGCAGTACGGTTGATAAATTCGGTGATATTGCGATCCTTTTCCAAGCTGATTGGCATCTTGCCCAAATCCGCTTCGGCAAGGCGCGCCTGCACCAAAAGATCGGTGAGAATGCGGCTCTGTTGGGTTGCGGAATCGGAGATACGGAGCCTGTCCAAATCGTCGTCTACGTGCTCCATGATCCCCGTCAACTCGTACATGGTACCCATCTGCGCGCCCGTCAAGCCGTTTTTCATGTCGCTCATTTCGACGGCGCCGACGGTGACGGTACTCGCCAAAGCGAGGGTGGTGACGCCGAGGGCGATCACCGCGGCGATCCAACCGCCGTAGCCTTTCGCACGACTTTCGCGCCCTTCCTTATTTTCGCTCTTTCGCTTGGCTTTGTTTCGCCCGTTGGCTTTTTTACGCGCTTTTTCTTGATGCCTGTTCGCTTTGGCGCGAGCGCGCTCGCGCGCCTTTTCTTCCTTTTCCGCCGCACGCTTTTCCGCAATCTTTTTGCGTTCGGCGGCGTGTTTCTCCGCTTTGGCTTTCTTTTCGGCTAACCGCTTTTCGATTTTCGCGTTCTCTTCGGCGACGTATTTTTTATAGGCGGCGATTTTCTCCTTCATCTTCTTGCTCAATTCCCCTTTTTTCTTCGCCTTTTTCGCCTTCTTTTCCAAAGCGTGTTCTACGCGCTCCTGCGCGGCTTTATGCTCCTTTTCCGCAGGGCTCTCCTTGCTTTCCGCGGTGGATTTCTTGACGGAATCCCCCATCGCGGCGTCTCCTTTTGCGGTGTCGTTCTTGCGAGTCTTTTTGACTTTCTTTTCTACGGTCTCAACCTTTTCCGCCCCCGAGGACACGTTGGTCGCGACTTCCACTTCTTTCTTTTTCATACTTTTCTCCCCCTACATAAAATTTTCGCGTCAAATTGCGAAGACGTGTTTTCCGATGACCGTGATGGTCTGGCGATCAAAAATCCACGAGCTGGTCGCAACGGCGGGATTGTAATAATAGAGCGCGCCGCCCGACGGGTCCCAACCGTTGATGGCGTCCTTCGCCGCCTTCATCGCCGTCTCGTTGGGTTCGAGGTTGATCTGTCCGTCGTCGACGGCGGTAAACGCGCCCTTTTGATAGACGACGCCCGAAACGGTGTTGGGGAACGCCTTATCGCGGACGCGGTTCAAGATGACCGCACCGATGGCGACCTGCCCGGTGTACGGCTCCCCCCGCCCTTCGGCGTGAATGGTTTTCGCGAGCAAATAGACGTCCGAACTCGAATAGCCGCCCACGTTCCCGCTGTTTTGGGACTGCCCTGCGAGCACCTCGTAGGAACTGTTCATGCCGAGCGCCTTATAGGTGGATTTCCCGACGACGCCGTCGGGCGTGAGCCCGTTCTTTTTCTGAAAGGCGATCACGGCGTTTTTGGTCCCGACGCCGAAGACGCCGTCCACGCTCCCCGCGTAATATCCCCAACGCTTCAAGCGCCGTTGCACCTCTTTGACCTCGCCGCCTTGGCTCCCCTGTTTGAGGATCGCCGCGGTCGCGATGGCTTGATTTTCATATTCAACGCATACCCGGGTGGGTCGAAAGCTCGTTGCAGCAACCCCGCAGACGCCGACCGTCGCGCAAGCGAGCAATACGAATATGGATTTCCTGACTGATGTTTTCATATCCTGTTATTCCTCCTATGTAGCGGAGTGGCTCCGCTGCCCGATCCTACTCTACCCCGTCGTGGTCAGCTTTCCAGTCCTCGATAATCTCCAAAATCTTGCTCCGATAGACGACGTCCGTATCCACCGCGGCAAAGCACAAGGGCGGATATACCACGCACCACCAGTTGTCCCCTTCCCCACGCCCAAGCTCCAAAATCAAAGCGGTATACTCCCCCGCAGGCAGGACGTACTCCCCGTATACGCGAGTGGGGAATTCCTCTCTGCGCAAACTCGCTTTCGCGGAATAGGCGAAGCCTTCCTCGTGCAAGACCTGCGTGGCGACGGCGGCGATCTTCTCCAAATTCTTTGCGATCCCTTCCATCGCCTGCGCCTTCGTTTTATAGCTCGCCACGAGGGGAGTGAGGTACTCCACCACCCGATCGCGCACCTTGTATTTGACCGCCTGCGCCCCGTTTTCGTTGGAGTCCGCGCGAACGTGGATCCGCAAATATTCCTCGTTTTGGACGAGGGATTGTTCGGTGAACGCAGACGTGGTACCCTCGTTTCCAAAATTTCCGCGCAAACCCAACGCCGTTAAACTTATTATGACTGACAATAAAAAAATTATGCAAACGTTTTTCATAAAAAAATAACCTCCACGTTTTTACACGGAGGTTATTGACAAAATTTTATGAATTTATACGCCTTGCAATCACTTTACGTCGCTCCATTTGTGGTTGTGGAGCTCCCCTTCTTCCAAGAGTCCGTCGTAGTCCGTCTGTCGGAGCGCCTCGTACAGCGCGACGGCGACGGAGTTACTCAAATTGAGGGAGCGCGCCTCGGAGAACATGGGAATGCGCAGACAGGTCCCCTCGTTTTGCATCAACAGCTCCTCGGGCAGCCCCTTCGTCTCCTTGCCGAACACGAGGAAATCCCCGTCGCGAAATTGCACGTCGCTGTGACAGTGCCTCCCCTTGGTCGTGAAATAGAAGAATCTGCCGTCTGGATATTTGGCTTTAAGTTCGTCAAAGCTGTCGTAATAGGAGATCTCGACGAGGTGCCAGTAGTCCAACCCCGCGCGTTTTAAGTACTTGTCCGTGACCTCGAAACCGAGCGGACGGATCATATGCAAATGCGTTCCCGTCGCCGCACAGGTGCGCGCGATATTGCCTGCGTTCTGGGGGATTTCCGGTTCTACCAATACGATATGAAACATTGTCTTTTCTCCTTTTGGGGCTACCATGTCTTCGTTGAGCGATTTTTATTCCTATATTATTGTATATAAAACGCGCAACTTTTGCAACCGTTTTTCCATACTTTGGCAAGAATATTTTGAGAATATTTTAAAGACGAGCGACCATACTGCATAAGGAAGGCAACGGACCTTGCAAGGAGATACGAATATGCAATTTGAAAACACGGAAACTTTTAAGAACCTCGCCCGCAGTTTTGCCGGCGAATGTCAGGCGGGTATGCGCTACCAGATGATCGCAAAGCTCGCCATGAAAGAGGATATGAAAACGCTGGCGGACGCTGTGCGCACGCTCGCCAAGAACGAAACTCTCCACGCGACGCAATTTTTTAATAAAATCATCGAGAAGACGGGAAGTCGGGAGAACGTTTCCTTCGAGGCGGGCTATCCCTTTCATATGGGCACGCTTGCGGAGAGCCTGAAATTTGCAACGACGGACGAGAAAAACGAAGCGGAAGATATCTACCCTGAATTTGCGAGAATCGCGGAAAAGGAAGGGTTTGAGGACGTCGCAAAGTTGTATAAGCTCGTCGCGGCGGTCGAAGGTCAGCACAAAATCATCTTTCAATACCTGTCCGACGGCGTTCGGGAAGGCACGCTCTACAAGAGCGAACACCCCATGCTTTGGATTTGCAGCGAGTGCGGCTATATGCACGTCGGCACCGAGGCGTGGAAGGTCTGCCCCCTTTGCAAGGCGGGACAGGGCTACGTCGATTTGCACCTTCCCTACGAAGGGGTACGGGAGTAACTTTTTCAAGGTCCTTTGCTTTTCAAAAAGGAGAAACTATGAAAAACAATCAGAACAATCAGAACCAGAAAAATCAAAAGAACCAAGACTGCGGCAATAAAAACGGCGGCAGCAAGAACGGCGAAAAGGACTGCAACAACCACAGCTATTCGCGCGATTGCAACCGCTGATGCCGTCGAAAAAGAAAACTCAACGCATACCTGCCCCCACCAAACGCGCTTTGGAGGTGACTTTCGAGCCCTCCGATACCGACGTCAACGGGAGCTATACGGGGCGACCCGAACGCAAGGGAGAAGTCCCCGTGCAGGATGCGGACGACTTGTAACGGAAAACGAAAAAAGGCGTGACGAAAGTCACGTCTTTTGCTTTATCCTTTTCGTATAGAACGCACCCGTTCCGTTCGACGGGCAACCCGTCTACGGCGCTCAATCGTTGGAGCCCGTCTTTCCTTTTCCATATTTTTCTTCCATTTCTCTCGTGTGGGCGGAAAGCAGTTCCAACGCGCGGTGTTGGATATCGGAAAGATTCGTTGGATCCGTCTTTGCAAACCCGCGTTTGACCCACGCAGACGCGATGGAATGACTATCCCGCGTTTTGCTTTCATCCGCCTCCGACAGGAATTTTTGCAACAATCCCAAATCCTTCGCATAATGGAGTTCCACGAGCTTTGCACGGTATTCCAGCTCCTCGGCGGTAATCCCCGCAAACCGTTTCATGTCCGCAACGTGCTGCGCCTCGTGCTTCAAAAGAGAGACGAGAAAGCGTTCGCTTTCGAAATCGTACGCCTGCTCGATACAGTTGATCGTGCCGTCGGGCGAAGCCCAGCCGCGCGTGCCGAACCTGCCGAAGGTCAGATAATCCATCCAGCTCCGAAATACGAACCCTTTGAGGATATTCACCGTATACTCCGCCCTTCCGCTCGGCAACTCGACGCAATAGACGTTGGGCAGGGTCTCCCGCCAAATATACGGGCCGTAATATCCCTGCGTTTTCCCAAAAAGCGCGTGATACCCCCGCTCTTCAAACGTCGATTGAAGTTTCTCCGTCAAAAGTTCCTCGTCCGCATTCGGCATATGCAAAAGCGCTTTCAGATTCGTCAGGAGTTTGTCCGCCGCCTCCTTTTCCGATACTCCGCAATAAAAGGTATCGCGGAAATAAATCTGATACAAACGCAGGATCTCGTTGAGTTCGTCGGGGATTTCGTACGCGCGGTATGCGCCATTTTCAAAAATCGCGACGTACGCGGGAAGGACGTCTTTGAATTCCCCGTGTTCGCGCATATACGCAATCGCGCCTTTCAAGTCCCCGTTCAAAAAAAATTGGCTGATGTCCATGCCTATCTCCTCTATAAAATCCATTCACGGGCATTTTCGTTTTCCTTCGAGCTCATCGCCGAAAAGAATGCAAGAACAGCCACAGCCGTTCAAACCAAACCGCTGTGGCTGTCAACTCTTCTTTTCTTTCCTCGTTGCTCTGCGGAGCCGATCAGAAATCGTCGTCTCTGCGTTTCTTCTTTCTGCCCGATTTGGGCGTGGGCGCATCGTCGTCGTCGAATACGTCGAAATCGTCGTCGTCGTCCTCGTCGTCGACCTCGTCGTCGTACAGGTCGTAACAGTCGTCGGCGGAAACGTATTCGAAGTCTTCTTCCTCTTCCATTTTCTCCTCTTCCTCTTCTTCCTCCTGCTCGTCGTCCTCGAATTCGGATTCGGGAATACCGAGGTCGATATCCTCTTCCTCGTCGTCGAGGTAACTTCTCCACGACGCGTCTTCCTTATCCTCGTCCTCCGTTTCCTCTTCCTCGTAAGCCGTCTTCTTCTTACATTCCTCGCACATCTTCTCGCCGAGGATCATATAATTCTCACCGCAGACGGGGCAGAGTTCCATTTCCTCCGCCTCCTCTTCCGAGTCAAACCCGTCGGAAAACGTCTTCTCGCCGCTCATTTCCTTCAAGCAAACTTCGCAGTACTCCTGCTCGTCCGCGTCGATAAAATTCAATTCGCATCTGGGGCAAATCACATATCTCGCCATTCTTGAAATTCCTCTTTTTTCGGCAGGGGTTTCCCCTCACCATGATTTTGCTATATTATATTAATAATTATAAGTTTTGTAAACTGTTTTTCACCCGATTTCAAAACTTTTTTTAACTTTTTTTCTATTTTTTACAAAGAAAAGCCGTTCCCAAAACGGAAACGGCTTTTTTGCCCTATTTTATTCAGGTTTCACGTCGGATTCTTCGACGGGAGCCTCTTCGACGGGAGTTTCCTCTACGGGAGTCTCTTCAACGGGAGCCTCGGCGGGTTCGTCGCTGTAAACGTCGATGGACTTATCGTCCGTCGTATCGATCTTCTTGCGTTCGTGTGCGTTGACGATCGCGTCGCGCCTTGCCTGTTCCTTCTTCTTTCTCATGACGAGTACGACGGGAACGGTCACGCCTGCCGCAACGACGAGGACTGCGCCGACCACGATGAGGGTGATCACCCACCAAGCAAGCCCTTCCTCTTCTTCCACGATGGTGGGATAAGGCAGGTACGCTTTGAGGGATTCGTGCATTGCCTCTGCGTCATCTTCTTTCACTTCGCCGATCCTATGGATAAGTTCGCTTTCGAGCACGTATTCGCAATTTGTGCGATCCGCTGCGAGGAGCACGTCCAGAACGTCCTCTTCAAACGTAGACTTTTCGCCTTCGCTTGCGGTGAACCAGGACACTTTCTTGTCGTTGACTTCTTCGTACTGCGTAGCCGCTTCTTCCAAATCCACGAAGAATTGCTGCGTCTTGTCGCAGGTGCCGTCTGCGTTGAGCGTCACGGTGCGGTAGAGGTATCTTGCCGCGTTGCCTACGTCTGCGGTGAGCTCGGTATCGATATAATCCATCGTTGCGTTATACTTGTCGTTCTTCGCTTTGATCTCGTCCACCGTTGCGCAAAGCTCGGTCGCATAAATATAATTATAGGAAGTGCTGCCAACCGATTGCGCATTTGCATAGAGCAACGTGCCGCCCACCATTTCGGGCAAATACCACGAAGATGCGAAATCCACGTAATCGTAGGTGACGGGTTTGTATTCGTCGGTCACCAAGAGTTCGTGATAGTTGTCCGCGTCGCCGTCATACTTAATTCTCGAAAGCTGATAGCCGCTCGAAGAAGAACCGGATTCATAGTAGTAGAGGTATTCCCCTTCCGTCTTCCAAAGAGTCGCACTCGCCGCCGCGCAGAGCTTGATATCTTCCGCAACGGAACCGTCCGCCCCCGCCGTAGCGCGATAGATGTTGGAGTTTGCCGTATAGATATACTGATGTTTGCCGTCCACAATGCTCATCAACGCGCTCGAAGACGCCTTCGTGGTGTCGAATGCGACGGTAGTGGAAAGTTCGTTTGCCTTGACTTCTTTCCCTGCCGTCGTCGTATCCGCGGCGGGGTTGTAGTAGTAGAGCTTGGAACCGTCCCCTCTCGTGTAGTAAACGCCGTCGTTGTCGTAACGAGCGATCGTGTACTTATAGCCCTGCAATTCCGCGTTGGTTTCTTCGGAGTTGTTGTAAGGGGTATTCGTGTTATAGTTCAAATCGCATTTCGAACCGATACCGTCGATGACGAGGGTACCGAGGTTCACGTACGGATAGGTGGAGTAGTCGTTGAAGTCGTAGGTAGGCTCGTAATCGGTTTTGTTTTCATTCGCCGTCTTCTTTGCGTCTTCGTTGACTTTTTCCATGTACGCCTTATCGAAGTCGTACTTTCTGCCACCCGTTACAGTGTAAGAAGCTTCCTTTGCATCGACGGTTGCCGTCGCGTCTGCTCTTACGGAATAAATCTGATTATAGGTCGCAGTCGAGCTCTTACCGCTGTCGACGTTGTAGGTAACGCCCATCGTGTAGTAGACGGTGGGGTCGACGGGGTTCTTCTCATTGTAATAGAAAGTGCCTGCGCCCTTGGCGAGCACGGTCGTTTGCTTCGTGTCGGTATTGAAGGATTTGAGCATACTGTCCTCTTCATAGAGACAGTACACCACGCCGTCCACTTCTACGAAACGGAAGTTGGCGGAGTTGGAGGAAAGACGGAAGTAGTACCCCTTCATCGTCTCCGAACCGTCAAGCCTCGCGCGCTTGAAGTCGATCCACGAATTTTCCACCTGACCTTGGATATTCTTATCCGTCGTGGGGGTTGCGTAGTACACGTAATCGCCAAAGATGTAGATACCCGTTTCAAAGTTCTGCGAACCGACGAGGGTGGGCACGACGACTTTTGCACCGTCGTACTTGCCTGCCGCAAGGTCGGTCTTGGTGATGCACATCAACGAGCCTTTCACGACGTCGCCGTACTTGTTGTCCGCGGTGTAGCTTTCCTGCCCGTTGATGAAGTACACGTAGTCGCCCTTTTCCACGGCGAAACCGCCGTTGGAAGAAACGACGGCGTCCGTTGCAGGCGCGTCAAGCTTTTTGCCCAAGCTGTAATCGCCGCAAGCTGTCACCGCAAGCGTCGAAGCGAGCATCGTAGCCGCAGCTACGAAACTGAGTAGTTTTTTGGTCTGATTTCTCATAGTTAAATCTTATCTCCTTACGCAACCGAAAATTTGAAGAAATTTTTCCGATTGCCTGAAACGAATTTCTCCGTTTCTTCGTTTTATTGTTTTAGAACGATAATATACCGCATACTCTATTATAACTTAAATCGTCGATTAAATCAAACAAAAACGCTTGCCTTTTCTCAATTTTCTATGATTTTTTATAAATTTTTGGAGGTTTTTTTATGGAGCCTTTCGGACTGTTCCAAATTTTGCAAAATTTACTCACTCCCCCGTCCTCTTCTGCGGAAAACGTCGCGCCCTCTTCTTCGCCCGAGCCCGAACCGCAAGCGCCCGACGAGAGGTCTGTCCCGTCCGCCCCTACCCGCAATGCGGCGGCGCAGTTTTTGGAGAACCACGAAAAACGGGCGGGACGGAGCCCTTCTCCCAAACGCTGAACGGGAAGGGAGCCGCCGCGGTCTACCGCGGCGGCTCCCCGATATCAAGAGGTCAAAAGAGGTCTTTATATTTCAGCTACGCTCTCGGATCATAGGTATAGAGGGCAGTGGGGACAAGCCTTTGTGCGTCTATATCCACGTCCACGCCGGGCTCGTGCGGAGTGGCGTACGCCACGAACAGCTCCGTCCCGTCCGCAAGGGTGAAAAACTCCACGCAACTGCCGTCTTCACAGATTGCGTATTCGGGCAGGTTGATAAAGCCAAGTCCGCTTTCATTGCGTACCTGCTCCCCTTCTTTGTAGCAATTCCCTACGATTTGGGCGGAATACGTCTTCTCCACCTTCGTGATCCTGCCGCGGAGCTGTACCTGCCCGGGATAGCTTTCCAGCGTGTATATAGTTCCCACATAATACACCGTCAGTTCGTCGCCTGCGAGCAGGGGCGCAACGCCGTATTCCTCGAAATCGAAGAAGGGAAAACTCCCGTTGAGGAGCAAGGTCGCCTTCCCCTCCACGTGCATATCGTAGTCGTACCCCACCGTAAAGGCGGTGTTCTGTTCGAGGGGCAGGATCTCCCTAACGAGGGCACACCCCGTCACGGACAGAGTAAGCAACGCGGAAATCACAATCGCGCAGATGCGTTTGAGCGTCTTCATGCTTTATTCTCCCAGATAAACGGATTGGAACTCGTCGCCGAAGAGGTAGAGATAGTCCGCCTCGAAGAAGGCGCGCGCGTTATCGACACCGCTCTTATGCGGAATCAGATAGGTCTGCACGAAGGTGCCGTCCTCCACCTTCAAGAGCAGATACGCCGTCTGATATTGTCCGTCTACCGCCGTCCGGACGCCCAAGCCGATCAAGCCGTTCTTTCTATCGATGAGATAGCTCTTGTATTCTTCCGAGAAGTCTGCGTCGAGCTCGTAGCAATCCACGCTGTCCACCTTGCCTTCGCCCTGGGTGTAGACTTCGATTTTCAGTTCCCGTTTTTCGTTCATTCCGATGCCGACGAGGTACCCATGTCCGAAATCAACGAGGTTGGAGGAGTATCCGTCGATCGTCCCCGTGTCCGTCCACTGAATGTTGGAAAGGTCGGACAAATCGAAGAAGAATACGGGGTCGGTGAAGGTGATCCTCACCGCCGTGCACACGTACGCCTTCGTGCCGTTGAAGCGCACGGACTCCGCCGTTTCCCCCGTGGGCGCGAACTTCTCCACGCTCGCCACCCTTTCGAAACTCGTCAGATCGATGCAATAGAGGTTGGCATTCGTCTCCGACGAGAGAGTGGTCATCCAGTTATACCCGTAGCCGTTGCGTTCTTCAAACACGGTCCGACTATACGTCGTCACCACGCGCAAAACGTTTTCGTATTCGTCCATCGAATACTGGTTTTTCACCCTGCCGTCCACGCAAGCCGTGCCCGTCACCTGCAAGCCTTCGCCCGCATAGTTCACGCAGGAAATATTCGTCTTGGCAAGCTGTTCCCACTTGCCGCCGCCGAGCTCGTCGATATCCGTGTAGTTCTGCGTCAAAAACAAGTTCGTCGCAGACACGTATACCTCTTGCGAGTAGGAAAGGAGCGCCACGCTGTCCTCCACCTCCAACGTTTTCCCGTCCAACTTGGTCACGACGGTGTAACTCGTGCTCGTCGCCACGTCGGGGCAGACGATGTCCTCCGCCGCCACGCTCTGCATACTCTTCCCGTCGCCGTACTGGGGCAGGAAGGTGCTCTCGTCGTCAAAGTCGGGGTGGTGGCTCGCCCCGTACGCATTGATCACGAGCAGCTCTCCGTTCACGAGTCGGGACGAAAGGTAACCGCCCGAAAGGTACATCCGACTGATTTCGCGCACGTCCGTAGGGTCACTCACGTCGAGGGAAATCACCGCCGTGTAGGCATACTCCTCGCCGTCGTATACACCGGAAAATACGGTCAGCGTCGTGCAATCCTCGGAAAGATACATCTCCGTCACCGTGGAGCGGAATTTCATGCCCGCATCGGGCTCGATCCGATAGCTTTCCACCTGCTTGGAGGCAGCGCCTGCAATCGAATATACACGGAGCAGGGGTGCGTTGACGCTCTCGTAATACCCGTTTTCATTCCAAATGGACGAGTGCACGCCCGTCAGATAGAAGGCGTGGGTGCTCGAACGTTTGAGAAGATCCGCCTCGATGACCCCTTCCACTTGATTGTCGGTGGTTTCTTCGTAGTTCCCGCCACCTTCGGGTGACTCCTCGGAAGTAGAATTTCCGGGATTCCCACCTTGCGCAGCGTCATCGTCCCAGGCACCGCCGGGAGCCATCTCGGGTGCCTCCTCGACGGCGATATCCCCCTTCCCGCTGCTCGGCGCCATGGATCCCACCTTGAAAGCACCAAAGAAGTTTGCCGTCCATTTTTCAAAGTTATTCTTGTACGTGGTGCCCTCGTTTTTGGTTTTCGTGAGCTCGTGAATCTTCTCAATGACAGGGTAATACTCGCTCCCACGATAGCTTTGCAAGCTGTTGTCGGGGGTGGCAAACAGGGAGTAAGGGGTGAAGAGCACGAGCGCGAAGACGCCGAGTCCTGCCGCGCAAGCGCCGAGAATCATAGAGGTCTTTTTCATTTTCCGTTTCCTCGCTTTGTTCAATATGCTTTGCGTTTGCTGTTGATAGGTTTTCATAAAATCTCCATATTCGTATCGAAATACGATTCCAACTGTTTTTTAAGCGACGTGCGGGCGCGCCCGATGAGGTTGTAGATTTGCTTTTCGCTCTTGCCGAGGGAGTCGCACAGCTCCTGTACGTTGAGTCCGTTGTAGTAGCTCAAAATCAACACTTCCTCGTACTGCTTGGGTAGTCTTTCCAGGGCTTTGCGCACGACCTCCTGCCGTTCGCGGCGCAAAACTTCGCTCTCCACACCGCCGCCGAGAAGTTTATCCGCGTTCTCGTCGAGACTTGCCAAATGCTTTTTGCCTCGCAGGTGGGTCAAGCACCCGTTGCGGACGGTCTTATAGAGGTAGGTGCGGAGCTGTTCTTCCTCGTCGAACTTTTTGCGTTTGACGACGAGGGCGACGAAGGCGTTTTCCATGATATCTTCGGCGGTGGACGGGTCCTGCACGTAATGCAAGGCGAACCGTACGAGCGCGTCGCTGTAAAAACGTACGGTGTTTTCCAGCGCGGCGCTATCGCCCTGCAAAAACCGCCGATACCCGATCAAGCCCTGTTGTACAGACATATGCGTCGCCTCCTTTTTCGTATTTGCCCCGTGGGGTCTTTCGTGCGCTTTTATCGCATCGCTCACTTATATAACGCGCGAACAATCGATTTTACTCACTATTTTTGGAAAATTTTTGAATTTTTTTTAATTTTTTTCTATTATACCATACGCAACCTGAAAAAGCAAGGCGTTCGGGAAAATAATTCTTCCCCCACGGGCGTTTTAAGTCCCAAACTATTGACTTTCGGGAAAAACTATGCTATAATAAATCAAATCCAATCGGAAAGGAGTTTTTTATGAAAAAATCCACTTCAAAAAATCCGTGTTATCTGCTTGCAGGTGTTCTCCTGCTCATACCCGTTTCTCTCGCGCTCGTCAGCACGATTGCTTCGAGCATTACTATGCAATACTGGAATTTTTTCTTGCTCGTGTCTTATATCCCGCCCATTGTGTTGGGGATTTTTCTCCTGCTTAAAAAGGGCAACTGGGGAACGACGATCTGTCTGGGGCTGATGGCGCTTCACCGAATTTACGGCGGAATCAACTACCTCTATAACCACTTCTATTTGCAGAACGAATTATTTACCCCCGATTTTTTATCCTATTACGTCGGTTTAGCCGTAGCGTCTTTCTTCTCTGCGCTCGCTTACGGATTTTTGACCGTTCTCTCCTTTTTCAGCCATCAAAAAGGGGGCGCGCGCGTCAAAAAGCTCTGGTTTCTCCCTGCTATTTTGTTCCTTGGCGATCTGATCTCTTCAATCGTCGGCTACCTCCTGAACGACACGCTCACGATCGGGTTCGGATTCCTTGGCTTTACCGGACAAATGATCCTACTTCCCTTGCTGTACGTTTCGTTCATGATTTGCGCGGGGTTGGCATTTAAGTCCACCTGCCCCGAAGGCGAAGAAGTCCCCGACGGGTATCAACAGAAGCAGGAGGGCTATTACGACCTCGTACAGCACGCGCTTTTGCTCCTCTTTACGTTCGGCATTTGGGAATTGATTTGGATCTATCGCACCACGAAATTCTTGAATAACGCACCCGATCAGGAAGAGAGAAATCCCACCACCAAACTGTTGCTCTGTATGTTCGTACCCTTCTATTACGTATACTGGATCTATCGCTCGTGCAAGATCCTCGACTCATGGGGGAAGGAAAAACAGAACGACGAAGAAATCACCCTGATCGCTTTTATCCTTTCCTTCTTCGTCCGCATTGTTTCCCTGATTCTTATGCAGAACAAAATCAACCGACTCTGCACGATGGAAAAGAAGGGCGCGCCCGATTCCGATACGGAAGGCGGAGATCGTTCGCCCCAAGCGAAAAACGACGGCGACAGAACGGAAGAAATCAGAAATTATAAGGCGTTGCTCGACGACGGCATTATCACCGAAGAGGAATTTGAAGCCAAGAAAAAGCAACTTTTGGGATTGTAAACTCTTTCCCTTATCCATCATGCCGCCCGAATGCAAACGCATTCGGGCGGCGTTGCTTTTCCAAAAAAGAAAACTCCGAAACACGAGGTTTCGGAGTTTTGATTTTCCTTTGTATTCGGAAAGAAATTATCTCTTCGAGAACTGAGGAGCGCGACGAGCTTTCTTCAAGCCGTACTTCTTTCTTTCTTTTGCACGAGGGTCTCTCGTCAGGAATCCTGCTGCCTTCAAGGTAGGACGGCTGTTTTCTTCCGCTTCGAGAAGCGCACGAGCGACACCCAAACGGATAGCACCTGCCTGACCGGTGTAACCGCCGCCGACAACGTTTACGAATACGTCGTATTTGCCTTCTACGTCCACGGCTACCAAGGGCTGTTTAACGATGTACTGACGGGTACCCTGAGGGAAATAGTCTTCGAACGTGCGATCGTTGATGACGATCGTACCGTTACCGCCGGGGATAAGACGAACGCGGGCGATAGCCTTCTTTCTTCTGCCCGTTCCCCAGAACTGAAGTTTCTTTTTAACGTTTGCTTTTGCCATTTTTCATCCTCTCCTTAGTCAAGTTTCAGCTCTTCGGGCTTCTGCGCTGCGTGGTTGTGTTCAGCACCCTTGTACACTTTGAGCTTTTTGAGCATCGTTCTGCCGAGGCTGTTCTTGGGAAGCATACCCTTTACCGCTTCGTATACGGCAAGGTCGCTCTTTTCTTCCATCATTTTCTTGTAGGAAATTTCTTTGAGGCCGCCGATGTAACCGGTGTGGTATCTGTAGAATTTGTTTTCTAACTTCTTGCCGGTAAGAACCGCTTTGTCGGTGTTGATGACGATGACGAAGTCACCGCAATCCACGTTGGGAGTGAAGGTCGGTTTGTTTTTACCGCGAAGTACGGAAGCGACACGGCTTGCAAGACGGCCGAGGGGAACGCCTGCCGCGTCCACGACGTACCATTTTCTTTCAACCGTTTCGGCTTTTGCCATATAGGTCTTCATAGTATGTTACTCCTTATTTCGTATATATTTTTCTTATCTTTTTCCTGTCTCGCTTTTCGCGTACTTAAAATCCGTTCAACTAACGGGGAAAAACGGGATTTTCAAGCGCCGCTTCAAGCTTGCCTATTTATTGTATTATGAAACGAAATTTAAGTCAAGCTGTTTTGACGCGAGTTTTTCAACTTTTTTCAAAATTTTTAATTTTTTTTATTTTTCTCTGCACAAATTTTCTCTTTTTCCCTTTCTCTTTGGAAATTACAGGAAAATCCCCCTTCCAAAAAAAGTCTTTCCGCGCCCACTTTTTTTCCTACGCCCCCTTCATTCGTTTGCTTTTTTGGGGAAAATGATTTATAATAAATACGTATGAATAAAATTTGGAGGTCATTATTATGCCTTTGGTAACTACTACCGAAATGTTCAAAAAAGCGTATGCAGGTAAGTACGCAATCGGTGCGTTCAACGTAAACAACATGGAAATGATCCAGGCGATTGTGGAAGCTGCAAACGAAGAAAAATCCCCCGTTATTTTGCAGGTATCTGCAGGCGCAAGAAAGTACGCGAACCCCGTATACTTAAAGCACCTCGTACAAGCTGCCGTAGAGACCAACGATATCCCCGTTGCGATGCACCTTGACCACGGCGCAGACTTCGAGATCTGCAAAGCATCCATCGACGGCGGTTTCACGTCCGTCATGATCGACGCCTCCTCCCATCCTTGGGAAGAAAACATCGCCATCACGAAGAAAGTCGTCGAATACGCACACGACCACGGCGTCGTCGTAGAAGCGGAACTCGGTACGCTTGCAGGCATCGAAGACGACGTCAACGTTGCCGACGATCGCGCACAGTTCACTTCCCCCGACGAAGTGCAGGATTTCGTAGCCGCTACCGGCATCGACTCCCTTGCGATCGCCATCGGGACTTCCCACGGCGCTTACAAGTTCAAGCCCGGTCAGGACCCCAAACTCCGTCTTGACATTTTGGAAGAAATCGGCAAGAGATTGCCCGGCTTCCCCATCGTATTGCACGGCGCGTCCTCCGTTCCTCAGGACAAGGTTGCCATCGTCAACCAGTACGGCGGTCATATGCCCGACGCAATCGGTATTCCCGAATCCGAACTCCGCAAAGCGGCGCAGATGGCGGTTTGCAAGATCAACATCGACTCCGACCTCCGCGTAGCGTTCACGGCGGCGCTGAGAAAGCATTTCAGCGAGTTCCCCGGTCACTTCGACCCTCGTCAGTACCTCGGCGACGCACGCGCGTCCATGAAGGAAATGGTCAAGCACAAGATTGTAGACGTGCTTGGTTCCGCCGGCAAAGCGTTTTAATTAAAAAGGTAAACTTCTCCCCGACCGCACGGTCGGGGAGTTTTCTTTATTTCGCTTGACTTTTGCAATCAACCGTGCTATGATAATACTATATAAGGAAAGGAGCTTTATTATGATATACGATTTTACTTTTCACAACCCCACCAAAATTTACTTCGGCAAAAGCGCG
>JAGAJI010000065.1 GCA_017626135.1 Clostridia bacterium | reverse complement strand
GGAAGGTGCACGGCCATCTGGTCGCCGTCGAAGTCGGCGTTGAAAGGTCCGCAGACGAGGGGGGAGATCTTGATGGCTCTACCCTCGATGAGGACGGGCTCGAACGCCTGAATGGACAGACGGTGCAACGTAGGCGCACGGTTCAAAAGCACGGGGTGGTCTTTAATGACGTCTTCGAGGACGTTCCAAACCATATCTTTCGCCTTTTCCACGGCGCGCTTTGCCGTCTTGATGTTGTGGCATTGACCGCTTTCCACCAACCGCTTCATGATGAAGGGTTTGAAGAGTTCGATCGCCATTTCCTTGGGCAGACCGCATTGATAAATCTTGAGCTCGGGGCCGACGACGATAACCGAACGACCGGAGTAGTCGACACGCTTACCAAGCAAGTTTTGACGGAAACGACCCTGTTTCCCGCGAAGCATAGCGGAAAGGGATTTCAGATCACGGTTGGAAGGACCGGACAACGCCTTGCCTCTTCTGCCGTTGTCGATGAGGGCGTCCACCGCTTCCTGCAACATACGTTTTTCGTTCTTGATGATCATATCGGGCGCGCCGATTTCCATCATCTTCTTCAAACGGTTGTTGCGGTTGATGACGCGGCGGTACAAATCGTTCAAGTCGGAGGTAGCGAATCTGCCGCCGTCGAGCTGTACCATGGGACGGATATCGGGAGGAATGACGGGCAGCACCGTCAAAATCATCCATTCGGGGCGGTTGCCGCTCTTTCTGAACGATTCGATGACTTCGAGGCGCTTGATTGCCTTGATCGCCTTCTGCCCGGGACCCTTTTGGTTGTTGGCGGACTCGTTGACGATCTTCTTGCATTCTTCACTCTCTTTTTCGAGATCGACTGCCATCAAAAGTTCGCGAATGGATTCCGCACCCATGCCCACTTTGAGCCCGGTCACGGAAGAATCGCCGTATTTCTCTTCGATTTCACGAAGCTGTTTGTCGGTGATGACCTGTTTGTTCTCAAGCTCGGTCACGCTGCCGCGGTCGAGTACCACGTAGGATGCGAAGTAGATGACCTGTTCGAGCTGTTTGGGACCCATATTGAGCAACAGACCGATTTTGGAAGGTACGCCCTTGAAGTACCAAATGTGGGATACGGGGGCGGCAAGCTCGATGTGACCCATTCTTTCACGTCTTACCTTCGCGCGAGTAATTTCAACGCCGCACTTTTCGCAGGTATGACCTTTATATTTGACTCTCTTATATTTTCCGCAATGGCATTCCCAGTCTTTCATGGGCCCGAAAATCTTTTCGCAGAAGAGACCGTCTCTTTCGGGTTTTTGCGTGCGGTAGTTGATGGTCTCGGGTTTGGTTACCTCCCCGTGCGACCAAGATCTGATTTTTTCCGGAGAAGCAATGCTAATTTGGATAGAGTTAAAATCGTTTAATTCGTACATGGTATGTCCTCCTTACTCCTCGTCGCCCAAATCGTCGTCTTCCAAGTCCGCGAAGAGTTTGCCGAAGCCCAAAGCGTCGTCGTCATCGTCGTCCTCGAAATCCTCGTCGTCGGACTGGGTGATGTTAAACCCGTCTTCGTCGTCGCCTTCCTCTTCGAAGATGGACTTGACGTCGAATTCGTCTTCGTCGTCCTCATCGTCGTCCACGCTGAAATCGATTTCTTCAAGCTCTTCGTCTTTGAGCGCCTGTCTGCGGCTCGCCGCGGTATCCGCCGCGTCCTCTTCCTCATCGACTTCGCGGATGATGAGTTCGTCGCCCGATTCCGTCAATACCTTCACGTCGAGTGCCAAAGCCTGCAATTCTTTGAGCAACACTTTGAACGCCTCGGGAATACCGGGTTCGGAAATGTTTTCACCGCGAACGATGGATTCGTACGTCTTGACACGGCCTACGATATCGTCCGATTTGACGGTCAGGATTTCCTGCAAGATGTGCGCTGCACCGTACGCTTCCAAAGCCCAGACTTCCATTTCACCGAAACGCTGGCCGCCGAACTGCGCTTTACCGCCGAGGGGCTGCTGCGTAACGAGGGAGTAAGGTCCGATTGCACGCGCGTGGATCTTATCGTCAACGAGGTGAATAAGTTTAATCATATACTGAACGCCGATGGTAACGCGGTTTTCAAAAGGTTCGCCCGTTCTGCCGTCGAATACCTGGAATTTACCGTCTACCTTTCCGTCGGGGTTCAGAAGGTTGTTTTCGCGGAACATCACTTCGAGATCTTTCTCGGTTGCGCCGTCGAATACGGGGGTTGCGATCTTCCAGCCAAGCTGTTTGCATACGTAACCCAAATGCACTTCGAGCACCTGCCCGATGTTCATACGGGAAGGCACGCCCAAGGGGTTGAGCAAAATCTGCAAGGGAGTACCGTCTGCGAGGAAGGGCATATCCGCCTGCGAAAGCACGCGGGAAATGACACCCTTGTTCCCGTGACGACCTGCCATCTTGTCGCCGACCTGAATCTTACGCTTCTGCGCGATATAGACGCGAACGAGCTTGTTGACGCCCGGTTCGAGTTCGTCTTTGTTTTCTCTCGTGAATACTTTGACGTCTACGACGACGCCGCCTTCGCCGTGGGGTACTTTGAGGGAAGTATCTCTCACCTCTCTCGACTTGTCGCCGAAGATGGCGCGAAGGAGTCTTTCTTCGGGCGTAAGTTCCGCTTCGCCCTTGGGGGAAACCTTACCGACGAGGATATCGCCGCTCTGGATCTCCGCACCGATACGAATGATACCGTCTTCGTCGAGGTCCTTCAACGCGTCGTCGCCGACGTTGGGGATATCGCGGGTGATTTCTTCCGCACCGAGCTTGGTATCTCTCGCTTCCGTCTCGTATTCCTCAATGTGAATGGAGGTGAACACGTCGTCCTGCACGAGCTTTTCGGAAAGCAAAATTGCGTCTTCGTAGTTGTAGCCTTCCCATTCCATGTAGCCGATGAGAATGTTTTTCCCGAGGGCAAGTTCGCCGTTGTTGGTCGAAGGGCCGTCGGCAATGATTTCACCCTTGAACACTCTATCCCCCGTGGAGACGATGGGACGCTGGTTGAGGGAAGTACCTGCGTTGGATCTTTCGAATTTCTTCAAAGGATATTCGCGAACGGTACCGTCGTCCTCCTGAATTTTGATCATGTTGGACGCACAGGATACGACGACGCCCGCTTCCTTCGCCGTCACGATGACGCCCGAGTATTTCGCAATGGAGCTTTCGATACCCGTTGCGACGATGGCGGATTCCGTTTTGAGAAGGGGAACTGCCTGACGTTGCATGTTCGAACCCATGAGGGCACGGTTGGTATCGTCGTTTTCAAGGAAGGGAATGAGGGCGGCTGCCACGGAGACGAGCTGCTTGGGCGAAACGTCCATGTAGTCCATCTTTTCGCGAGGCATTTCCGTAATATCGTTCTGATGACGGCAACCTACGCGTTCGTTGACGAAATGCCCCTCTGCGTCCAAAGGTTCGTTTGCCTGCGCGACGATATACTTATCTTCTTCGTCTGCGGTGAGGTAGTCCACGTGTTCGGTCACGATGCCAGTCGCCTTGTCCACTCTTCTGTACGGGCTCATGATGAAGCCGTATTCGTTCACCTTGGCGAAGGTGGCGAGCGACGTGATCAGACCGATGTTCTGACCTTCGGGCGTTTCGATGGGACACATACGGCCGTAGTGGGTATGGTGAATGTCTCGAACTTCGAAGGTTGCGCGGTCGCGGTTCAAACCGCCGGGACCGAGGGCGGAGAGCTTACGCTTGTGCGTCAATTCCGCAATGGGGTTGGTCTGATCCATGAACTGCGAGAGCTGGGAGGAACCGAAGAACTCGCGGATGACCGCCGATACGGGACGAATATTGATGAGGGCGGAAGGCGTGATTTCCATGGGATCCTGCGTCGCCATTCTTTCCTTGATGAGTCTTTCGAGTCTTGCGATACCCACGCGGAGCTGGTTCTGCAACAATTCGCCGACCGAACGCACACGGCGGTTGCCGAGGTGGTCGATGTTGTCGATGGTGCCGATGCCGTACTTCAAATCGAGGTTGGTCGAAATGGAAGCGACGATATCTTCCACGGTCACGTGCTTGTGGCAGAGTTTATCGATCAAGGGACGAAGTTCCTTCTTCTGTTCCTTGGTGGGCACGGGATGATCGCTCGTCAAAATTTCATGGAAGAGCTTACAAGCCGCCACGAACTTTTTGCGGTTGTCTCTTCTCTTCTCTCTGTTCTTCTTTTCTTCGGGCTTTTCGTCCGGTTCTTCTCTCTTCTCTACGGTGTAGTACAGCTCGTTGATGGAGTCCGTATAAAGCTCCGCCACTTCTTCCACCGTCTTGCTCGCGCATTCCTCTGCGAGTTTCTGGGAGAAACGGAAGTTGTTGTAGTGCACGGTGGGCAGGAGACCGAAGTCTTTTGCTCTCGCCTGTACGGGCACGTCGGAGATCGCCGCAAATTCCACCGTCCCGTTGGAACGGATTACGTGACGGATCTCCCCTTCTTCCGCGTCGTCGACGAGGACGTAAATTTCGCTGATACCGCAGTTCTGAATTTCCTTCGCCTTCACTTCGGAGATCTTTTCCCCTGCCTCGGCGATGACTTCGCCCGTCTCGGGATTGACGACGGGATCCGCCACTCTGCACCCTGCCAAACGATAGGAAAGGTTGAGCTTTTTGTTGTACTTATATCTGCCCACCTTCGCGATGTCGTAACGACGAGGATCGAAGAACAGGTTGTAAAGGTGCGCTTTGACGGAGTCTTCCGTGGGCGCTTCGCCGGGACGAAGGCGGCGGTACAATTCGTACAAGCCGTCCGATTCACTCTTGGCGGTATCCTTTTCCAAGGTCGCTCTCATGATCTTGTCGCCGGGGAACAAGTCCTCGATCGCGCGGTTGGAGCCGTACCCCAAGGCGCGCAAAAGCACCGTCGCGCAAAGCTTCTTCTTTCTGTCTACGCGCACGTACAAAGTATCCTGCGCGTCCTGTTCGAGTTCGAGCCATGCGCCGCGGTTGGGCATAACGGTGGTTGCGAACATTTCCTTACCCGTCTTATCCTTGCTCGACGCGTTGTACACGCCGGGGGAACGAACGAGCTGGGAGACGATGACGCGCTCCGCACCGTTGATGATGAACGCGCCGTTTTCGGTCATCAGGGGAAGATCGCCCATGAACACTTCCTGGTCCAAAACTTCGTTCTTCACCTTATTGACGAGACGGACCTTGACGCGCAAGGGCAGCGCGTACGTAGCGTCGCGCGTTCTGCATTCTTTTTCGTCATACTTGGGTTTATCGCCAAATCTGTGCTCTAAGAAATAGAGCTCAAAATGGTCGGAGTAGTCGGTAATCGGGGAGAAGTCCTCGAATACCTCGCCGATACCCTCTTCGATGAAGGTATTGTAGCTGTCCTTCTGGATCTCAACGAGGTCGGGAATGTCGATCACTTCGTTGATTTTACCGAACTTTCTTCTTTCGGTTTTGCCGTACTTTTGAATAGGTAAATCCATTCGTTCTTTTCGCTCCTTAAAAGTTATTAAAATTTATAAGGCGATCTACCGAGTATATCTTTTCATCGATAAAAATCGAAAATTTTTATAAGGTTTTCAAAATTATTCTTATCTTTGCTTTACTTTTGCCCGATTTTGCGGTATAATATATTATATAGAAAGAAATTTTCCGCCCAAATCCCCCTTTTTCGAGGAATTTTTCGGGATTTTTTCAGAAAAATTTCCCCATTCAGGCGATATCACACCATTATAAGCATAATAATACATTATCTTATTATAATGTCTGAAAAGAAAGATGTCAAGCGATTTTTTATCGTTAAAAAAATTTTTTTTACGTTTTACAAAAAAAGAACGGTTTTCACCGTTTTCAAAGGAGAGAAATCCATGCGTATCGACAAATTTTTGAAAGTTTCCCGTATCTTAAAGCGCCGCACCGTCGCGCAGGAGGCGTGCTCGGAGGAAAAAGTACTTATCAACGGCAAGGCCGCCAAGCCCTCCACCGCCGTCAAGATCGGCGACGTGGTCGAAGTGCTCTACGCTGCGGGGAGCTTGAAATTCCGTATCCTGAACATCAAGGAAACGGTGAAAAAGGACGAAGCGGCGAGTCTGTACGAGGTACTCGTATGAGCACCGTCTGCGCGATCGTTTGCGCCGCAGGACGGGGCAACCGTGCCGGGTTTGACAAAAACAAACTCCTCGTCCCCTTCGACGGCTCGACGGCGCTTGAAAAAACGCTCTCCGTCTTCGACTGTTCCCTCATCGACGAAATCGTCGTCACCGCCTCGGAACTCGATTTTGCAGAAATCACGCAAATCGCGAAAAGTTATGCTCGGACGAGGGTGGTGCTCGGCGGACAAACCCGCCTTCATTCCGTACATGGTGCCCTCAAAACGGTCAGATCCAAGATCGTCCTTATCCACGACGGCGCCCGTCCGTTCGTCACGCACGAGCTCGTACAATCGTGTATCGAGAGCGTGAAGCAACACGGGAGCGGCGTCTGCGCCCTGCCCTGCACGGACACCGTCGCCAAGGTACAAGGCGATCGAATCGCGGAAGTGCCCGACCGCAAGGAGCTCTTCCAACTCCAGACCCCCCAAGGCTTTTGGACGAAGGAGATTGCCTCCGCCTATGAAAAGGCGATCAACTCGGGACGCACCGACTTCACGGACGACTCGTCGGTGTATCGCGCTTTTTGCGGTTCGCCGCATACCTGCCTCGGGGCTCGGGGAAATTATAAGCTCACCTACGCCGAGGATTTTGCCTATCCCGCGCGCGTGGGATTCGGCGTGGACACGCACGCGTTTGGCAAAGCGCAGGATCATATCGTACTCGGCGGCGTGAAAATCCCTTCGGAGAGCGGACTCGTTGCGCACAGCGACGGGGACGTTCTGATCCACGCGTTGATGGACGCCATGTTGTCGGCGGCGGGCTTGAAAGACATCGGGCATTACTTCCCCGACACGGAGGAAAAATGGAAGGGCGCGAGCTCGGTGAAAATGCTTGAACTCGTACATGGTATGCTCAAAGAGCAAAATTTACGCGTACAGAACGTCTCGATCGCCGTGCAGGCGGAGCGTCCGAGACTTGCAAAATATATGGACGAAATGAAGGCGACGCTGGCTTGCGTGTTGGAGCTTAAAACGGATAAAATCGGAATCACGGCAGGCACCAACGAAGGCTTGGGCTACGTCGGGGAAGGCAAAGGCATCACCGTCTACGCCACGGTGCTCTTACAGAGCCCCTTGGCGGTGTAGCAGAGCCACCGCGACAAAGTCACGTAACGGACTTCATAAAAGCAGGCGGAGCTTGCGTCCCAACCGCAAAGTGGTTCCCTCGCCGATAGGCGAAACAACACTCCCACCCCAAATCAACAACGAAGGAGAAAATCATGTCCCCAAAAATCAAAGTGCCCACCACGCAATACGTTTGTTCCTCTTGCGGTTTCACCGCTCCCAAATGGTTGGGTCGTTGCCCCGACTGCGGCAATTTCAACACCATGCAGGAAGAAATCGTACGCCCCGCCGAACCCCAAAAATCGGAAAACAGGCAGGGCATGTCCGCGATGAAAATAAAAGCGCTCCCCTTATCCAAGGTCGGCTATGAAAAATTCGACCGCGTTTCAAGCGGCATCGACGAGTTCGACACCGTACTCGGCGGCGGCATCGTGCGCGGTTCCCTCGTCCTGCTCGGCGGCGATCCCGGCATCGGCAAATCCACGCTGCTCACCCAAGTGGCGGCGCATCTTGCCTCCACGCAAAATTCCCCCACCCTCTACGTCTCCGCAGAGGAAAGCTGTTCGCAGGTGAAGATGCGTTGCGAGCGTTTGGGGCTCAATTCAGACAATCTGCTCCTGCTCAACGAGACCTGTCTCGAAGACATCGAGCCCAACCTCGGCGAGAGTAAGTTCGTCGTCATCGACTCCGTGCAGGCAATCTACACGGAAACGCTCTCCTCGGCAGCAGGCTCGGTGGGACAGGTGCGCGAATGTGCCGCGCGGCTCATGCGCATCGCCAAATCCCAAAACATCACCTTCTTCATCATCGGGCACGTCACCAAAGAGGGTGCGCTGGCAGGGCCCAAAGTGCTCGAACACATCATGGACACCGTACTCTATTTCGAGGGGCAGCAGGAGGACAACTTCCGACTCCTTCGCGCCGTCAAAAACCGTTTCGGTTCGGCGCAGGAAGTGGGCGTGTTCGAGATGACGGACTGCGGCATCAGGAGCGTGCGCGACTATGCGGAGATCTTCCTGTCGGACACGCGCGGGCTCGCGGCAGGTTCCGCCGTCACTCCCTCCGAGAGCGGCAACCGCTGTATGAACGTGGAGATTCAGACCCTCATTTCC
>JAGAJI010000064.1 GCA_017626135.1 Clostridia bacterium | reverse complement strand
ATCACGGTTGTAAGAAAGGGTAAAGTAAGAAGAGCGAAGCTTTATTACTTGCGTAGCCGCACCGGTAAAGCAGCGAAAGTTAAGGAAAACATTTAAGTCGGTTTTACAATCGAGAAGAGTAAGCTTGTCCAAAGTCAGGACGGGCTTATTTTTTTGCATTTCGCCTCGCTTTGACCGTTCAACGCATACCTGGTATGCCCATATGCCTCTTTTTCGCAAAGTGAGGGGAAAAATCGCCGTCGAATTTCCCCGTTTTGACCGTTCAACGCATACCTGGTATGCCCGTTTTTCTATTTTCGGCTCCGAAGGGACGATCGGAAAAAAGGAAAATTCCCTGCGATAAAATTATTTTTTTTGCAAATTCCCCCCTTGATTTTGTTTACTTTTTCTTTTTTTTGGGGTACAATAGTAACTGTATATATAATGTAGGGGAGTTTGCCTGTTTTTAAGGCGAAGGAGGAAATATGATTGCAAGAGTGCAAAGTTACGCTTTGGCAGGGTTGGAAGGCGTTTGCGTGACGGTGGAAGCGGACGTGACGCGCGGGGTGCCGTCCTACGAAATGGTAGGTCTTCCCGACGCCGCCGTGAAGGAGTCCAAAGAGCGGGTAAGAAGTGCGGTCAAGAACAGTATGCTTGAATTTCCCATGCACAAGATCACCGTCAACCTCGCGCCTGCCTACGTCAAAAAGGAAGGGACGTCCTTCGACTTGCCCGTGGCGATCAGTCTGCTCGTCAGTTACGGTACGTTGCAGGCGGACGTGGGCGGCATCGTTTTCTTGGGCGAGCTCGCCTTAAACGGCGATCTGCGTCCCGTGTCGGGCGTGTTGCCCGCCCTCATTTCCGCGAGGGATAAGGGATTCAAAGAGTTTATCATTCCCTACGACAACGCAAGGGAAGCGAGCTTTATCCAAGGGGTCACCGTCTACGCGGCGAAGACCCTTCGCGAGGTGTTCGATCATCTGGCAGGCGTGGCGCCTTTGACGCCCGTCCCGGCAGGCTCCTTTGCACAGGCGGAATCCGAGAAGAAAGTCTCCTACGATCTGTCCTTCGTCAAGGGGCAACCCATTGCCAAGCGCGCGTTGGAAGTGGCGGTGGCAGGCGGTCACAATATCCTTTTCGTCGGGCCCCCGGGGAGCGGCAAGACGATGTTGGCGCGGTCCATTCCCTCCGTACTGCCCGATATGTCCTTCGACGAGGCACTCGAAATCACGAAAATCCACTCGGTGGCAGGTACGCTCGGCGAAGCCGGCATCGTCACCGAACGCCCCTTCCGCAGTCCTCACCACACCGCAACGACGGTGTCCTTGTGCGGCGGCGGAAATAAGACGGTGCACCCCGGGGAAATCAGTTTGGCGCACGGCGGCGTGCTGTTCTTGGACGAATTGCCCGAATACAAGCGTTCCGCCCTCGAATCCCTCCGTCAGCCCTTGGAGGACGGCGTCATCACCGTATCGCGTGCGGGCGGCACGGTCACTTTCCCCGCGTCCTTCATGCTCTGTGCGAGCATGAATCCCTGTCCCTGCGGCAATTACGGCAGTACCAAACGCCGTTGTACCTGTACCCCCAACGATATCCGCAAATACCGCGCCCGCGTGTCCGGGCCTCTGCTCGATCGAATCGACATTCAGGTGGAAGTGGACGGCGTGGACTACGACGCACTCGTTTCCGAGACGAGAGAAGAGTCGAGCGCGGAAGTGAAATCGCGCGCCGATCGCGTACGAAAGGTGCAAAGAGAGCGCTTCGAGGGGAGCATGGTCAAGACGAACGCGGAAATGGGGGAGAAGGAGATTCGTGCCTATTGCAAACTCAACGCGGAATGTGAGCAGGTTTTGCGCGAGGCGTTCGAGACGCTGCACCTCTCCGCAAGAGCCCGTTCGAGAATTTTGAAAGTGGCGCGCACGATCGCCGATCTCGACCTGTCCGAGGATATCCTGCCCGATCATTTGTACGAGGCGATCTCCTATCGTACTTACGCCGCGACGCTCAGTCAGGTGGATTGAGGAGGCGCGCATGACGTTCACGATTTACGCGATCTACGTAGCCGCCCTCTCCCTCGTCGCCTTCTTCGTCTATTTTGCCGACAAGAAAAAGGCGCAAAAGGGGGAATGGCGGATCCCCGAGGCGACCTTGCTCACGCTGTCCTTTTTAGGCGGTGGGTGCGGAGGGTACCTCGCGATGTTTTTGGCGCGGCATAAAACGCGGAAGTGGTATTTTCACTTCGTTCATTTCATAGGCATACTCTGGCAGGCGGCGCTCTTCGTCTTCCTGCTCTTCCACCCCGATATTTTATTTTGAATACTTTTGAAATCTTATAAGGAGAACGGTTTTGTTCAGCAAATATAAAATCAGAGAAATTCCAAAATCGTCGGCGGACTATCCCAAAGAATGGCGCGCGCTTTCGGACGCGCCCGAAACGGCGTACGCCGTGGGGGATTTGTCCTTGCTCCGCCAGACCAAACTGGTCGTCGTCGGCTCTCGTCGCACACCTGCTCCTGCGTTAAAGCTCGGACAGACCATCGCGAAGGACTTGTCCTATTCCCTCGTCGTCACGACGGGCACGGCGGACGGCGGCGACAGCGCGGCGATCGACGGCGCGCTTTCGGGGAGCGGCAAGGTCATCTGCGTGCTTGCAGGCGGTTTTTCGTCCGTCTCCCAAGCCCTGCAACCCCTCCTTGAGAAGGTGTCCGAAAAGGGCTTGATTCTCTCCCCTTACCCCTACGAAACGCCCGTGCGCAACTTTTCCTACGAATACAGGAACAAGCTGTTGGCGGCGCTCGGCGTGGGTACGTTGGTGCTCGGGGCGGCGGAAAAGAGCGGCGCGCTCATTACCGCTCGCTACGCGTGGGGGCAGAAGAAACCGGTGTTCGCGTTGCCCTATTTCCCGGGGAGCGCGGCGGGGGAAGGCTGTAACGCCATTATCAAGGCGGGCGGCGTTTTGACGGAAACGGCGTTTGATATCGCGAATAAGTTGGGTATAACGTTAGAGGAAGAAAAAATCGCGCCCGTTTCGTTGACGACGGACGAACTCAAAGTGATGACGGCGCTTCGGAACCTGTCCGAGGGGCATATCATGGATATCGCGGCGGTGTCGGGGCTTCCCACCTTCAAGGCGAAGTCGGTGCTCTCTGCGCTCGAAGTCAAAGGGGTGGTCGTCGCTCTTGGCGGCAACCGCTACAAGCCCATCAAAGAGGGCGGCAAATTGTAAAATCGTAGTTTGAGGAATATAAAATGGATTTAATTATCGTAGAGTCGCCTTCCAAGGCGAAAACAATCTCCAAGTATCTCAAAGGTCAGTACCGTGTGGACGCGTCCGCAGGGCACATTCGCGACCTGCCCGTGCATACGCTCGGCGTGGATATCAAGAACAATTACGAACCCAAGTACGTCAATTCCGAAGGGAAAGAGGACGTCATTCGCCGTTTGGTAGACGCGACGAAAAAAGCGGATCGCGTCTATCTCGCAACCGACCCCGATCGCGAAGGAGAAGCGATTGCGTGGCATTTGCAGACGGTGTTGGGACTCAACGAGGACGGGAAAAACCGTATCGAATTCAACGAAGTCTCCAAAAACGCCATCGAGGCGGCGCTCAAAAAACCCAGAACGATCAATTACAGCCTCGTCGACGCACAGCAGGCGCGCCGCGTGCTGGACAGACTCGTGGGCTATAAGCTCTCCACCCTTTTGAACCATAAGATCGAGGACAAGAACGGCAACGGCAAACGCACCCTTTCGGGGGGACGCGTGCAGTCGGTGGCGCTTCGTCTCATCGTGGAACGGGAGCGTGAGATCACCGCGTTCGTGCCGCAGGAATACTGG
The DNA here is from genome assembly GCA_017626135.1 of Clostridia bacterium. Taxonomy (GTDB): domain Bacteria; phylum Bacillota; class Clostridia; order Christensenellales; family Borkfalkiaceae; genus Scatosoma. The sequence continues at coordinate 29,648 of JAGAJI010000064.1, read as the reverse complement.
AATCTGACGGCGGAATTGCAGGATTTGCGCGCGGAATACGCCTCTTTCAAAGCGATGCTCGAAAAGAAGGGAACGAAAAAGTACAAACCCTCGTCCGCCGAGGAAACCGAGCAGGTTTTGGCGGTTTTGCAAAAGGGGAAATTCGTCGTCTCCAAGACCAAGAAATCCATCGTCAAGGCGCACGCGCCCGCTCCGTTTACGACGAGCTCCCTGCAACAGGACGCGTCGAATAAGCTCGGGTTCACTTCCCCCGAAACGATGATGCTCGCCCAGCACCTGTACGAGGGTATCGACACCGAAAACGGCGACCACATCGCGTTCATCACCTATATGAGAACGGACTCCGTCCGCGTCTCCAAAGAGGCGCAGGCGAAGGCGTTAGAGCGTATCCGCAAGGTGTACGGCGACGACTACGCACCCGAAAAGCCCAACTATTACGCATCCAAGAAGGGAGCGCAGGACGCGCACGAGGCAATTCGTCCCATCGATTTGGAGATGACGCCGGAAAAAGCGAAAACTCTTTTGGATAAGAAGCATTTTGCGCTCTATAAGCTCGTGTACGAGCGTTTCCTCGCCTCGCAGATGGCGGAAGCGAAGTACAACAGTATGCAGATGGAGATCGACAACAGCGGCTATATTTTCAAGGCGAGCGGCAGGGTGATGCTGTTCGCGGGGTTCACCGCCGTGTATCAGGATATGAGCGTCAAGAAGGAGGACGAGGACGAAATCAGCCTCGCCAAGCTCCTGCCCGATTTGAACGAAGGGGACGAACTCAACCTCATTTCCATGCAGAAGGAACAAAAATTCACCAAGCCCCCTCTGCGCTATACGGACGCCTCCCTCGTCAAGACGATGGAAGAAAAGGGGATCGGCAGACCGTCCACGTACGCGACGATCATTTCCAAACTCATGCAAAAATACGTCAAGAAAGACGGCAAATATATGTACCCTACCCCCATCGCCTACGACGTCGTAGATATGCTCACGAGCTGTTTTAAGGACGTCATGGACGTAGGCTTTACGGCGGACATGGAAACCAAACTCGACGACATCGAAGAGGGGGGCGTGGACTGGCACGAAGTCATCGGGAAGTTCTATCCCGGGTTCGAGCAGAATTTGAAGAAGGCGTCGGGCTACGGCGACGAGCTCACGCAGGAAGTCTGCGCCAAGTGCGGTCACCTCATGCTCCGCAGAATGGGCAAGTTCGGCAAGTATTTGGCTTGCTCCAACTACCCCGAATGTCATAACATCGTCAGCGAAAGCAAGGAGGAAATTTCTTCGGTGCGCTGCCCCAAGTGCGGGGAGAACATGGTCTACAAGAGCGGTAAATTCGGGAGATTTTTGGCTTGTCCGAGTTATCCCGACTGCAAATCCACCATGTCCATGCCCACCGATGAAGAGCCCAAGCTCGCAGGCATTTGCCCCGAATGCGGCTCGGCGATGAGCGTAAGAAAGTCCAAAAAAGGCAAGGTATATTACAGCTGTATCGGCTATCCCGACTGTAAATTCATGAGCTGGGACGTCCCGACGGGGGAGAAATGCCCGCAATGCGGAAACGGCTACCTCGTCAAGACGGCGCGCGGCAACGTGAAGTGCAGCAATAAGGACTGCAACTACCGCGTCAAGACGGAACAACCGCAGACGAAAGGGAAGAAGGCTCCGAATATGGCGGACGGGTTTGAGGCGCCCCCTCTGGAAGAACCCTTCTACGACTACGACGACGCAGGGTACTTCCCCGAGGACTTTGAAGAATGAGGGAAGTCCTGATTGTCGGCGGCGGCTTGGCAGGGAGCGAGGCGGCGTATTATCTCGCGAGCCGTGGGATCAAAACCACCCTCGTGGAGATGAAACCCAAAAAATTCACGCCGGCGTACGAGAGTGAAAACTACGGGGAGCTGGTCTGTTCCAACTCCTTAAAGAGCAACGATATCTACGCGAACGCGTGCGGACTGCTGAAAGAGGAGATGCGGCTTTTGGGCTCGATGATTATCGAGGCGGCGGACGCGACCAAAGTCCCGGCAGGGGCGGCGCTTGCCGTCGATCGGGAAAAATTCTCGGCGTATATCACGCAAAAACTCAAATCCTGCCCCAACCTCACCCTCCTTTCCGAAGAGGTGAAGAAGGTGCCTTCCACCGAAGAGGTGGGGGGCAGGTACGTGATCATCGCGACGGGGCCCCTCACGTCGGACGCACTTAGCGAGGATATTTTGCGCCTCACGGGAGGCGGCTTGCATTTCTACGACGCGTCCGCGCCCATTATTTCCGCAGACAGCGTGGACATGAGCTGCGCCTTCACGGGGGATCGCTACGGCAAAGGCACGGGGGATTATATCAACTGCCCCATGGACAAGGACGAGTATTACGCCTTCGTGGACGCGCTTTTGGGTGCGGAGCGGGCGGAATTGCATGAATTTGAAAAGGGGGAGATTTTCGAGGGGTGTATGCCCTTGGAAGTGATGGCGTCGCGCGGCAGGGATACCCTGCGCTACGGCACGCTCAAACCCGTGGGACTGTACGGCGAGGACGGCAAACGCCCGTACGCCGTGTTGCAGCTCCGCAAGGAGAATGAGGCGGGGACGACGTACAACCTCGTCGGGTTTCAGACGAACTTGAAATTCCCCGAGCAGAAACGGGTGTTCTCCATGATTCCCGCCTTAAAGAACGCGGAATTTTTGCGTTACGGCGTCATGCACAGGAATACGTACATTCAATCCCCCGACGTTTTGAATCGTCATTTTGCGGTTATGAATAATCAAAGACTGTTCTTCGCAGGGCAGATCACGGGCGTGGAAGGGTATGTCGAAAGTGCGGCGAGCGGCTTGCTCGCGGCGATCCATATCGCAGACGAAATTTTAGAACGTCCCACCCACGTCTTTGACGACCGCACCGTTTGCGGCGCTTTGCAGACGCATATCACGACGAAAGTCAAGGACTTCCAGCCCATGAACGCCAACTTCGGCATCTTGGAGAGTTTGCCCGTGCGCATCAAGGATAAGAAGGAACGCTATCGGGCGTTGGCGGAACGGGCGCTTGCGTGTATTCAAGAACAGCTTTAAGTTCAACAAGGAGAAAAATACAATGGAATTCAGAGGAACGACCATTTGCGCCGTCAAGAGAGGCGGCGTCACGGCGATTGCCGGCGACGGACAGGTCACGATGGGCGAATCGGTCATTTTCAAAAACACGGCGGTGAAGGTGCGCCGCATTTTCGACGGGAAAGTTATTTTGGGCTTTGCGGGTTCGGTCACGGACGCGTTTGCGCTCACCGAGCGTTTTGAGGGAATGCTCAATAAATTCGGTGGCAATCTGATGCGTTCGGCGGTGGAACTCGCCGACCTTTGGAGAAGCGACAAAATCGGCAGAAAGCTGGACGCGATGATGATCACGGCGGACGAGAATACGCTGCTCATTCTCTCGGGTACGGGGGAAGTCATCGAACCCGACGAGGGCGTTTGCGCCATCGGCAGCGGCGGGAATTACGCCTTGGCGGCGGCGAGAGCGCTGTATCAGGAGACGGACTACGACGCGGAGACGATTGCCAAGAAGGCACTGAAAATCGCCTCGCAAATCTGCGTGTTCACCAACGACAACATTCGTTGCGAAGTGGTGGGAAAATCGGACGTGAACGCAACCCTGCCCCCCTCGAACGAGGAAAAAACGGTGAAAAAATCCCGTGCGAAACGGGCGAAAAAGGAGGACTAAATTATGGATTTATCCCCCAAACAAATCGTATATCAGTTGGACAAATACATCATCGGACAGGACGAGGCGAAAAAATCGGTGGCGATTGCGCTGAGAAACCGTTATAGACGGGCGCAGCTCCCCCCTGAAATCCGCGAAGAGATCACGCCGAAGAACATCATTATGAAAGGCCCGACGGGAGTCGGGAAGACGGAGATTGCAAGACGGCTTGCCAAACTTGTGAAAGCGCCTTTCGTGAAGGTGGAAGCGACCAAGTATACCGAAGTGGGGTATGTGGGCAAGGACGTCGAGGGCATGATCCGCGACTTGGCGGAATGTGCGTACCGCCTCGTGAAAGCGGAGAAGGAAGAAGAGGTCAAGGCAAAGGCGACGGCGCGCGCGGAGAAACGTATCGTGCACGCGCTCGCAGAGGCGAAGAAGGACGACAAAGGAGATTTGGCGAAAGAGGTATTCGAGGCAAATCTTTTGGACGAGTTCCGAAAGGGTCAGTACGACAATTTCACGATTGAAATGGAAGTCACGGAGGCGCCTCAGGCACCCATGGAGCTCATGCCCGGCGGTGCGTCGATTACCATCGGCAGTATTTTTGGGGATATATTCCCGCAGAAAAAGAAGAAACGCCGTTTGACTGTGAATGAGGCTTTCGAACTGGTGTTGAGCGAGGAATCGGATAAACTTTTGGACGAGGACGCGATCAAGGCAGAGGCGCTGTACAGAGCGGAAAACGACGGGATCGTATTCATCGACGAGATCGATAAGATCGCAGGCAAGGGAAATCGGAACGGCGCGGACGTGTCGAGAGAGGGGGTACAGCGCGACATTCTGCCCATCGTCGAAGGCTCGACGGTGGTGACGAAGTACGGCCCTATCAAGACGGATTTCATTCTTTTCATTGCGGCAGGGGCGTTCCATGTGGCGTCGATTGAGGATCTGATTCCCGAATTGCAGGGACGGTTCCCCGTGTCGGTGGAGCTCCACAGCCTGACGAAGGAGGATTTTATCCGAATTTTGACGGAGACGGAGAACTCGCTCACCTTCCAGTACAGACAGCTTTTGAGCGTGGACAATATCGATTTACAGTTTGACGAAGGCGCAATCGAGCGAATCGCGGAAGTATCGGTCGAGCTGAATCTGACGTCGGAAGACATCGGCGCGAGACGGTTACACACGGTGATGGAGTATTTGTTGGAAGACATTTCCTTCAACGCCGGCGGAGACTATCCGATGTTCACGCTGAACATCGACAAAAAATACGTCGACGAGCACCTGCAAAAACTCACCGGCAACCGCAACCTGAAAAAATACGTGCTGTAACCAGCCCTGCGGAAGGGAAGTCAAGGAACTCAGTTCCTTGCGGGTTGCAAGGGTGGAACCCTTGCGCCTCGACGGCAGTCGCCGCCGAAAGGCGGAATAGGACCCACAACAAGCAAGCGATCGCTTGCACCCCCGATAGTACGGCAAACTCACACAAATACGGTCTTTCTTAAAAAACGAAAGACACAGTAGTAAGAGAATGCCGTGGCGCATCGCCACCGCCCACACCCATACGGGCTTACTTAAAAACGAACGGTAAGGTAGTAAGTCATGGCAGCGGAGCCGCTCCGCAAAACAACGCTCAACGCAGACATGGTACCCTCGTACCACATAGATAAAACGTAAAAGAGGAAAGATTTATGATCAACATTCCCAAGGGCACGAAGGACGTTCTGCCCCAAGATTCTTACAAATGGCAATATGTGGAAAGCGTCGCCCGCGAAGTGGCAACCCTTTTCAATCTGAAAGAAATTCGCACGCCGACTTTCGAACACACCGAGCTTTTCAACCGCGGCGTAGGCGAAACCACCGACGTCGTTACGAAGGAAATGTATACCTTCAAGGACAAGGGCGACCGCTCTATCACCTTGAAACCCGAAGGCACCGCGGGCGTCGGGCGTTCGTATATCGAGAACGGCTTGGGTAACGGCGCGTTGCCTGCTAAAATGTATTATCTCATTCCTGCCTTCCGCTATGAAAGACCGCAGGCAGGCAGACTGCGCGAGTTCCACCAGTTCGGCGTGGAAGTGTACGGCGCTTCGAGCGCGCAGACGGACGCGGAGACCATTCTCATCGCGGACACCTTGCTCAAAAAGCTCGGATTGCAGATCAAGCTGTATATCAATTCCATCGGTTGTCCCACCTGCCGCGCGGCGTACAATCAGGCGCTCAAAGACTACTTCCATCCACACCTGGGTGCCCTCTGCGGCGATTGCAGGACTCGTTTTGAGAAAAATCCTCTGCGCCTTCTGGACTGCAAAGAGGAGGGATGCAAAGCCGTCAACAAGGACGCGCCCAAGATTTTGGACTACCTTTGCGAGGATTGCGCGGCGCACTTCGAGGAAGTGAAATCCTGCCTCGCTCTGGCGGGCGTCGATTACGAGATCGATCCCCGTATCGTGCGCGGACTCGATTATTACACCCGTACGGTGTTTGAATTCGTGTCCACGTCCATCGGCGCGCAGGGCACCGTTTGCGGCGGCGGCAGATACGACGGACTCATCGAGCAGTTGGGCGGCAAGCCCACCCCCGCCGTGGGTTTTGCGGCAGGGATCGAGAGATTGCTCATGGTGATGGAGCAGTCGGGCGTGGTAATTCCCGAGCCCATCAAACCCACCGTATATCTTGCGGGTATGGACGGAGATTGCCGAAAGAAGGCATTTGAACTGGCGACTATCCTTCGCAATCACGGCGTGATCGCCGAAGTCGATCTGATGGAACGCTCCCTCAAAGCGCAGTTCAAGTACGCGGACAAGCTCGGGGCGAAATACGTCGCCGTCATCGGCGGAAACGAGCTCGAAGAGGGCAGAGCGAACGTCAAATCCATGGAGACGGGCGAGAGCGTGCCCGTGGCGTTCGGGGAAATCGTGGAATACTTTTTGAATTAAATGAAATACTAAAATTAAGGAGAAAAAATTATGGTAAAATACGTAAATGCGGCAGGTTTGGAAGAACTCATCGGCAGCACGGACAAGACTGTGTATTGTGATTTTTGGGCAAGCTGGTGTGGCCCTTGCAGAATGTTGGCGCCCGTGTTTGAGGAACTTTCCGACAAATACGAGGACGAGGCGGTGTTCGTGAAGATTGACGTCGACGAAGAGGACAGCGAACCCGCGGCGATCAAGTACGGCATCACGAGCATTCCGAATATCATCGCGTTCAAGGGCGGCAAGCCCGTGGACAACAGCTTGGGATTCAAGCCGCAGGCGATGCTCGAAGAATTCGTAGAAAAGAATCTGTAAAAAAACGGAGCCGAATTGTTGTGCCCCAAAAGTTCGGCAAACTTTAGTTAAGAGTTCTTGGGGGAAATTGCACAAAAATATTTAACAAAATAACAGGTTTTTAGAAAGAGTTTCTTATAAGGTAAAGCTATCCGTAGCATTTTGCGCTACGGATAGCTTTATTTTTGTTTTTTGGTTGTTTCTCTTTTTTTTGCGTAATAGGAGGCGATTGCCGCTTTTTGTCGTTTTTGCGCATCGGGGGTTTTTGCTTTTACGTACCCGTTTTTCTTTTTTTTCTTATTAAAAAACATTTTATTTCGCCTCCACGCTTATTTCCCTTTCAAAGTTGCAATTATCGGTATATTCTTGTAACCGTTCAATCAATCGTTCGCTTGGCTTATATTTTTGTTTAATCATATAAATATCTTGTATTCGATATAGAGGTATGGCTTTTATTGTTGTATCGCTTAAATCGTATATAATACAATAATTTGTTTGGCCGTATAAATATCCGTAATAATAATTAAAAGCAAAAGCTTTATATCTATCGCCCGTTTCTTTATCTTTGAAATGCAGGATATGGTGTAAACCGCAAGCAGTATCAAAAATATCTAATTCTTTATCAAAAACAAGCATTTCTCTTTTATATTGCGGTAAACGAGAATATTCATTCAAAAGACCACGGATATAAACCGGAATTTCTTGCGCCGTTATAAGCGTTTCGCTTGTTTCTATTTCATCGTAAGTGCTCATTACTTCTTTGGATGGTCTAATCCAAATATATTCGTCTAATATATTTAATTCTTCGTCGTCAAAATATACTCTATCAATAACTGTATTAACGGCGTTATAGATATTTTCGCTATCATCTCTATTGTATTCATTTTTCAGAATATCTTCAATTTCATTCCGTCGTGCTTTCCTAACTTCCACAAGCGTTGGAATAAGTTTATTTAGTAATGCGTTTTTGTTTGATTTTCCGTTTTTCATAAACCCAAAACGCAAAGCATCGTTTTCTAATATATTTGCCACGAAAGACGATACTTTTATTTTGATTTTATCTACCATAAATAAATTCTCCTTTAGTTATATTATACAAAGTGTCTACTTAAAAGTCAAGTATTTATAGTAAAAATATATTAAATTGTCTACCTAATAGTGCAGAATAGGGAAGACAAATATTTTTCAAAATAGCTTTTCTTTATTGCTAAATTATGATATAATATGAAGGCAAGGAAGTTTATGCGCGCAATTTTCCTTGACTAATGATAAAGGAGGTGATATAATAATGAATAAACCTTATAAACAATTTTTTCACGGGAAAAACTTTCCTAAAACAGATAAACAGCATAAACCGACAAAGTGGATAGCAAACTCTTACGTTGATACTTATAACGCTGAAACGGGAGCATTTCGCTCCAGGAGAAAGTTTGGCGATGATGGTTGGGTATATAAGGATATGGATACTGCAGACGCACATCGTCCGTACGATCATATTCATGATTGGAAGGGCAGACAAAGAGCAAAAGTGCCCAGAAAGCCGAATAAGCAAGAAAAAGCTGAATTCGGAAAAGCAAGAAATAAAAGGAGATTTTTATAGCATGGAATTGAATAATGAAGAGTTCTTATCATGGATTAAAGAAGAAATGAGAAATCAAAATGAAGTAACCCTTCGCTATGAGGATTTTTCGTTTGTGATGCAACCTTCGGGGGAAAGTATTGAAATCTATTCTTGCGGAAAAACCTTAGCGAATTATAATTCTTTTGATGAATTTTTAAACAATTTTTTAATCAAAGGTCATTTGTTTATGGACGTTATAGACGACGTATATTTTGATGATTAAATTCGGATTTTCATAAAATCACTTTTTCTTTCATGAAAGAAAATTCTACTATACTTCTAAAAGGAAATTGTAGAGATGTAAAGTATGCAAAAAAAGGACTGACGAGAATTTCGTCGGTCCTTTGTCACGTTTAACGTCTACGTAAAAAGAGGGTTAATCCCACCAAAGGCGCCGTCTTTGCAAAACACATGGAGCCAAGTCCTCGGACTTCCGACAGGGTGTTCCCCGTGGGGGAATGATGAAAAAAGTTCAAAAAATCCAAAAAAATCTTCAAAAATCATGTAAAATGACTTGCCAAGGCTCGTCCTATATGGTAAAATAGAAAAGCTGAAAATTCACACTCGCTCCTTGTGCGTAATCCGTGTCCGTAAATTCTTGTTTCATGCGGACGTTGTTACGAGCCAACACAGGGCGGGGAGGAAAAAACGGAGGTTTGAATTATGGCAGTTATTACTATGAAGCAGCTCTTGGAAGCAGGCGTTCACTTCGGTCATCAGACCAGAAAGTGGAACCCCAAAATGAAGAAGTACATCTTCGCCGCAAGAAACGACATTCACATCATCGACTTGCAGATCACGGCAAACTTGATTGAAGAAGCGTACGCATTCGTTTGCGAAAGCGTAAAAGCAGGCAAGTCCGTGCTTTTCGTCGGTACGAAGAAACAGGCGCAGGACGCGATCAAAGAAGAAGCGGAACGTTGCGGTCAGTACTACGTGAACAGCCGTTGGCTTGGCGGTTGCCTTACCAACTTCAAGACGATGAGAAGCCGTGTGGAATATCTCGAAAAGTTGGAAGCAATGGAAGCAAACGGCGACTTTGACAACCTTCCCAAGAAAGAAGTTATCTTGCTCAAGAAGGAAATGGAAAAGTTGCAGACCAACCTCAACGGTATCAAGAACATGAAATCCATGCCCGGCGTTATGTTCGTCGTTGACCCTCATAACGAAGACATCGCCATCAAGGAAGCGAGAAAGCTCGGCATCAAGATCGTCGCGATCACCGATACCAACTGCGATCCCGATGAAATCGATTACGTGATCCCCGGTAACGACGACGCAATCCGCGCGATCAAACTCATCTCTTCCGTAATTGCAAACGCAGTTATCGAAGCGAACCAGGGTGAAGAAGCGCTCGTTGTTCCCGAAGTAGACGCAGCAGAAGCAAAAGACATCGAAGAAGTCGTTGCCGCTGAATAATTGAATTTTAGGAACGGGCGGTTCTCGCCCGTTCCTTCCAAGAAAAATATATAAGGAGAAAATAATTATGGCATTTACAGCTAAAGACGTAATGGCGCTCCGCGAAAGAACGGGCGCAGGCGTAATGGACTGCAAGAAAGCATTGACGGACGCTGACGGCGACATGAGCAAAGCCGCTGACCTTCTTCGTGAAAGAGGGATCGCAAAGGCAGAAAAGAAAGCTTCCCGTATTGCAGCGGAAGGTATCGTTGCTTGCCACATTGAAGGCAACGTCGGCGTGATGATCGAACTCAACTGCGAATCCGATTTCGTTGCAAAGGGGCCTCTCTTCTCCCAGATCGCGCACGAAATCGCAAAAGTGATCATGAAAGCAAATCCTGCAAGCGTAGAAGAACTTCTCCCTTGCACGATCGTGGATGAAGGCAACGAATGCACCGTAGAAGAATACCTCAAAGCGAAGATCGCCGTGATCGGTGAAAAGATCGCCGTGAGAAGATTTGAAAGATACGTTTCCAAAGGATTCTTGGAAAGCTACATTCACCTCGGCGGCAAGATCGGCGTTCTCCTCGACATGGCAGGCGAAGCTACGGAAGCGGCGAAGGAAGTTGCACACGACGTGACCCTTCAGATCGCGTTCACGAAACCCGCTTATCTGACCAAGGAAGAAGTTTCCGAAGAAACCCTTGCAAGAGAAAAGGAAGTTTTGAAACAGCAGGCGATGAACGAAGGCAAGCCCGAAGCAATCGCAGAAAAGATGGTGCTCGGCAGAATCAAGAAATACTACGAAGAAAACTGTCTCGTAGAACAGCCCTTTATCAAAGACGACTCCAAGAAGATTGCAGAACTTCTGAAAGGTGCGAACACCTCCATCAACAAGTTTGCGTTCTACGTCATGGGCGAAGGTCTTGAAAAGAAGAGCGAAGATCTTAGCGAAGAAGTTGCAAAGCAAGTTGCGGCAATGAAGAACTAAGTCTTATCCAAAAGATAAAAACCGCGCGGAAGTGTCCGCGCGGTTTTTGTTGAAGCCGCCCGTAAGGCAGATGCCTTACGGGCGGCTTTCGTTTGATTTCATGGGAATCGGATAGCAGTTTTGTCGCTTAGATAACGACGATATCTTTCGCCTTGAACTCTTCTTTCAGATCGGCGGGGAAGTTGCTGTCCGTGATAAGCACGTTGATGTCCTCGGGACGGGCGAAGGTGAAGGGCTTGATTTTGCCGATCTTCGAGCTGTCGAGCATCATGTACAGGAATTTTGCCTTCTTGCAAATGCCGCGAAGAAGTTCCGCTTCCACCTGGGAGCTGCAAGAGAAACCACTCTCGGCGGTGAACGCCGCTGCGGAGACGATGGCAAGCTCGAAGTTGGTATCCGTAAAGTAGAGGGAGGAGAAGGAGGAAGCCGTGACGAGGTTTTCCTTGATGAGCTGACCGCCCAAAAGGTTGACCACGACGTTCTTCTTCTGCGCCAGAGCTTTGGCGACTTCCAGACCGTTGGTGAATATATTGCAAGGTTTATCCGCCATTTCTTTGACGAGATACAGGGCAGTCGACCCGCCGTCGATGAAGATGGATGCACCTTCGTCGATGAGTTCTGCCGCTTTCTGTGCGATTTCGATTTTTTCATCGGTGTTCAACACCGTTTTTTTCGTGTAGGGGCCGCCTGAGGTTTTTTCCACTTCACGTACGGACATAGCGCCGCCGCGGATACGGATAACTTTTCCTTCTTCTTCCAACTGGAACAAATCACGACGAAGTGTCATTTGAGATACGTAGGGGAAGTATTCTTCCAACTGCTTCAAGGTTAACTTGCCGCGCTTGTCTAAGAGTTCGGCAATTTCAGTAATACGATCGCGTTTCATGGTTATTCTCCTTTCAAAATTTATTATCACAAATAATTTATCACAAAATTGAAAGAAAAGCAAACGTTTGAACGGACTTTTTCCCATTTTTCTCCATTTTTCACAAAATTTTTTTAGAAACGTGTGAACTTGATAGAAATATGCGGAAAAAACCCCGAAAAATTTTTCATAGAGAAGACGTAAAATTATGGAGCGGAAACACTTGCTTTTTGCATATAAATATGTTATAATCTAAATCAGATATGAAAATTTGATTCCGAGCGGAAAAAGAGTATCCGTCTTTCCCCGTACAGAGAGTCGCGTCGCAGGCTGGAAGCGCGATCGGGCACAGGGTGGAGAAAGTGCGTTTTCGCGATGGCTGCAAGGCTGAAAGGACGGAGTAATTTCCGCGGTGGCTCGCCGAAAAAAGAGCGAACGAGGGAAAGCGTAGCTTTCTAAAGTAAAGTGGAACAGCGTGGACGGACGCCTTTACGCATCGTGCGTAAAGGCGTCCTTTTTGAAAGGATACGGGGATCCCCGTTTTGCAATAGGGTGCGAAGGAGGTTCTATGTGGTTTCGAAATTTACGGGCGGATATCAAGGCGGCAAAGCAAAACGACCCGGCGGCTCGCAACAGCTTTGAAATTTTGCTCACCTATTCGGGTGTGCACGCCTTATCGTGGCACCGAGTGGCGCATTTTTTTCACAGGATCAAGCTCAAACTGATTGCAAGAATACTCAGTCAGCTTGCAAGATTTTTCACGGGGATCGAGATCCATCCCGCCGCCAAAATCGAGGGCGGCGTGTTCATCGATCACGGCATGGGCGTGGTCATCGGGGAGACCGCCGAAGTGCATAAGGGCACCGTTATCTATCAGGGCGTGACCCTCGGCGGCACGGGAAAGGAGCGCGGCAAGCGGCACCCTACGATCATGGAGGACGTCGTGATTTCCGCGGGTGCGAAGGTGCTCGGCGGCTTTACCGTGGGCAAGGGCGCGAAGATCGGCGCAGGCGCGGTCGTTTTGAAGGAAGTGCCCCCGTACGCCACCGTCGTCGGCGTCCCCGGGCGAATCGTTCGGATCCGCACGCCCGAGGGCGAAGCCCCCACCCATTCGGGCATTTGCGGCGTAGTCGCTCTGTCCCACGAAATGCGGGAAGAGCTCGCCATTGAGGCGGCGCAAAAGGCGGAGGAAGAACTCGCCCAAAAGAAGAAAGGGGGCACCCATGTCTGCGTTGACGCAACGAAAAGCGAAAATAAGGAAGAAAAATAACAGGAGATAGATCATGAAAATTTACAACTCTTTGACCAAGCGGAAGGAAGAATTTATTCCCTTGGAAGGCAACAAAGTCAAAATGTACGCGTGCGGCATCACCGTATCGGGCGAGGCGCATATCGGGCACGCCTATCAGGCGCTCATCTACGATATCATGCGCAAGTACCTCAAAAAGCTCGGCTACGACGTGACGTACGCCCGCAATTACACGGACGTGGACGATAAAATCATCGCCAAATCCCACGAGACGGGGATCCCCGCCGACGAGTACGCCGAAAAGATGATTGAAAACATCAACGCGGCGATGGACAGATTCCACGTGGACGACCCCGACGTGTGGCTGAAAGCGACGGAAAATATCCAAAACATCATCGACTTCGTGTCTGCGCTCATCGAAAAGGGACACGCGTACGCGACCAAGAACGGCGACGTGTACTTCGACGTGGCGTCCTATCCCGCCTACGGGCAGCTCTCCAACCGCAACATCGAGGACGCGCTCGACGGCGTGCGCGTGGACAACGACGAGGAGAAGAAGAACGCCTACGACTTCGCCCTTTGGAAGAGTGCGAAACCCGGGGAAATTTGTTGGGATTCCCCTTGGGGCAAGGGCAGACCGGGCTGGCATATCGAGTGCTCGGCGATGAACCGCACGGCGTTCGGGGATCAGATCGATATCCACGGCGGCGGCAGGGATCTCATCTTCCCCCATCACGAGAACGAGATCGCGCAGACGGAAGCGCTCACGGGCAAGCAGTTCGTCAAATACTGGACGCACAACGGACTCATCAAAGTCAACGGACAGAAGATGAGCAAGTCCTTGGGCAACAGTCTGCTTTTGAACGATTTGTTGGATAAGTATTCGGACGAGGCGGTGAAGTTTGCGCTGCTCGAAACCAACTACCGTAACGACATCAACGTGACGGACACCCTCTTCCCCGAAGCGGAAAAGCACCTTTACGAATTTTACAAAGTGCTTGCCGTCATCGAGAAAGTCATGTGGAAGATGAAGGGAATCGAGTGGCAGATCTCCCCCGAAGAACTCGACGCCGCCGCTGCGTATGCGGAGAAAATCGATGGCGAGTTCAACGCCTGCATGAGCGACGACTTCAACACGGCGCTCGCCCTGTCCAACCTGTTCGGCTATTTCAAGGAAATCAAGAAATACCTTGCCGAGGGAAATTCGGGGGCGATGTTTATCGCGCTCTCGGCGGCGTTGCAGATCCGCAAGACGTACGGACTTCTGGGCTTGTTCAAGCAGAAAGCGGAAGAATACGTGGCTTGGTACGAAGAAAAGAACGCGAGCGATATCCCTGCCGAAGTGCAGGCGATTGCCGAAGAGCGCTGGGCGGCGCGCACCAACCGCGACTGGGCGAAGAGCGACGAACTCCGCGCCAAGCTCGCCGAGCTGGGCTACGCCGTCAAGGACAGCAAGACGGGCTACGAGTTGACCAAGCTGTAAGATGGACAAATTGTTGCTCGTGGACGGGAGCAATCTCCTGTTCCAGATGTTCTACGGAATGCCTGCGCGCATCGTGGGAAAGAGCGGTAAACTCATACATGGTACCCTCGGATTCGTCGGCGCGCTCCTCAAAATTCTCAAAATGACGGAGCCTACCCATATGCTCGTCCTCTTCGACGGCGAGTGCGAAAACGAGCGAAAGGCGATTGACGAAGCGTACAAAGCCAACCGCCCCGACTACTCGGAAATGGCGGAGGAGGAGACGCCCTTTTGTCAACTCCCCGATATCTACGCCGCGCTCGACTACCTTAAAATCGCGCATACGGAGACGAGGACTTGCGAAACGGACGACGTGATCGCCGCCTACGCCCTGCAAAACAGAGCGAATATGCAGGTGGTCGTCTCCTCTTTCGACAGCGACTTTTTCCAACTCGTCGATCCGAACACCTGCGTCCTGCGTTACCGAGGGGAGAACACCCTCCTTTGCGACGAAGGGTACGTGCGGGAGAAATTCGGGGTGAGCGCGAGCCGTTACGCCGACTTCAAATCCCTCGTCGGGGACACCGCCGACAACGTAAAGGGGGTGCCCATGGTTGGAATGAAGACGGCGGCGAAGCTTTTGAACGAGTTTGAAAGCTTGGAGAATTTGCTCGCGAATACAGAGAAAATCCAAAGGGCGGCGCTGAGAAATTCGATCGAGGGTTCGAGGGACAGGCTTGCAAAAAATCAACGGCTGATCAGATTAAACGGTTGCGAGGAAGTCCCCTTCCCCGTAGGAGCACTCCGTTTTACCTACGAAGGACAGAAAACGGGGGAAGTATTGTCGGCAATCGGCGTAAAATAAAAGTATTTTTTATCCTGCCCCTCTTGATTGCTTGACAAAATGCGCGCGTGCGTATATAATGAAAGAGTTATCAACATTCAACAATAAGGAAAACGATTATGAAAGCAAAAGAATTAAGAGAATTATATCTGAACTTTTTTAAGGATCGCGGGCATAAAGTCATTCCCTCCGCGTCCCTGATTCCCGAAAACGACCCCACCGTCCTGTTCACGACGGCAGGTATGCACCCCCTCGTGCCCTATTTGCTCGGGGAAAAGCACCCTGCGGGCAACCGCCTCACCGACGTGCAGAAATGCGTGCGTACGGGGGATATCGACGACGTGGGCGACGAACGGCATTGTACCTTCTTTGAAATGCTCGGCAACTGGTCGCTTGGCGACTATTTCAAAAAGGAGATGATCCCTTGGAGTTACGAGTTCCTCACGGGGGAAAAATATCTGAACATTCCTGCGGAAAACCTTGCCGTGACCGTCTTTGGCGGCGACGACACTTTGCCCCGCGACGACGAAACGGCGAAGCTTTGGGAAGAGGCGGGCATCAAGAAGGAAAACATCTACTTCATGCCCCGTGAAAACAACTGGTGGGGTCCTGCCGGCTTGACCGGTCCCTGCGGTACGGACACTGAAATGTTCGTCATTCGCAAGCCCAAGTGCTCGCCCACCTGCAATCCCGATTGTAGTTGCGGCGCCTTCCTCGAAATCTGGAACGACGTGTTCATGCGTTTCAACAAGCAGGCGGACGGTTCGTATACGGAACTTACGCAGAAGAACGTAGATACGGGCATGGGCTTGGAACGTGCGCTCTGCGTGCTGGGCGGTAAGTCCAGCGTCTACGAAACGGACTTGTTTGAAAACGCCATTAAAGTCATTGCCGAGCTTACGGGCAAGGCATACGGCGAAAGCGAGGAAGTGACCAAGTCCTTCCGCGTGTTGCTCGACCATACGAGAACGGCAACCTTCATGCTCGGCGACGAAAAGGGGATCGTACCTTCCAACACCGATCAGGGCTACATCTTGCGCAGAATCATCCGCCGCGCGGTGCGCTACGGAAGAAAGATCAACCTGCCCGAAGGGAGCCTTGCGAAGATTTCCGAGGCGTTCATCGAGGAGTACAAGGGCGTATATCCCGAGCTCGTCATCAACAAGGCGAAGATCGAAGAGGAGCTTTGCAAAGAAGAGGCGAAGTTCAACAAGACCTTGCAACAGGGCTTGAAGGAATTTGAAAAATGTTTGAGCGGTATCGAGCGCAAGAATGCGTTTATGGCGCAAAAGGATCCTGCCTACGTGCCCGAAAAGAAGATCAACGGCAAGCAGGCGTTCCACCTGTACGATACCTACGGTTTCCCCGTAGAAATTACGGCCGAAATGGCGAAGGAACGCGGCTTTGAAGTCGACCTCGACGGGTACAAGGCGGCGTTTGAAGAACACCAGGCGAAGAGTAAGACGGGGAGCGAGGGCAAGTTTGCCTGCGGGCTCGCCGACCACAAGGAGGCGACGACGGCGCTCCATACGGCAACGCACTTGCTCCACGCGGCGCTCAAGAAGGTGTGCTCGCCCGACGTCAATCAGAAGGGCTCGAACATCACCGAAGAGAGATTGCGTTTCGACTTCAACCTGCCTCAGCCCATGACGGCGGAACAGATCAAGGCGGTCGAGGACATGGTCAACGAAGTCATCAAGGCGGATATTCCCGTCGTGATGAAGGAGCTCTCGTTGGAAGAAGCGAAGGCGGAAGGGTTCACGGGCTTGTTCGAAAGCAAGTACGGCGAAGTCGTCAAAACGTACACGATCGGGGACTTCTCCAAGGAGATCTGCGGCGGACCGCACGTGGAGTCGACGGGTAAACTCGGCACGTTTAAGATCCAGAAAGAACAGAGCTGTGGTTCGGGTATTCGCAGAATTAAAGCGGTGTTGTTGTAATCCATGCTACAAAGAAAGAAAAGAGTATCCTACGGGGTACTCTTTTTGAGTATTTAAGAGATAAAACTATAAAACGCAACCCAAAGTTGACAAAAAGAACGCGCAAAGCGGTGGCGTTTTTTTCGCGATTGCGGTATAATAGGGGCAAGAAAAACGAAAGGAGTCAGAGTATGACGTTTGGTGAAAAGCTGGCAAAGCTCAGAAAGGAAAATAACTACACGCAGGAACAGCTTGCGGATATTTTAGAGGTATCTCGTCAATCCATCAGTAAGTGGGAATCGGATATCGCTTACCCCGAGACGGAAAAGTTGGTACGGATAGGAAAGCTCTTTTCCTGCTCGATGGATTATCTTTTGAACGACGAAATTTTGGAGAAAAACGGCGTGAACTCGACCATACCCCCTTCAAATGACAAGGAATCGGAAAATATTTTGGGATTTTTAAGGAGGCATTTCAAAGAGCGAAAGAGCGAAAAAACCATTTTCGGTATGCCTCTTTACCATATCGGACGGAACGCACACGGCTTTTTCGCCATCGGCTTGAAGGCTCGCGGGGTATTCACGATTGGACTTCTCTCTTGCGGCGTGTGTTCGCTCGGGCTGTTGTCCTTCGGGGTGCTCGCCATCGGAGTGTTGGCACTCGGATTGATTTCCTTGGGTACGTTTGCATTCGGATTGCTTGCAGTCGGGAGCATTGCCTTCGGTTTATTTGCAACGGGCGCGATCAGTTTCGGGATCGTGTCCTTCGGGGCGCTGTCTATCGGATGTTTCTCTTCGGGGGCGTTGGCGATCGGGAAGTACGCCGCGGTAGGCGATCACGCGTATGCCATGCTTGCCGTCGGGGCGAGCAAGGCAAACGGGAGTGCGGCTACCTTTCTCGGGGAGTTGACGGCTGCCGATAAAGTCGTGGTCAGGGAATGGTTGGATAGCAACGTGCCGACGTGGCTCACTTGGGCAAAGGCAATTTTCAAATTTTTCCTGTTGTAAAATTGTAATAGCACATAAAAACCGCCGCGTTTGACAAAAGTCAAACGCGGCATTTTTCTTAAAACAGGCATACCATGTCTGCGTTGAATGGTTATTTTTTCAATTCCAAAGTGCGCTTATAGGCCGCGAGCACGGCGCTCATGGCGCCGCCGCGGAAACCCGAATTTTCCAAAGCGTGCATACCGGCAATCGTGGTGCCCCCGGGGGAGCACACGGCGTTTTTCAAATCGGCGGGGTGACCGAAGGCGAGCAACATCTCCGCCGCGCCGAGCAAGGTCTGGGCGGCGTAAAGCTCCGCCTGCGTTCTGGTCAGTCCACACTCTACGCCCCCGTCCGCGAGCGCCTCCGCAAACGCGTAGACGAAAGCGGGCCCGCAACCGCTCAAAGCGCTCCCCGCATCCATTTTTTCTTCGGGGAGTTCGTCGAAGGTCCCCGCTTTGGAAAACGCCGTCAGAAATTCCGTTTTCACGTTGGCGGAAACGCCGTCCGTCGTGAACAGAACCATACCTGCCCCCCTTGCGACGGGGGTATTCGGCATGATACGAATGACGGGCAGAGGTTTTTGCACGTAGTCGCGAAGGGCGGAAATGGAGAGCCCTGCCGCCATGGTGACGAGGATCGCGTCGTCACGCTCGCGAAGAATTTGCGCGATGGGGGAGAGGGTAGATTGCATGGCTTGCGGTTTGACCCCGAGCACGACGAATTTCGCCTCTTTGGCGATCTCCTCCGCGGAAGCGCGGAGAACCCCGAAGCTCGTTTCCAAAGCCTGCAATTTTTCTTCGTGCCGATCGCATACGGCGATTTGGTCGGGGCGTACTTTTTTTGCCGCGGCGGTCACGAGCGCGCCGCCCATGTTTCCGCAACCGATAAATCCAAGTAAATATTTCATAAGTATTCTCCTATAAGCAACCCAAGGTTGTATGGACTGGAAGTCAAGGAACTCAGTTCCTTGCAGGGGTAGTGGGACGAGCTGCCCGTTAAGCCAAGCATTGATAATGCTTGGTAGGGGCGAGATGAGTGAGCGCATATGTAGAGCGCGAACGGTGACCGAGAATAGCGATCACATTACGCTGTTCGAGAAAGCGCCCCTTGGCGGTATGGCAGAGCCATCGCGACGAAGTCGCACAAAGCCCCCCCCAACAAGCAACCGCAGGTTGCGCCCCAACCGCGTAACGGTTCTATCGCCCACGGGGGCGATAGAGAAACGCGCCTGTTGGAGATCAAGGAACTGAGTTCCTTGCGAGGTTCAGGGCGCCGCTTCGCTTATCGCACCTGCCCGTTCCCTTTCACGATATATTTATACGAGCAAAGCTCCTCCAACCCCATAGGTCCGCGCGCGTGCAATTTTTGCGTGGAAATGCCGATCTCACAGCCCTTCCCGAATTCTTCGCCGTCCGTGAAACGGGTGGACGCGTTGATATAGACCGCCGCGCTGTCCACGCAAAGGGCAAATCGTTCGCACGCCGCGCCGTCTTCACTCACGATACAATCGCTGTGTTTGGTGGAGTGTTGCCCGATATGCGCAATCCCTTCTTCGAGGGAGGAAACCACCTTGACGGCAAGGATATAATCCAAAAATTCCGTATCGAAATCCTGCTCGGTTGCGAGCTTGCCCTCGACCATGGTGGCAGCCTTTTCGTCTAAACGCAGTTCTACGGGCTGTTCGCGGTTCGTTAGACGCTCTTTTAGAAGGGGCAAAAATTCCTTGGCGATCCGCTCGTGGACGAGACAGACTTCCGCGGCGTTGCATACGGAAGGGCGGGAAGTTTTGGCGTTTTCGATAATCGTGAGTGCCTTGGCGAAATCCGCACGCTCGTCTACGTAGATATGGCAAATGCCCGTGCCCGTCTGAATACAGGGCACGCGCGCGTTCTCCACGCAGGCACGAATGAGTCCTGCGCCCCCTCGGGGAATGAGTACGTCGAGGTACCCTACCGCCGTCATCATCTCCGTGGCGCTTTGCCGAGAAACGTCCTCGACGATTTGAATAAAATCGGGATCCAGACCGAGCGAGGAAAGGGATTCACGAAGGACGGACACGATGGCGAAAGAACTTTGGAACGCGTCCCTGCCCCCGCGCAAAACGCATACGTTGCCGCTCTTAAAGCAGAGCGCTCCCGCATCCGAAGTGACGTTGGGACGGCTTTCGTAGATGATGCCGACGACGCCCAAAGGGACTCGCTTTTTGGTCAGGATCAGACCGTTCGGCAGGGTGGTTTCTTCCAAAATTTTGCCGACGGGATCGGGGAGGGCGGCGACTTTGCGAATGCCTTGCGCCATACCATGTATGCGTTGAACGTTCAAACGGAGCCGATCGAGCATCACTTCGGAAAGTCGATTTTTTGCGTTTTCAAGGTCAACGGCGTTCGCCTGCAAAATCTCTGCGGCGTGCGTTTCCAAATCGTCCGCCATCTTGAGAAGGGCGGCGTTTTTCGCCGCGGTATCGAGCGTGGCAAGCCGACCTGCCGCCCCTTTGGCGTTTCGTAAAATTTCAAGCGTCGTTTTCATAATAATCTCCAAATCGGAAGTCCGGGAACTCAGTTCCCGGTGGGTTGCAAGGACGAGTTGCCCGTTAAGCCAAGCGTTGATAACGATTGGTAGGGACGAGATAAGCGAACGCCGATAGGTAGGCGTGAGCGTGACCGAGGATAGCGACTACATTACGCTGTCCGAGAAAAACCCTTGCGCCTCGACGGCAGTCGCCGCCGAAAGGCGGAACCGGACCCATAAAAGCAACCGTAGGTTGCGTTCCTAACCGCGTTAGCGGTTTCCTTCGTCGGCAGTCGCAAAAAACCGAGTATAGCGTCCCGCTTTTCCGACGACGATATCGTACAGGATCTGCGGACGTTCGCCGCTTGCAATCACCATATCCGTGCCCTGCTCCACACAGATTTTTGCTGCAAAAAGTTTGGTTTTCATGCCGCCCGTGCCGAGGGCGCTCCCGGCGTTTCCCGCCACGGAAAACAGCTCTTCGGGCATACCATGTATGCGTTCAAGGAGTTTTGCGTTCGCATTTTGACGGGGGTCGCAATCGTACAGACCGTCGACGTCGGAGAGAAGGATAAGAAGATTTGCCTGCGCGCGCACCGCTACGTACGCCGACAGGGTATCGTTGTCGCCCACCTTGATCTCTTCCGTGGCAATCGTGTCGTTTTCGTTGACGACGGGCAGAACGCCCAGCTCCAAAAGTTTGGACAGAGTATTTTTGAAATTCTCCTGCCGATCGGGGGCTTCGAAGTCTGCGCCCGTCAGAAGGATTTGCGCCACCACGTGCCCGTATTCGGCGAACAGGCGGTCGTACGTGTACATGAGTTCACATTGTCCGACGGCTGCCGCCGCCTGTTTGGTGGGGATATCCGTCGGTTTTTCCTTTAAGTTGAGTTTTCCTACCCCCATGCCGATGGCGCCCGAAGACACGAGAATGACCTCGTGCCCTTCGTTTTTCAAGTCGCTCAATACCCGACAAAGCTCCTGTACGCGGCGGATATTCAGTTTTCCCGTGGCGTGCGTGAGCGTGGAAGTACCCACTTTGATTACGATTCTCATATAAATTCCTTTTTATAATTAAATAGGCTGTTTCAAATTATTTTTTCGATAATTACTATATAGTATACTCTATCTCCAAGCGGTTGTCAAGCATTTGCATGAAAATAAAGAAAATGTAACAAAATAGATGATATGAAGACGGAAGGAAAGAGAGACGTAATGAAAAAGAGCCCTGCGCTGTATATCACGATGCTGATCGTATGGGTGGTGTTGGCGACGTTTTTGTGGATAAGTTTCGTACCCAAGATCAAGGACGTACCCTTTTTGCGGGAAGGGGAGTTGCCGCTCGGGATCCATATCGGGGCGAGGGTGCTGTTGACGCTCAACGGGATTTTCATTTCCTATTTTTGGCTGAACGGCGTGAAGGATTTTTTGTACGTGATCTGGTATTACGCGTTCCGCAAAAAGTTATGGCGAAGATACCGCGACGTCATGGAGACGGACGTTTCGGGGGTGACGGAGAAAGTGCTTTTGGCGTACTGTACCTGCAACGATTTCGACGGAAAAAGTTTGGAGTTGAGCATGAAACAGAGCTACCCGTACGTGACGACGGTGATTTTGGACGATTCGACGGAAGAGAGTTGCAAGACCGCCGTGGATACATTTGCGAAGGAGCACGGCGTACAGGTGGTGAGACGGGAGGAGCGCAAGGGGTTCAAGGCGGGAAATATCAATCACTATCTGCGAAGCGAGGCGTGCAAAAAGAAGGGATACGGGTATTACGTCATTTTGGATTCGGACGAAATTTTGCCCGAAAATTTCGTGCACGAATGCCTCAAATATTTCTATGCGCGCGAGAACGTGGGCATCGTGCAAGCCAACCACGTGTCCGACCGCAATCGGAATTTTTTCATGAAGCTCTTTCATGTCGGGGTCAATTCCCATTGGCCGACCTATCAGACGATGAAGCATCGGTACGGGTTTTCGACGATGCTCGGGCACGGGGCGATGTTAAAGCGGGAATGTTACGAAAAGGCGGGCGGATTCCCGCCGCTCGTGGCGGAAGATTTGTGTTTGAGCATCGAGGCGCGGAACCTTGGATATTTCGTGGCGTTCGCGCCGAACATCATTTGCAGGGAAGAGTACCCCGTGGATTACGTGGCGTTCAAAAAACGGCACTCCAAATGGACGCAGGGGAATCTGGAATTTATCAAGAAGTACACGGGGAAAATCGCTTCGTCGAGAATGCGTTGGTTCGAGAAGTTGGACATCGTATTGTTCACGTATAATCTGCCGCTGACGGCGGTGTTCGCCTTTTTCATTTTTGCAAATTTACTGATCGCGCCCCTTTTGTATATCAATTTGGGTTGCGTATACTCGCCGTGGATGATCGTGCCGACCGTGATATTTTTCTTCTCGCCCATGCTCAACGACTTCGTCACGTGGACGCTCCGATTCAATCCTTTGCGTACGCTCGTGTATATGGTGTGCGTGGTGATGCTGTACGGCTCGATGCTGACGACGTCGTTGATTTCGGCGGTGAAGGGAATGGCAGGGAAGAAGGCGAGATTTATCGTCACGCCCAAGTCCTCGCAGAAAATTTCTTTGTGGTTTGCTTTGAAATTTCAATGGAAGGAGATCGTATTCTCGACGGTATTGCTCGTATTATCGTTGGTATTTCACGGCGGCGTGATGCCGGTGTTATTGATTATTCTGACGGGCTATACGTCGGTAATTTTGTTATTTTTCTCGAATATAAGATACGCGGCGGAGGACGTGGAGAGCATAGACGCGCAGACGACGGAGATATCGTTAAGACAGAACGGGTTATATCAATACAACCTGAATGTGGAAAATCGATGAAAAGTGGGTTACCGAGCAAAAAAAATATCGAAAAACAGTTTACAAGTTAGATTTTTTATGATATAATGTATTTGGTGAAATTTGGCGTTCTATTACTCGCAGAGCGAAAGAGCCGGCTGAATTATTATTTAGTACGGCGCGCCCATATGCATACGGTCTCACTTAAAAACGAACGGTAAGATAGTAAAAATGGGCAGCGGAACTCTTCCGCCGGCGGAGCTACTCCGCATAAAATCACGAAAAAAATATCAGTTTCAAAGGAGATAAAAACAATGACGAACAACAAAAAAGTGCTTCAATTCGTAGCAGATTGTCAGGCTTTCGCACAGCCCGACAAAGTGGTTTGGATCGACGGCAGCGACGCGCAGAGAGACGCTTTGCGTGAAGAAGCTTGCGCAACCGGCGAAATGATCAAGCTCAATCAGGAACTCCTTCCCGATTGCTATTATCACAGAACTGCGGAAAACGACGTCGCACGTGTAGAAGACAGAACCTTCATTTGCTGTGAAAACGAAGAGGACGCGCTTCCTCATTCCATCGTAAAATGGAAAGCGCCCAAAGAAGCGTACGCTATGGTCAACGAGATCGCAAAGGGCGCGTACAAAGGCAGAACGATGTACGTGATTCCCTATTCCATGGGCGTAGTCGGCTCCCCCTTCTCCAAAATCGGTATTGAAATCACCGACTCCATCTACGTCGTGCTCAACATGATGATCATGACGAGAGTGGGCAAAATGTGCCTCGATCAGCTCGGCGCTGACGGCGATTTCGTCAAGGGCTTCCACGCAAAATGTAACGTGGACCCCGAAAAGAGATACATCATGCATTTTCCCGAAGACAACACGATCATTTCCGTGAACTCCGCTTACGGCGGCAACGTACTCCTCGGCAAGAAGTGCTTCGCGCTCCGTATCGCGACCAACCTCGGCAGAAAGGAAGGCTGGATGGCGGAACATATGCTGATCCTCGGCGTAAAACGCCCTCAGGATACGGAAATGAAGTACGTGGCGGCGGCGTTCCCTTCCGCTTGCGGTAAGACCAACCTTGCCATGCTCATTCCTCCCAAGCAGTACTTGGACGCAGGTTATAAAGTAGAATGCGTGGGTGACGATATCGCATGGATCCGCGTGGGCGAAGACGGCAGACTTTGGGCTTGCAACCCCGAAAACGGTTTCTTCGGCGTAGCGCCCGGTACCAACGAAAAGTCCAACCCCAACGCACTCGCGTCCACGAAGAAGGGTACCATCTTCACGAACGTGGCTTTGAACCCTGCCGACAACACCGTTTGGTGGGAAAAACTCACAAAGGAAGCGCCTGCAAACCTCATCGACTGGACGGGCAAGCCTTGGACGCCCGACTGCGGCAGAAACGCGGCGCATCCCAACTCCCGTTTCACCGCTCCTGCGGAAAACTGCCCTTGCATCTCTCCCGAATTTAATTCCGCGGCAGGCGTACCCCTTTCCGCAATCATCTTCGGCGGCAGAAGAGCAACGACGACTCCCCTCGTATATCAGTCCAGAGACTGGAACCACGGTACGTTCGTAGGCACGATCATGTCCTCCGAAACGACGGCGGCGGCAACGGGCGCAACGGGCGTGCTCCGTCACGACCCCATGGCGATGAAACCTTTCATGGGCTACTCCGTAGACAGATACTTCCAGCACTGGATCGACATGGGCGCGAAAGTTCCCGCAGACAAACAGCCCAAGATCTTCAACGTCAACTGGTTCCGTCAGGACGAAAACGGCAACTTCATGTGGCCCGGTTTCGGCGACAATATGCGCGTGCTTGACTGGATCCTCGACCGTTGCGAAGGCAAAGTAGACGCACGCGAAACGGCGATCGGGTACCTGCCTTACGCCAAGGACATCAACATCGAAAACTGCGACGTTACGGCGGAAACGCTCGATCAGCTCCTTACCGTTGATAAGGCTCGTTGGGCGGCGGAAGCGGAAGAAATCACCGCGTATTACGCAGAAAACTTCGGCGACAAGATGCCCAAGGAAATTATGGATAACCTCGCGATCCTCAAAAAGAACTGCGCGGAATAATCCTCGAATTTGAATGAGAACGCCCCGACCTTGGTCGGGGCGTTTTTGTATGCTTTTTGTCATGTTTGTCAATCGGTATTTGCGTTTTTTTATGATTCGACAAGTAGGTTTTGCCCCTGCGGATAGGAGAAGAGACAATTTTTCACCGCGGCGCATATAATGGCGTATGCTTACGTTTTTTCAATCGTTGGATTTATCGCACACGCAAGCCAAAAGTTATCTTTCCGCCTACGACTATCCGTGGGAGGGGTTGGCGGGGCTCAAAGAATTTCTGCGCGGCTTTGGGACTACCTTGCCTTCGCAGGAGTATGACGAACTCGACCACGGCGTCCGGGTGCACAAAACGGCGCGAGTAGCGCCGACGGCTTGTCTTCTCCCGCCGTGTATCGTCGGGGCGAATACGGAAATCCGCCACGGAGCGTATTTGCGCGGCGGCGTGCTCGTCGGGGAAAACTGTGTAGTCGGAAATTCTACGGAGATTAAAAATTCCATACTTTTCGACGGTGCGAAAGCCCCCCATTTCAACTACGTGGGGGACAGTATTTTGGGTTTCAACGCACACCTGGGTGCCGGCTGCGTCCTTTCCAACGTCAAATCGGATAGGAGTCCTATCACCGTGCGAAAGGGGGAAGAAAGCCTGCAAACGGGGCTGCAAAAACTGGGCGCGATCGTGGGGGATTACGCGGAGATCGGGTGCAATAGCGTGCTCAATCCCGGTTCTGTCGTGGGCAAACGCGCCACCGTCTATCCCCTGTCCTCGGTGCGCGGGTTCGTGCCCGAAAATTGCATCTGGAAAAACGGGGTCATAGAACGAAAACGGGGGTACCAAGTATGAGTGCACGTTATTTTGGAACGGACGGATTCCGTGGGGAAGCGAACGAGCTGCTTACCGCCGAACGCGCCTTTGGGGTGGGGCGGTATTTGGGTTGGCATTTTGCGCAAGAGAGCGACGGACGCGCCCGAATCGTCATCGGCAAGGACACGCGGCGGTCGAGCTATATGTTCGAGGCGGCGCTCGTGGCGGGCATCGTCGCTTCGGGCGCGGACGCCTATCTGTTGCACGTGACGACGACGCCTTCCGTCGCGTACGTGGTGCGCTCGGAAAACTTCGATTGCGGCATCATGATCTCCGCCAGTCATAATCCCTATTACGACAACGGCATCAAGCTCTTCAACCGCAACGGGGAGAAGATGGAAGAGGAAGTGATCGCGCAGATCGAAGAGTATCTGGACGGAGGGAGGGAGCTCCCCTACGCCAAGCGGGAGAAAATCGGCAGGAGCGTGGATTTCGTCGCAGGCAGGAATCGGTACGTCGGGTATCTCATTTCCCTCGGGATCTATTCCTTCAAGGGCTGGCGAGTGGGGCTCGATTGCGCCAACGGGAGCGCGTGGCATATCGCCAAATCGGTGTTCGACGCGCTCGGCGCGACGACCTTCGTGCTGGGCACGGAGCCCAACGGCACCAACGTCAACGAGAAATGCGGCTCCACCCATATGGAGGGGTTGCGGCGGCTCGTTCGGGAGCAGGGCTTGGACGTGGGGTTCGCCTTCGACGGCGACGGGGATCGGTGCCTGTGCGTGGACGAGCGGGGAGACGTGGCGGACGGCGACAAGATTCTATACGTCTGCGCGCGGTATATGCAGGAGCGCGGGGAGCTGTTTGGGAATACCGTCGTCACCACCGTGATGTCCAACTTCGGGCTGTATCGGGCGCTGGATCGTCTTGGCGTCACCTGTCAAAAGACGGCGGTGGGCGATCGTTTCGTGTACGAAAAAATGCAGGAGCTGACCTGCTCGCTCGGCGGCGAACAGTCGGGGCATATCATCTTTTCCAAGTACGCCTGTACGGGGGACGGGGTGCTGACGGCGCTGAAAATGATGGAAGTGATGATTGAAAAAAAGAGCAAGCTTTCTGCGCTCGCCGCAGACATGGTACCCTCGCCGCAGGTTTTGGCGAACGTGGAAGTCGTCGATAAGGAAGGGACGATAGGGGCGGAAAGCGTCCGACTTGCTATTCGTCAAGCGGAGATAAAAATGGGCGAGAGAGGACGAATTTTGGTGCGCCCGTCGGGTACGGAGCCCGTCATTCGCGTGATGGCGGAAGGGGAGTCGGAATCCCTCTGTCGAGATTGCGTGAGAGGGATCGTCACGGCGATCGAAGGGGTGGAAAAAAGGGAGTAAGTTTGTTTTTCGTGGAGTTTATTTTGCCTGTTTCGAGTATTCGAGGGGGGCAGGTATGCGTGGAATGAAAAATATCCCCCGACGGCTGTGCCGTCGGGGGATAACGTTTCTCCTTTATTTTTATGCCTGTTCGTTCGTGGCTACGTGGCGCTGGGGTTCACAGGTCACGTGTACGCCCAAGGATTTGAAGGTCTTTAAGTCTGCCTGCCCCAACATAACGGTGGAATGTGCCTCGCAATTTTTCAGCTTATCGAGTTGCGCCACCGCTTTTTTCGCTTTGGGATCGTTCACGGCGCAAATGGCGAGCGCCATCAACACTTCGTCCGTGTGCAGACGGGGGTTCACCGCCCCCATATGCTTGACTTTCAAACGCTGTAAGGGTTCGATAATGGTGGGGGAGAGGAGCTCGATGCCGTCGTCGATACCGCCGAGAATTTTCAAGGCGTTGATGAGACACGCGGCGCTCGCGCCGAGGAGCTCGCCCGTCTTGCCCGTGACGATGCGTCCGTCGTTGAGCTCGATTGCAACGGCAGGTTTGCCGTCCGTTTCCTCCGATTTCGCCATCGCGGGCGCGACCGCTTTGCGGTCGGCAACCGAGAGCCCCGATTTGCGCATGAGCAGCTCCAACTTGCCCAGCACCTCCTTGGAAATTCTGCCCTTCTTCGCGTCGCAAAGTCCTGCGTAATACCGACGGATGATTTCGCTGTTGGAGGCGGCTCTGCACGCCTCGTCGTCGACGATGCAGTTGCCCGCCATGTTGACGCCCATATCGGTAGGAGACTTATAGGGGGAATACCCCAAAATCTTTTCGAGCATTGCGGACACGACGGGAAAAATCTCCACGTCGCGGTTGTAGTTGACCGCGAGCGACCCGTACGCCTCGAGGTGGTAGGGGTCGATCATGTTTACGTCGTTGAGGTCGGCGGTCGCCGCCTCGTACGCTACGTTGACGGGGTGGGAAAGGGGCAGGTTCCAGATGGGGAAGGTCTCAAACTTGGCGTAGCCCGCCTTGACGCCGCGCAGGTTTTCGTGATAGAGCTGGGAAAGACAGGTTGCCATTTTGCCGCTCCCGGGGCCGGGGGCAGTCACGACCACGAGCCTGCGTTTGGTGGGTACGTACTCGTTCCGTCCGTACCCCTCCTCGCTGACGATTTTCTGCAAGTCGGAAGGGTAGCCTTCGATGGCGTAATGCTTGTATACGGCGATGCCAAGGTTTTCCAGACGCTTGATGAACCCATCCACGGCGGGTTGGGGTTGATAGAGGTTGATGACGACGCTCCCCACGTACAAGCCCTTGCTCTTGAATACGTCGATGAGTCGAATGACGTCGGCGTCGTAGGTGATGCCCAAGTCGCTCCGATACTTGTTCTTGACGATGTCCTTCGCGCTGATGACGACGAGGATTTCGGCGATGGATTTGAGTTTCAACAACATTTTGATTTTGCTGTCGGGCTCGAACCCGGGCAACACGCGCGAGGCGTGATAATCGTCGAAGAGCTTGCCGCCGAATTCAAGGTACAGCTTATCGCCGAAGGTGTCGATGCGTTCCTGAATTTTTTCCGACTGCATGGACAGATACTTTTTGTTGTCAAATCCGAGGACGTTCATGGGTACCGTACTTCCTTTGTTTACTTTATTTATTATATTATTATATCGCAAACGGAGAAAAAAGTCAACGGTATGAGCGCACAAGGTCCGTTTGCGGCTTAAAAAAATTCAAGACGGCAGGACGAAAGTAACCCCGCCGTTGCGGCT
>JAGAJI010000063.1 GCA_017626135.1 Clostridia bacterium | reverse complement strand
CGTCCGCCGCCGTCTCCCCCATGTCGACGGGAATATAGGCGACGACTTCTTCCCACCTCGCCTTCAAATCCTGCAATCGGAAATGAAAGAGTCCGTCCAAGCAGTACTCCTCGAAACCGCGAATCCGCCGCGCGATGAATACCCGATCTTCCCGATAATCCGCCGCCACCAACGCAGTAAGCAAAATTCGCCGTTTGAGGGGCGGAAGCATGGGAAGGGGGAGTCGCTTTTCGAAAAAGGAGTACTTATACCCCACGGCGAGCACGTCGGCGATGTGTTCCTCGGCGTACTTACGCACGTAGGGGCAGTACTCCCGTTCCGTCTTGAAGGCAATCTCGGTGTGGTCCCCCTTTCTCGCGATGTCGCAGGTTGCGGGCAGAAAGGAGAAGCGTTCGCGCACCTTTCCGTACAGATAGGACATATACAGCCCGTCGAAGCCGTTTTGCGTAATCGTTATTTCTTCCACACTTTTATTGTATGCGCCGCCCCTAAAATTATTTATCAGCGGCGAATAAATACTTGACTTAACTGAAAAAAAACTTTATAATAATATTGTTATTATATTTATGGAAAGTAAAATCGGCGAATTTCGTCGGTTTTCGGAGGTTTTCATTATGATGGATATGAAAGTGATCGAACCCAAATGGCAAGCCAAATGGGAGAAATCCAAGCTGAACAATTTCAACAAGAAAAACGCGGACAAGAAATTGTACGTGCTGGAAATGTTCTCCTACCCCTCGGGGGCAAAGCTGCACGTCGGGCACTGGTATAATTACGGCCCCACCGATACGTACGCAAGATTCAAGAAAATGCAGGGCTACGAAGTCTTCCAGCCCATGGGTTTCGACGCGTTCGGGCTCCCTGCGGAAAACTACGCGATCAAGACGGGGATCCACCCCAAGGATTCCACGGAAAAGAATATCGCCACCATGGAGCAGCAGCTCAAAGCGATGGGCGCCATGTTCGACTGGTCGGCAGAAATCAAAACCTGCGAAGAAGATTACTATAAATGGACGCAATGGCTGTTCTTGCAGCTCTACAAAAAGGGACTTGCTTACCGCAAGAACGCCCTCGTCAACTGGTGTCCTTCCTGCGAAACCGTCCTTGCCAACGAGCAGGTAAAAGACGGCAAGTGCGAACGCTGCGACTCCGTCGTGCTCCGCAAGGACATGACGCAATGGTTCCTGCGTATCACCGATTACGCCGAAGAGCTTTTGCAGGATCTCGACGGACTCAACTGGCCCGAAAAGACCAAGCTCATGCAGAAAAACTGGATCGGCAAATCGACGGGCTGCGAGATTCACTTCGAGTGTGAAACGGGGGACGATATCACCGTATTCACCACCCGTCCCGACACCGTGTTCGGCGTCAACTACGTCGTGCTTGCACCCGAGCACCCCTTGACGGAAAAGCTCAAAGCCGCACACCCCGAGCGCGCGGACGCCATCGACGCCTACGTGCGTTACGCGGCGGAGGCGAATGATATCGACCGTCTCTCCACCACCCGTGAAAAGACGGGCGTGTTTACGGGCGCTTACGCGACCCACCCTCTGACGGGCAAACAGCTCCCCGTTTACCTTGCCGATTACGTGCTTTTCTCCTACGGTACGGGCGCGGTCATGGCGGTAGCGGCGCACGACGAACGCGACTACGCGTTCGCGACCAAATACGGTCTTCCCGTCACCCAAGTCATTCAAAAGCGGGGTTCGGAAACGGTACTTCCCTACTGCGAGGACGGGATTCTCGTCAACAGCGGCGACTTCGACGGCTTGTACGGCGAAGAGGCGCGCGACGCGATCGCGGCACACCTTTCCAAAATCGGCAAGGGCGGCAAGAAAATCAATTACAGACTGCGCGACTGGTCGGTATCCCGTCAGCGTTACTGGGGCGCGCCCATTCCCATGATTCATTGTGAAAAGTGCGGCGCCGTACCCGTTCCCGAAAAAGACTTGCCCGTCAAACTTCCCTACGACGTGGAATTCCGCCCTACGGGCAAATCGCCTTTGGCGAGCCACGAAGGGTTCATGAACTGCCGTTGTCCTCAATGCGGCGGCAAGGCGCAGAGAGACCCCGACACCCTCGACACCTTCGTATGTTCGAGCTGGTATTATCTCCGCTATCCCGACGCGCACAACGACAAGCAGGCATTCTCCACGGAAACGGCGAACAAGATGCTTCCCGTCGACGTCTACGTAGGCGGTGCGGAACACGCTTGTATGCACCTGCTCTACGCGCGTTTCATCACGAAAGCGCTCCGCGATATGGGCTATATCGATTTCAGCGAACCCTTCAAACGCCTCGTGCATCAGGGCATTATCTTGGGCCCCGACGGCAACCGTATGTCCAAATCCCACGGCAACGTCGTCTCCCCCGACACCTATATCGAAGAGTACGGCTCGGATATGTTCCGTCTCTATCTCATGTTCGGATTCAGCTATACCGAGGGTGGCCCGTGGAGCGACGACGGCATCAAGTCGGTGGCGAAGTTTGCCGACCGTATCGAACGTTTGGTGAGAAAATCTCTGGAACTTACGGGCGGGCGCAACGATATGACCGCTGCGGAAAAGAATTTGAACTACGCAAAGCATTACGCCATCAAGAATATCACGCGCGACGTGGAAGACTTCTCCTTCAATACTTCCGTGGCACGTTTGATGGAATACGTCAACGCGTTGCAGAAATACGACAACGAAGTCAAGGACAAGAACGTGGCGTTCTATAAGGAATGTTTGCAAGACCTCGTGTTGATGATCGCTCCCTTCACCCCCCACTTTGCGGAAGAGCTTTGGGAAGTGATCGGGCATAAGAGCTCCGTCTTTGAAGAAAGCTATCCCGCCGTGGACGAGAGTGCGCTCGTCAAAGACGAGGTGGAATACGCCATTCAGGTCAACAGCAAGATGAAAGCGAAGCTGATGATCCCCGAAGGACTTTCGGACGAAGATATTCAATCGACCGTATGCGCCTACCCCGACGTTGCCGAAGCGATTGCAGGCAAGACGGTGAAAAAGTGCATTATCGTCAAAGGCAGACTCGTCAACTTGATCGTAGGTTAACCTCTATAAAACGAACCGCCTCGCAAGGCAAATGAAGTGAACCCCAAAGTTTAGACAAAAAAATATTAAATTTGTGAATGAGTTCTGTATTGTACAGGACTCATTCCTTTTAGTTTATGAGAGATTCTCTCGTTGTTGTAGTAGTAAATATATTCGTGTAGTTGTTCAAT
>JAGAJI010000062.1 GCA_017626135.1 Clostridia bacterium | reverse complement strand
TTCATCATGAACGACGGTACCAACGCTTACGGCTATATCGGTACTTCCACCACCATTTCTTCGTCCTACACCCTCGTGTCCGTACGTGTAAAGACAACGCCGGGTGCAAAAGCTTCCGTCTACCTCGTAGACATGGACGACGCAACCCGTCAATCCATGCTCTCCGTTTCCGACAACCTCGTTTACTGGTACGACGACAACGGCAATATCCTCACGGGCGATCCCGATGAAAAGGACAGCAAAGTTGCGTTCAGACTTGACAAGAAGACGGGCTTGTACAAAGCGGACGGCAAATGGGCGAACAAAGACGCTTATCCCGGCAACTACGCAAACCTTTCCGCTTACGGCAAGGACGGCGACGGCAACCTGATTGCGGCGGAAAACAGCGCAACCCATTCCTATATGGACAAAGACTGGAATCGCATCGTTTACTATGCTGCGAACGGGAAATACTACGCCGATGCAGCGCATACGGTTGAAGTGAAAGATCTGAAAGAGGTGACGGAACTTGCGCATCGCTACGAAGGCGGCAACAGCGCAGACCTCATGATTGAAAACATCGATACGAACGGCGAATGGAAGACGGTTACCTTCTATATCAAGAAAGGCAACGCGGCGAAGAACTATCGCCTCGAAGTGTGGAGCGGTACGAGAGACGGCAACGTAAAGAACGCGGCAAACTCCTACGTGCTCTTCGACGCCAACAATCCCGGCACGGCTTCCGACAACTACTCCAAACTCATGGATGAATACAAGGACGACGTTACCGACGATAACAAGTTCGAAAGCGTATTCTCCTACTACGACACCGACAGACACGTCAGATACGAAGAAGCGAAGGACGTTGATAAAGTGGGCAACCTCTACAAGGACAGCTTTACGGCTTCGAGCTATGAAGAGGCGATCGCGTATATGCTCTACGAGAAGGACGGCAACTACACCATATTCGTGGACTACTCTTTGAAAGACGTCACGATCACTCCCGCAAGCGCAGACACGGACAACGACACGGACGACGATACGGACGAAGACACGGACGAAGACGGCATGAATATCTTCATGTTGATCAGCTCCATCTCCGTTGCGGCGGCGCTCCTCGTAGCCATCGGCGGCATTGCGACGCAGAGAATCCTCAAAGTCGTAAGAAAAAAGAAAGCGGCGAACGCGCGCGTCAACGTTGTTAAGAAAAACAAATAATCACGTTTGAGTTAAGAAACCTCGACTGTAAACTTTGCAGTCGAGGTTTTTTGTAGACTCGTTTCTATTCCTTTGAAAACGATCGTTTATCATAACCCCCGACGGGCTTGTTAAAAGCCCGTCGGGGGTTTTCCTTAATTTTTTCTAAGTCCTTTCGGATAATGGTTTTTCACGGTGCCATTGACGGCTTTCCCAAGCCCTAAGGGGTACCCGTGGACGCAAACAACGCACCAACCGTTGGCGATCTCTCCGTCCTCTACCGTCTCTCCACGCAGGTATTTTTCCAGCCGCGCGTCCGTCTCGGACAAATCCAACGCGTTTTTACATTCCTCCTTTTTCACGCACAGCGCCAAGGAATGGGAAGGCTCGAACCGACCGTTTTTCACTTCGCCGAGCCGTATCCCTACACGGAGCACCTGTATCCCCTTCCAGTCGAACGCCCCTTCGGGAAGTTCGTACAAAATGCCGTTCGCCTCGTACAGGCGGTGGGCAAACTTCTGATGAAAGAACGATTTTTCAAACTCCCGATACGCCCTTTCGCTCTCGCGCGAACACCATGGCTTCATCTCCTTGAGCCTCGTATCCCATTCCCCCGTCTTTTGCACCTTTTCAAGCAGAGCGGCAAAATGTCCTTCCCCCTCCACCTTGTGTGGATACAATTTCTCCTGCTTGACGAGCCGCATTTCGGGGTGCGCATGCAGGTAATCGCATACCTGCCCCTCGTCTTCGCTTGGCGCGAAGGTACAAGTGGAGTACACGAGCCGCCCGCCCTCGCGGAGCATTTTCGTCGCCTCGTTCAAAATGCGTTTTTGCCGTTCGGTACAGAGCGCCACGTTCTCCTCGCTCCACTCTCCAAGCGCCTCCTCCGCATTCTTGCGGAACATACCTTCCCCCGAACAGGGGGCGTCCACGAGAATTTTATCAAAATATCCCGCGAATTTCGTCGATAAGTTTTCAGGGAGCTCACTCGTCACGACGGCATTTTTTATGCCCATACGCTCGACGTTCTGCGACAGAATTTTTGCGCGCGCTAAAACGGGCTCATTCAAAACGATAAGTCCCTCGCCCTGCATACGGCAGGCGAGCTGCGTGCCCTTCCCCCCGGGTGCGGAACAAAGATCAAGCACCCTCTCCCCCGGCTGTACGTCCAAAA
Source organism: Clostridia bacterium (assembly GCA_017626135.1). Taxonomy (GTDB): domain Bacteria; phylum Bacillota; class Clostridia; order Christensenellales; family Borkfalkiaceae; genus Scatosoma. The sequence continues at coordinate 10,721 of JAGAJI010000062.1, read as the reverse complement.
GAGGGGCGGCGCACATGGCGGAAGGCTCCTGGGAATAGAACAATCCCGCGGCGTGGAAGGGGGAACTCCCCACCTTTTCCGCCTCGGTATAGAATCCGTTTTCCTCCCATTCCACGGGCCTGCCGAGAAAGGGCAAAAGGGCTTTCAACGCAGACATGGTACCCTTCAACGGGTTCAATCGCACCCCCTTGTAGGGAGGATTTTCATACACGGCAAAAAACGCCTCCCATTCGTTTTCGGGAAGCTGTTTTTGCATATTCAAAATAAATTTTTCAGGTAATTGCATATACTTACCGTCCTATCTATAGCCCCAAACAAGTCTTAAACTCGTCCACGGTCAAGATCCTGCCCTTTTTCACCGACTTTATTCTCGCGCCGCTCTCCTCTTCGAAACAGATATAGTAGTCACACTCCTCGGCGCGGGAAGTGAAGATACCCCCCTCGGCGAAGGTGGAACTAACCAAGTTTTTGGACAGAGCGAGCTCGAGCTCCAATGGGTGGGAAAAACACACCAACTTATTTTTGAGTATTCCGTCCTTCGCGCGTTTGCGCTTTTCCCTGTCCACGAAACGGTAAAATTCCGTCTTGGCTTTTTCCCGTTCCTCTTTGTGGCGTTCCTGCTCTTCGCGGTAGGCGCTGAGCGCCACCGAAGTCGTCGGGGAAATTTCGTAATTTTCGATCCGACCCAAGGTGATTTGGTACTTTTCGATCAACGCGGGCAGCGTCTCCACCCCTTCCGCCTTGCAGATCGCCTCGGCAACTCTCATCGTCGCGTACGCATCGTCCACGGCGCGGTGCGCCACGAAGTCCACGCCGAGCTCCTCGGCAATCGCCCCGAGCCCGAACTGACGGGAGAACTCCCCGATGCGGTTCATGTACAAAAACTGCGTGTCGGTGAAGTCAAACGCAAAAGAAGGGAGCTGAAAACGCTTGCTCTCTAAATTGAGATATTTGACGTCGTTCATCGTTGCGTGCCCCGCCACGAGGGTGTCCTCATCCTGCAACAAGCCGTAGATCTTATCCTTGTATTCGAGGAAGGTGGGGTAGCTCTTGAAACGGTCGTATTCGTAAGGCAAAACGAGTCCCTGCGTCCCCTTTCTATCGGTCAGATGAAAGCCGCCTTGGGGATTGATGAGCAAGTCCTCTTTCTCCAAAATATGAAATTTTTCATCGGTCAGGCAATACCCGAACGCGCAGATTTTCGCCGCCTTTTTGGATACCACCGAACACTCGATGTCGAAAAATAGATACTTCACGTTTTATAAAACAATCCTTTCGGGGAACGCTTCCTTGCGCATGATTCCCCACATTTTATCGATATACGCAAGCGTATAATAGTTTTCAAAATAATGATAATAGAAGGCGCCGCGGAGCGTCATCTCGTACTTGCCCCCTTCCTTTTTGACAAAACCGCACATCCGAGCCACGAACAGCTCGAAGCCGTACGCCTTTTTCAAGGGCACGCCGAAGAACTTCTCGAAGTCCTCTTCCTCCACCTTCGTGCTGTACGCCGTCCAGAAAAGATAGTAAATCATGCGTTGCCATTTGGTAAAACGAATGGTGAGCGACGTGGGCAGCTTTTGCGCCTCGACGCGCTTGATATATTCCTGCACCGAGAAGGTGTTGATTTTGAACTGATCCTTCAAAAGGGAGGTCGCCGAACAGCCGAACCCTAAAAAATTGTCCCGCGTCATCGAGGAATAGCCGACGTGGCTCTCGCTTGAAAAGGTCCAGATAGAGCTGCGTATATACCCTTGCTCCAAGCAGTATTTGGTAATCTTATCCAACAGCTTGCGTTTTTGGCGGTTGGGCATGACGGGCACCGCACTCTTCGTGAAGGTGAAATCGATGAAGGGATAGATGGCGATATGGTTGGCACCGTTTTGAAAGGCGAGGTCGATATCCGCCTTCAAGTCCTCGAAAGTCTGTTCGGGCAACGCGAAAATGAAGTCCATCGACACCGTTTCGAAGGGCACTTCCCTTAACACCGCCGACATTTTTTCAATCTCCACGGGCTTTCTGCCCAAAATGCTTTGGTACTTTTCCTGAAAGGACTGTACGCCGATACTGATTTTCGTCACCCCTGCTGCTTTGAGGATCGTGAGCGTTTCCTTCGTTACGTTGTCGGGGTGCAATTCCACGCCGATGCCCTCGGTGATCACGAAATATTTTTGCAAAGCCGCAATAATTTCTCCCAAGCGCTCCGCCATGAGCGCAGGCGTCCCGCCGCCGAAATACAGACTCGTCACCTGTTTTTTCTCCCCCGTCTGCCCGAGCTCGCGTTCTCCCACGAGTTCAATTTCTTGCAGCAGCGCGTCCAAATAGGCGTTCGCCAAGTCCTCTTGGTAGGCGGTCTTGCAATAGGGGCAGAAGTTGCAAATCTTTTTGCAGAAGGGAATATGTACGTAGAGTCCCAGGTTGGAACACTCCAAAAAGCGCAGGTGCTCGTCGTAGTCGTTGTGGAAGGTGAAGGGTTTCGTCGTACGGGTCAACCACATACGCGCGAGCTTGGAAAGTAACTTCATCACGGACATGGTACCCCCTTACACGTATTTTAAGTAGGTAAAGAGCATCTCGAAAACGACTTTGAGATTCCCTCTGAAAAGAAGGGTGTATTCGGCGACGAAGAAGTAGCCGCACTCCTCGCAGAGCCCGGGTACGTCGATGCAACGACCGCAGACGCTGACCTTGCCGTCCTCGATGACGACGCATTGATGGCAGGGCGTGGGGAATTTGTTCTCAATGAGGTAGGGAAAGGCGCTCTTCAAGTTGAACACGGGCGCGCCCTCTTTCATCATCTGCTTGATGACTTCGCAGCAAGCCGCCTTATCCTCTTTGGTGAGGGCGAGCTCTCTCGTATCGGGATAGGGCGTATGGAAGTTGAAGGACACCGCGCGCACGTTTTTGGTATCACGCGCCGCGATACACACGTCGCGCACCGTCTCTTTGTTGAGCTGATTGATCGCCATGTAGAAACAGATATTGTCCGACGTCGCGTTTTTGACGTTTTCCATAATCTTGTCGTAGGTGTCGCCGCGAATGAGGTTGTGTTTCTCCCGATTCCCGTCCACGCTCAAAAGGATCAAGTCCGCTTCGGGCAAGTCCAAGGGGAAGGTTCCGTTGGTGACGGTGTTGACGATCAAAAAGCCCATGCGCTTGGCTTCGATCACCAGATCGCGCAAGGTCTTGTCGCCGTCCCGCCATAAAAAAGTCTCTCCGCCGCAGAAAAAGAGAATGCGAACGCCCATTTGATAGAGTTGTTCCATCTCCCCTTTCACCTTCTCGTACGGGTGCATGATCGCGGTGATATTATTGACGGAGCAATGTTTGCATTTTAAGTTGCACTTGTCCGTGATGATCACGGTGCCGAGAATAGGTTTTTTGCCACGAAAAAGAATGGTCTTGACCCCAAACGCCGCAAAGTGCAAAAAGGAAGAAAATTTCATGCTCGATCTCCTTGGCGACAGCTGTATTTTAAGACGAATTTTTTGTCTCGCACAGCGGTTAGACAATATGAGGAACAGCAAAAACTGTTCCTCAACGCAGACATGGTATGTCCTTTTCGCTTTTTTAGTCCTTTTTAGGTTGAATGGAAGTCTTGCCGCCCATGTAGGGTTGCAATACCGCAGGGATCCGCACGCTGCCGTCCGCCTGCAAATGATTTTCGATGAAGGCAATCAACATACGGGGAGGCGCGACGACGGTGTTGTTCAACGTGTGGGCAAGTTTGGTCTTGCCGTCTTCGTCCTTATAACGAATGCCAAGCCGTCTTGCCTGTGCGTCCGTCAAGTTCGAACAGGAACCCACTTCAAAGTATTTCTTTTGACGGGGGCTCCACGCCTCCACGTCGCAAGACTTGGTTTTGAGATCCGCCAAATCCCCCGAGCAGCAGCCGAGCTGCCTGACGGGAATTTCCATCGAACGGAAGAGTTCCACGGTGTACTGCCAAAGCTTTTCGTACCACTCCGCACTCTCTTCGGGACGGCAGATGACGATCATTTCCTGCTTTTCGAACTGGTGGATACGGTAGATACCGCGCTCTTCGATGCCGTGCGCGCCCTTTTCCTTTCTAAAACAAGGGGAGTAACTCGTCATCGTGAGGGGGAGTTTCTTGCCGTCGATGATCTGACCCATGAAACGGCCGATCATGGAGTGTTCGCTCGTACCGATAAGGTAGAGGTCCTCTCCTTCGATTTTATACATCATGTTTTCCATTTCGTCAAAGCTCATGACGCCCGAAACGACGTCGCCGTGGATCATGTACGGGGGAATGACGTAGGTAAATCCCTTGTCGATCATGAAATCACGCGCGTAGGTGAGCACGGCGGAATGGAGACGAGCGATATCGCCCGTGAGGTAATAGAACCCCTGCCCGGAAGTACGGCGTGCGGAATCGACGTCGATGCCGTCGAGATTTTCCAAAATATCGAGATGATAGGGCACTTCAAAATCGGGCACGACGGGTTCGCCGAAACGCTGCAATTCCACGTTTTCGCTGTCGTCCTTGCCGATGGGCACGTCGTCCGCTATGATGTTGGGAATGGTCATCATCGTCTTTTTGAGCTCCGCTTCCACGTCCGCGCTTTCCGCTTCAATGGCGAGCAGTCTGTCCGCATCCGCCTTTACCTGCGCCTTGACCTTTTCCGCCTCCTCTTTATTCCCTGCCTTCATCAGCATTCCCACCTGTTTGGAGAGGGTGTTTCTTGCAGAGCGAAGGGCGTCGCCTTCGGCGATGAGCGCGCGGCGCTTTGCGTCCAGTTCCAAAGCCCTGTCCACGAGGGGGAGCTTGTGGTCTTGGAATTTCTTACGGATATTCTCTTTGACGAGTTCGGGGTTGGTACGAATAAGATTGATATCAATCATGGTTTTACCTCTGTATTACCTTACGTTTTTCAAAATGCAAAAGTAAAGAAGAACTTTACTGCTTTCCATTATACAACTTTTCTTTCTTAAATGCAATTAAATCCAAACAAGTAATCGGATTTTCCTGAAAAAATCCGCAAAAAACTTGTATTTTTCCACACGCTGTGTTATAATAGATACACTACATCCTTCGCAAGGAGTTTTTATGGATAAAAAAAATATCGCTTCGGAACAGACGCCCGAAGAGAAAAAGGATCAGGGCACTTCCCCCTCCCTTTTGTCAAAGCTGAAAAAACGGAAGAAAACGCCGAGTCAGCTCGCCGAGAACGTACAACGGTACGCGCCTCTCGCGGAAGAAGGTCTGACGAGCAAACAGGTGGAAGAGAGAATCGAACAAGGGCTCGTCAATAAATCGGGAAAGAAGTATTCCAAATCGTACGCGAAAATCTTTTTGGATAATATCTGCACGGGGTTCAACCTCATCTGCGCCCTCGCCGCAGCCGCGCTGTTGCTTGCACGGGCGCCCCTGTCGCAATATCTGTTCGTCGCCATCTTCGCCCTCAATATCATCGTCGGCATCGTGTTGGAGATCCGCGCAAAACGCAAGCTGGATAAACTGTCCATTCTCTCCTCGCCCATGGCTTTGGTCGTGCGCGACGGCAACAAGACGGAGATTCCCACCAACCAGATCGTCGTGGACGATATCGTCATTCTGTCCGCAGGGCAACAGGTCCCTGCCGACTGTATCGCCGTCGACGGCATGGTGGAGCTCAACGAGTCCCTTTTGACGGGGGAATCCGTCCCCATCAAAAAGGAGGTGGGAGAACAGCTCTACGCCGGTTCCTTTATTTCCAGCGGCCGCATCGCCGCGCGCGTGGATAAGATTGGGGAAGATACGTACGTGAGTCACCTCACGTCCAAGGCGAAGACCTACAAACGCCCCAACTCGGAAATCATGAATTCCATCAGCGCGTTTATCCAAGTCATCGCCCTTCTGATCATTCCGATCGCCATTCTGATGTTCTTCACCAACTATCGCGCGATCGGCTCTTGGGAAAACCTCGAAAACACGGGTGGGTTCTGGGTACATCTTTTCAACGGCGACCCCGACCTGAGCACCACCATTCAAAAGACGGCATCCGTCGTCATCGGCATGATCCCTTCGGGCTTGCTCCTGCTCACCACCGTGGCGCTGTCGACGGGGATCATCAAGCTCTCCAAATACAACACCCTCGTGCAGGACATCTATTCGCTTGAAATGCTCGCGCGAGTCAACGTACTCTGTCTGGATAAGACGGGGACCATCACCGACGGCAGAATGAAGGTGAGCGACTGTATCCTGCTCAACAGCACGGGCGAGTATACCATCGACGATATCTTGGGCTCCATGCTCGCGTCGCTCAGCGACAACAACCAAACGTCGATCGCCCTCTACGAGCGGTTCGGGCATTCTTCTGCTCTGCAACCCCTCGCTACGCTCCCCTTCTCGTCGGCGAGAAAGCTCTCCGCCGTCACCTTCGAAGAGGTGGGAACCTACGTCATGGGCGCGCCCGAATTCGTCATGCACCCCGTCCCGAGCCGTATCGACAAGATCATCAAACAATACGCGCAGATGGGGCTCCGCGTGTTGATGGTGGCGCATAGCTCCGCACAGATTCAGGCGGATAAAGTGCCGACGGCGCTCCGCCCTATCGCCCTCATCACCCTCTCCGACAACATTCGTCCCGACGCGATCGAGACCATCAAATGGTTCAAAGAAAACGACGTCGCCGTCAAGGTCATTTCGGGGGACAATCCCCTGACCGTATCCGAAGTGGCGCGCCGTGCTGGCATCAAAAACGCCGCAAGGTACCTCTCCTTGGAAGGGCTTTCCGATCTCGAAGTGGAAAACGCCGCCAACGAATACACGGTATTCGGACGGGTCACGCCCGAACAGAAGGCGATTTTGATCCGCTCGATCAAGAAGGCGGGCAACACCGTCGCCATGACGGGGGACGGCGTCAACGATATCCTCGCCATGAAAGAGGCGGACTGCGCCGTATCCGTGGCTTCGGGGAGCGAGGCGGCGCGCAACATCGCCAACCTCGTCTTACAGGACAACAATTTCGGCTCCATGCCCCACGTCGTGAACGAGGGCAGACGGGTCATCAACAACGTGAAGAATTCCGCCGCCCTCTATCTCATGAAAACCATGCTGATCCTCATTCTCGCCGTGGTTTGTATTTTCTTGAAGAGCGAATACTTCTTCACGACGAACAATATGCTGATGTACGAATTCCTGATCAGCGCGCTCCCCTCCTTCGTCCTCTCCTTGCAACCCAACACCAACCGCGTCAAGGGCAAGTTTATTCCCTACGTATTGAGTCGTGCGTTGCCGGGGTCGATCACGATCGCCATGGGGATCCTGACCTTGCATATTCTGCGCTACACCTCTCTCGCCGAGTCCTTCGGACTGGTCGCAGACGGTGCGGTCACTTTGGAATATCAAGCGCTCCTGATGATCGTGCTCACCTTTGCGGGCATCATCATGTTGTATCGGATCTGTCAACCTCTCAATATCCTACGGTTTTCCTTGGTTGCCGTGGCCATGACGATGTGCATATTCGTGCTGTGTATCCCCTTCCTGGGCAATATCACGTTCAACAACTGGACGGCGGTGGAGTTCACCTTCCCGCAAATTCTGCTCCTCATCATTATCCTACAAGCCGCGTTCCCCGTGTCCGCCTTCCTCATCAAGGCGTTCGACCTGATCAACCCGGCAGAGGACTGATTCTTTTGGAAAATTCTCAAAACAAACGCGCGTTCCGCTCTCTTGCGGAACGCGCGTTTTTATCGTTCATCTCATACCTGGGTAGGTCGTTTACTCTTCGTCAGGCGTTTCGTCTGCGTCCTCTTCGACGACTTCTTCGTCCGTTTCTTCGTCGTCCAAAACGACCGTTTCTTCGATCTCCTCGGGTTCGTTATCCCCTGCCAACTCTTCGGGGCTCAAATCCGCCGCCGTCTCTTCGGGAGCTTCCACTTCCGCCTCGTCGTCCCGTTCGGTGATATCGACGGTCGCCACTTCGCTGTCCTTGACGTTCATGACGCGAACGCCGCGCGTGCTTCTGCCGATACAACTGATGGAATCCGCGTGCATACGGATAATCGTGCCGCCCGTCGTGATGATCATGATATCGTCCTCGTCCGTCACGTCTTTGAGGTTGACGAGGTACCCCGTCTTCTCGTTGAAGGTACCCGCCTTGATTCCCTTACCGCCACGGCTCTGCAAACGGTAGTCCTCCACCTTGGAACGCTTGCCGTAGCCGAGGGAGGTGAGGGTGAACAAATCTCTCGTCGGATCGATGACGAGCATATCCACGACGATGTCGTCCTTGGCAAGGGTGATCGCCTTGACGCCCTGCGTGCCTCTGCCCGTGGGACGTACGTCCGCCTCGGAGAAACGGATACATTTCCCGCCGCGGGAGGCGATGAGGATCTCGTTTTCGCCCGTCGTGAAACGCACGCCGATCAGGCGGTCGTTCTCCTGCAACTTGATGGCGATTTTGCCGTTTCTTGCAATGCGCTTGAATTCGTCGGTGTGCGTCTTCTTAATCAAGCCCTTCTCGGTCGCCATGACGAGGTAGCCCGTGCCGTCCGCAAGGACGGGAAGCACCGCCTCGATCTTTTCGTCCTGCTCGAGCTGTACGATGTTGACCACCGCTCTGCCGCGCGCCGTGCGGTTGGCTTCGGGAATTTCATACCCCTTAATGGAGTACACCTTCCCCTTCGAGGAGAAGAGCAAGATGGGATCGTGGGTACAGCAGACGAACATCTTATCCACGAAGTCTTCGTCCTTGGGTCTGTGTCCCGTGATACCTCTGCCCCCTCTGCCCTGCGCCTTGTATTCGTCGACGGGCAAGCGCTTGATATAGCCGCCGTGGGTGATGGTGATGACGACGTCCTCTCTGTCGATGAGGTCTTCGTCTTCGATACTGCCGTAATCCACGGAAATTTCCGTCTTTCTGGGGGAAGGATATTTTTCCTTGATGGCGACGAGGTCGGCGCGAATGATATCCATCACGCGATACTCGTTGGCGAGGATATCTTTGAGGTCGGCAATCGTTTCGCGGAGCTGTTCGAGTTCGGCTTTGAGTTTCTCCACTTCGAGGGAAGTGAGTCTTTGCAATCTCATTTCGAGAATCGCGATCGCCTGTTTCTCGTCGAGTTCAAACGCAGAGGTCAAGCCCACCACCGCCTCGTTTCTGTCCGCGGAAGCCTTGATGATGCGAATGACTTCGTCCACGTTGGCGAGCGCAAGCACCAAACCTGCGAGAATGTGCGCCTTTTCCTCCGTCTTGTTCAGATCGTATCTCGTGCGTCTGACGATGACGTCCTTCTGATGTTCGAGGTAGTGATACAAAATTTCGCGAAGGTTGAGAGTCTTTGGCTCCGTGCCGTTTTCCACGAGCGCGAGCAAGATAATGCCGTCGGAAATCTGCAATTTCGTCTTTTTATAGAGGGTGTTCAAAACCACCTGCGCGTTGGCGTCCTTCTTGCACTCGATGACGATACGCATACCCTCTCTGCCCGATTCGTCGCGGATATCGGAAATGCCTTCGATACGCTTGTCGTTGACCATGTCCGCAATCGTCTTGATGAGTTGCGCCTTGTTGACCTGATAGGGAATTTCGGTCACGACGATGCGGGAACGCACGTTCGCGCCCGAGCCGTGCTCTTCGATCTCGCACTTGGAACGAATGATAAGGTTGCCCTGACCCGTCCTGTACGCGCGTTTAATGCCGCTTCTGCCCATGATCACGCCCCCCGTCGGGAAATCGGGCGCGGGGATATATTCCATGAGCTCGTCCACCGTAATTTCGGGGTTGTCGATCATGGCGATCGTGCCGTCGATAACTTCCGCGAGGTTGTGGGGCGGAATGTTGGTCGCCATACCTACGGCGATCCCGTCCGCGCCGTTGACGAGCAAGTTGGGATATCTTGCCGGGAGGACGACGGGTTCTTCCTCGCTGCCGTCGAAGTTGGGAATGAAATCCACCGTTTCCTTATCGAGGTCGCGGAGCATTTCCGCCGCGAGCTTGGAAAGCTTTGCCTCGGTATAACGCATAGCGGCGGCAGAGTCGCCGTCCACGGAGCCGAAGTTCCCGTGACCGTATACGAGGGGGAAGTTGATGGTGAAGTCCTGCGCGAGGCGCACGAGGGCGTCGTATACCGATCTGTCGCCGTGGGGGTGATATTTACCCATACAGTCGCCGACGATACGTGCGCACTTTCTCGTCGCTTTATCGTTATACAGCCCCATTTCGTGCATGGAGTACAGAATTCTTCTGTGCACGGGCTTCAAGCCGTCGCGCACGTCGGGAATGGCGCGGGATTTATTGACCGCCATCGCGTAGGCGATGAACGAGCGTTTGAGCTCGTCGTCCACTTCGATGTCGAGCATTTTCGTCATTTGGAGCGTCTTCTTGAACTCCTCCGTCAATTCGGGACTGGTTTCTTTTTTAGCCATGGTAATCTCCTAAATTTTGAGTGGTGATTTTCAATCTTGTGATAATGAATAATGGTTGGGTTCGCTCTCTCGCTTTTCGAGCGGCGGAGTGGCTCCGCTGCCCGATCTTACTACTTTGCCGTCCGTTCTTTAAGTTAGAACTCATGAGGTATGGGCGTGCGGTACTATCAACGTAGCGCAAAACTGCGTTTTGCTTTTGTGGGTCTGCTATTTCGCTCTTCGAGCGATGAAACCGCTCCGCGGTTAGTGGCGCAACCTTCGGTTGCTTTATGTGGATCCGTTGCGCGACTGCGTCGCGGTGGCTCTGCCACACCGCCAAAGGCTCTGCCTTTGGAATCCGCCAGAAACTGAG
>JAGAJI010000061.1 GCA_017626135.1 Clostridia bacterium | reverse complement strand
TTGCAAACTCTGAACCTCTGTCGCAAGTGATCGTTTTTACTGCCCCTTTCGGTAGTTGGGATAATGCAGCGATTACTGCTTTTGCAAACGTTGTTCCTTTTCTGTCGGGAATCTTAATAGCTATATAAAACCGAGTTTTTCTTTCCGCAAGAGTCGCAAAAACTTCGGGTTTTTCCTATTTCGACGGGGGCAGGTATGCGTTGAGTTAAAAAATACCGCCGTTCTTTTTGAAGAACGGCGGCGGTGATTTTATGGTTTAGAAGTCGATTCTTTCTTCGATGTATTTGATTGCTTCTTCCACGGTGAGACCGAATACCTGTTCCATGGAGTCGCGTTCGCGAATGGTCACGACGCCCTTTTCGGCGGTGTCGAAGTCCACCGTGACGCAGAAGGGAGTCCCGATCTCGTCCTGACGGCGGTAACGTTTTCCGATGGAGCCCGTCACGTCGTAGGTGGTGGAGAAATGTTTGCGCATGAGCGCATACACTTCGTCTGCCTTTTCGCAAAGGTTCTTTTGAAGGGGAAGTACCGCGCATTTGTAGGGAGCAAGGAAGGGGTGCAAACGGAGCACCGTACGTACGTCGTTCTTTTCCGCATTGACCACTTCTTCATCGTAAGCGTCGGTAAGGAAGGCGAGCACGACGCGCTCCACGCCGAGGGAAGGTTCGATGACGTAGGGCACGTATCTCTCGTTGGTGACGGGGTCGAGGTAGTTGATGGGTTTGCCGCATTCCTTGGAGTGCTGGTTCAAGTCGTAATCCGTTCTGTCCGCGATGCCCCAAAGTTCCCCCCAACCGAACGCGAAGTTGTATTCGAAGTCCGTCGTTGCTTTGGAGTAGAAGCAAAGCTCTTCGGGGGAGTGGTCGCGCAGGTGCAGGTTTTCTTCCTTCATGCCGAGGGAAAGGAGCCAGTCTCTGCAAAAATCTTTCCAGTATGCGAACCATTCGAGGTCGGTGCCGGGTTTGCAGAAGAATTCAAGTTCCATCTGTTCGAATTCGCGCACACGGAAAATGAAGTTGCCCGGGGTGATTTCGTTGCGGAAGGATTTGCCGATCTGCCCGATCCCGAAAGGCACGCGCATACGGGTGGAACGCTGTACGTTTTCGAAGTTGACGAAGATGCCCTGCGCCGTTTCGGGACGAAGGTATACCGTGTTGACGGAATCCTCGGTGACGCCCTGGAAGGTCTTGAACATCAAATTGAACTTACGAATGGGGGTGAAATCGGACTTACCGCAGACGGGGCAAGCAATCTTATGCTCGGCGATGAACGCCTCCAACGCGTCGTTGTCCATGCTTTCCACTTTGATATCCAAACCCTTTTTCGCGGCGTACGCCTCTACGAGGTTGTCCGCTCTATGGCGAGCCTTACAGCTCTTGCAGTCCATGAGAGGGTCGGAGAACCCGCCGAGGTGCCCGGACGCCTGCCACGTTCTGGGGTTCATGAGAATCGCGCAATCCAACCCCGTGTTGTGGGGATTTTCCTGCACGAACTTTTTCCACCAAGCTTTTTTCACGTTATTTTTGAGCTCCACGCCCAAAGGGCCGAAATCCCACGTGTTCGCAAGACCGCCGTAAATTTCGCTGCCGGGGAAAATGAAGCCTCTGTTTTTACAAAGGGAAACGAGCTTATCCATGGTTACCGCTCTTTTTTCTGCCATAATCAAAAACCTCTCAAATAAATTATCGTTCTCCTGTATTATACAATGTTTTCGCCTTGCAAGTCAAACACTTGCAAGGCGTTTTTCGCTAAAATTCTCATAAAATCAAATTTTCAATTTCTTGAACAGAGCGGGTGCCACGAGGGTTGCCGCCATAATCGTGAGGAAATATTTGGCGAATTTCCATTCCAGACCTTCCAAAAATTCGAAGGGGAGCAGGGAGAACCCGCCGAAGACGATGCCCACGCAGACGAATCCCACGAGCAGGCGCAACAGCCTCGCCTTGCCCGATTTTGCGTTTTCGAACTTGACGAATTTATGCTCGAGGGGAATACAGATCGCCGCGCCGACTGCACAGGCGCAAAGCTCGATTTGACTCTTGTCGTCGGGGAAGAGGAAAGCAAGCCCTATGGAAAGAAGGGCGAACAGCGCGAAGACGAGAGAAACTTTGCTCTCGTGTTTGCGGTACATCCAGTCCCAAAACAGGGCGAACAAGGTACCCAGTATTGCGCCGACGAGCACGTCGGTGGGGTAATGTACGCCGAGGTACAGGCGGGAGCACATCACGCCGACGGTGAGTACGACGAACAGGATCGCCGCCCATTTTTTGCGGATATGGCAGGCGGTGGAGACGAACAGTCCCGCGCTCATTTGCGAATGTCCGCTGGGGAAGGAGGCATAGGGATCCAAACTCATCGTGGAGATGAGGGGATTGTCCACTTCCACTCTCGAAACCAGTCCCGTCGTGTACGGGCGGGGGCGGGCGACCAGACTCTTCAAGCCGCCGTTGACGGGCATGGAAGAGAAGGATACGAAGACCAGTCGTTCGCCGAGCTTTTTATCCACGACCCAGTAGATCAGACAGATCAGCGCGACGAGGAAGAGCGATTCCCCGAACAGGGAGAAAATGCAAGCCACGATGGTGGCGAGTTCCGAGCGCATTTGCGCGATAAATTGTAAAATCGTAATTTCCATGGCTCTATTATAGCATATATTTCAAAAAAATGCTCGAAAAAATACCTGACTTTTTGAAAAAAATCTATAAGAAATATTCTCTTTTCTCTTGAAAAATGTCGGAAAGTATGCTATAATATTAGAACCAGTAATATATAGTGAGAAAATATAGACAAAAAAAGGAGAGAAAATATGCTTTCGGATATCGAAATTGCAGAGAGTGCAGAGCTTCTCGACATCAGAGAAATCGGCAAGCAACTTCATTTGAGCGAAGAGAGTCTCGAACCGTACGGCAAGTACAAGGCGAAGATCTCTTTGCCCAAGGACGCCAAACGGAACGCCAAGCTTATTTTGGTGACGGCGATCAACCCCACCTCTTCGGGGGAGGGAAAAACCACCGTTTCCATCGGGCTCGCCGACGGGCTTTCCAAAATCGGGAAGAGCGCCTGTCTGGCTTTGCGGGAACCCTCCTTGGGTCCCGTGTTCGGCATCAAAGGCGGCGCGGCGGGCGGCGGTTACGCGCAGGTCGTACCCATGTCCGAGATCAACCTCCATTTCACGGGGGATCTGCACGCGATCACCGCGGCAAACAACCTGCTTTGCGCCCTCATGGATAACCATATTTTCCGTGGGAACGAGCTCAAAATCGATATCAATAATATCTACTTCCACCGTTGCATGGACATGAACGAGCGCGAGCTCATCAACGTGACCATCGGCGGCAAGGGCAGAGGGGTGGAACGCGAGGACCACTTCGACATCACGGCGGCGAGCGAAGTGATGGCGGTGCTCTGCTTGGCGACGGATATCGACGATCTGAAAAAACGGCTCGGCAATATCATCGTCGGGCTGAATACGGACGGGGACTACGTGCGCGCGAAAGATATTCCCGGCGCGGTCGGGTCGATGGCGGTGCTTTTGAAGGACGCGATGAAACCCAACCTCGTGCAGACCCTCGAACATACCCCTGCCATTATTCACGGCGGGCCGTTCGCCAACATTGCGCACGGCTGCAACAGCGTGCAGGCGACGTACGCGGCGATGAGTCTTGCCGATTACGCGGTGACGGAGGCGGGCTTCGGCGCAGATCTCGGCGCGGAGAAATTCCTCGACACGAAGTGCCGGGCGGCGGGCATCGAACCCGATTGCGTGGTCATCGTCGCGACGGTGAAGGCGCTCAAGCTCCACGGTGGCGCGGACAAGGCGACCCTTTCCGAGGAGAACCTCGACGCGCTTGAAAAGGGAATGCCCAACCTCTTGAAACATATCGAAAATATCAAAAACGTCTATAAAAAACCCGTCGTGGTGGCGATGAACAGATTTTTCACCGACACGCAGGCGGAGACCGATCTCGTCATCGACCGAGTGCGCAAAGCGGGCTCGGTAGCCGTGTTCACCGACGTGTTCTTAAAGGGCGGCGAAGGGGGCAAGGAGCTTGCCGAAGAAGTGGTCAAGGCGTGTGAAATTCCTTCCAAGATGGAGTTCCCTTACGAGCTTGAAGAGGGAATTTGCGAAAAGATCACCCATATCGCACAGAAGATTTACGGTGCGGACGGGGTGGACTTCTCGGATGAAGCGTTGGAGAAAATCAAGATGATCGAGGCGAAGGGCTGCGGCAATTTGCCCGTCATCATCGCCAAGACGCAGTACTCGCTTTCGGACAACGCCGAGCTTTTGGGCAGACCGACGGGATTTCGGATCACCGTGCGCGACGTCGTCTTGAAGGGCGGCGCAGGCTTTATCGTCGCGATTGCCGGCAAGATCATGTTGATGCCGGGGCTCGGGGCGCACCCTGCGGCGGAGAAGATTGATTTATTATCGGACGGCACCATTGTAGGGCTGTCTTAAAACGAAGAATCTACTTCGAAATACCGCGTCGAACTTGCGTTTTCCCTTGGTCACGTACGCATAAGTACGCTCCCTGCGGGAAATCCGCGTTCTCCTTGTCTTTCTCGTATCTTGCTTCGTTTTACCTGTTAGAACAGGCGAGGCGAAACCCAAGTCGAAATACTGCGTCAAGCTTGCGTCTGCGCCGTTTAAGCGGTTCGGACAGGGCGGCGTGTAAAACAAAAAATCTACGTCGAAATACTGCGTCAAGCTTGCGTCTGCGCCGTTTTAGCGGTTCGGACAGGGCGGCGTGTAAAAAAAATCCACTTCAACAATAAATCATTAAAAATTCATGCATAAAGAGAGAATATTATGAAAACGATTGAAGCAACGAATTTTATTGAACAGATTATCAACGACGATATCGAAAACGGGAAAGTCTCTGCCATTCAGACCCGTTTCCCGCCCGAACCCAACGGGTATCTGCATATCGGTCATATCAAGAGTATGCTCGTCAACTTCGGCACGGCGAAGAAGTACGAAGGCAAGTGCAACCTCTTCTTCGACGATACCAACCCGTCCAAGGAAAAGACGGAATTTGTCGACGCCATTCGCAAGGACATCGAATGGGTGGGGTACAAATGGGCGAAGGAAGTGTACGCTTCCGATTTCTTCCCCGTCATCTACGAGTATGCGGAAAAGCTCATTCAGGACGGCAAGGCTTTCGTGTGCGACCTTTCCCCCGAGGAGATCAGCGCGACGCGCGGTACGCTCACGGAGCCCGGACGGGAAAGTCCGTACAGAAACCGCAGCGTAGAGGAGAACTTGCAGCTCTTCCGTGAGATGAAGGCGGGGAAATACCCCGACGGCAGCAAGTGCCTTCGCGCCAAGATCGACATGGCGTCGCCCAACATGAATATGCGCGACCCCGTCATCTACCGTATTTTGCGTTCCACCCATCACAGAACGGGGGATACTTGGTGCATCTATCCCATGTACGATTACGCGCACCCCATCTGCGACTACTTGCAGGGCGTGACGCATTCCCTTTGTACCCTCGAATTTGAGGATCACAGACCCCTCTACGACTGGGTGGGCATCAACCTCGGCTTTGCCCCCAAGCCCCGTCAGATCGAGTTTGCACGCCTTGCGGTGACCAACACCGTCATGTCCAAGCGCTACCTCAAAAAGCTGGTGGAAGAGGGACACGTGCACGGTTGGGACGATCCCCGTATGCCCACGGTGGCAGGCTTGCGCAACCGCGGCGTACCCCCCGAAGCGCTCCTCGATTTCTGCACGAAAATCGGCATCGTCAAGGCAAATTCCGAGTGTCAGCTCTCCTATCTGGAAGCCTGCATTCGCGACAACCTCAACGAGAATGCGGAGCGTGCGATGGCGGTACTCGAGCCCTTGAAAGTGACCATCACCAACTACGAAGGGGAAGAGACGGTAGAGGCGGCGATCCATCCCTTGAAACCCGAGCTCGGCGTGAGAGAGGTGGCGTTCTCGAATACGGTCTATATCGACAAAGCGGACTTCTCCCTCAATCCTCCGCCCAAGTATCAGCGCTTGAAACCCGACGGGTACGTGCGGCTCAAAGGCGCGTATATCATTCATTGCGACGAGGTCGTGCAGGACGAAAACGGCGAGGTCGTGGAGCTCAAATGCTCCTACGTTCCCGAGAGCCGTTCTTCGCACGATACGAGCGGGCTCAAAGTGCGCGGCACCATTCAATGGGTGGACGGCAAGACGGGGGTCGACGCGGAGATCCGCAAGTACGCGCCTCTTTTGAAGGACGCCGAATATCCCGGGCAGGACTTCACGGAGAGAATGAACCTCGACAGCGAAAAGATCTATCAGGGCAAGGCGGAACCCTACCTTGCGCAAAGCGAGGACGGCAAGCCCTTCCAGCTTATGCGCGTGGGGTACTACAAGAAATGCGTAGACGAGACGGGCAAGCTCGTGCTTTCGGAAATCGTATCCTTGAAGGATAATTTCAATAAATAACATAGAAGTAATATAGGGTAAGGAGAAAATATATGATTTCTTTACGTGCAATTTTAGCGGAGGAAGCCCCCGTCGCGGCAATCACCGGGGCGCAAAGTATTCCCACCGTCGCGTTGATCGTTGGGGGCGTACTGCTCGCGATCGCGTTTATCATGGGATTCGTCAAAGGCTTCCGCAAAGTGAGTTGGAACGGTGCGGCTTGGGTGGCTGGAACGGCTGCGTACGTACTCGTGAGCAAGATCGTGCCCGCAGGGGCGTTCTGGTTGCCTCTTCTCTTGGCGGTGATCAGCGCGGGGGGCTCGTTTGCTCTGTTCAAACTGCTCGCCTACTTCCTCCGTCCCAAGATGAGATGGATCAAGGACGATATCAACGCAGACACTTCCCTCGCGGAATACGGTCTGGAATTCGAGCCTGAATACCTCGAGTACGACGGCGAACACGACTACGCGCCTTACGGCAAGCGGATCTACAAGACGGGCTACGGCGCGCCCTCGCTCTTCTTCCGTCTGCTCGGCGGCTTGTCCTGCGCGCTCAACGTCGCTACGGTTTTGGCGGCGCTTTGTTCCCTGTTCCTGTTGGTCGTGGACGTCTCCGTGTTGAAAACCTATCCCATCGGCGGAATCTTCGAATACCCGGCGGTGATTTGGGCGTTCCCGTACGTCAAGCAATACGCGTTGGATTTCATCATGATCGGCATCATGATGTTGCTCGCGAAAGAGGGCTACAACCGCGGCATCGTGTACAGTCTTCGCTCCATCGTCATCACGTTGGCGACGCTTGCGGCGATTGGCGGTAGTTTCTATCTTCCCTTCTCGCCTTTTGGCGCGTCGGTGGGCGCCTTGTCGTCGTTGATTGCGACCTGCACGAAAGTGTTCGTCAATTTGGGCGTATTGAGCGAATTGCTCGGGAAGTTGCTGGCAGGGTTTATCCTGCTTATGCTGTGCGCGGTCATTCTCATCATCTTGAACTTGCTCCTGAAGAGCCTTTGCCGTACCATCTTGGATATCAAGTTCACGCGTGAAGTGGATAGCTGGGTGGCGGCGGCGGTGTACCTCGCCATCGGCGCGATGGTTTGCGTGGGCATTTGGTTCGTGCTCGGCAGTATCGACGCGATGGGCATCTTCCCCTTCGGGGCAATGCTTTCCGAAGGCACCCTTTCCAAGGCGATCTACGATTTCGTCATGGGCATCGTCGGACCTTTCTTCGCAAAATTATAATAGACGAAAAATAGAGAAACGGACTTCGCCTTGCGTGAAGTCCGTTTTTATACGCCCGTTAAAAATCCTTTTCCAAAGAGCGCCCCGTCCAAGGGGAGTTTGTTTTTTACGGCGTGGGAGAAGGCTTTCAGGAGGGTGATCGCGAAGTCCTTGGCTTTATCGAAAAGCTCGTCTACGCTCTCGTCGCTCACGCGCGTGGGGTCGGCGGGGTAGCTCCACAGCCGTTTTTCCTCGTTGGCAGCGAGTGAACGGACTTTGGCGTTGACTCCGTCGAAAAGGGCGTTTGGCAGGGGCAGGTATGCGTTGAACGCAGAGAGGGCACGCAAAAAAGCAGGCTTTTTCGGCGACGGAAACCCGTTTTTCACGGCGACGGCGGTATAGATAAGGAAGAGTAGGTCCTGCTCTTCGAGGGTGAGCCTCTTACGGAAATACTCGTCGTATTCCTGCGACGAAGTCCGCTTTTTCAAACG
Source organism: Clostridia bacterium (assembly GCA_017626135.1). Taxonomy (GTDB): domain Bacteria; phylum Bacillota; class Clostridia; order Christensenellales; family Borkfalkiaceae; genus Scatosoma. The sequence goes on along the minus strand of JAGAJI010000061.1, from coordinate 735 downwards.
GATATCCAAAATATTTTCCAGCCTCGTGTGGCGCAGGACGGAGCTCCCCGCCGTGGCGTAGATATAGGGGTGCAGGGTGGCGTCCGCGGCGTAATGGGTGAGGTAGCCGAGGGTGTAGGCAAAAATTTGTCGGTCGCGCGAAGAAAGGGCTTTGAGGATTTGCAGGGTCGGAAATCCCCCTTCCCGATGTAGATAGGAACCCAAATTTTTGGCTTTGGGATTCCACGAGCGGTAGAAAAAGCAAAAATCCGCGCCCTGCGCACCGAAGAAATAAAGAGGGAGATCGGGGCGGATAATCGCTTGAATTTCGTCGGGCGAAGACAGGTACGCTTCGCGCGCCAAACAATGATGGGTATAGGATGCAGGCATACGGTTAGTATTTGTAATGAAGAGGGCAGGTATGCGTTGAATTAAAAATACGAGCCCGAAAAGGGCTCGTTTTGCGGTTGTTTTTTGTGGGTCCGGCGGAGTGGCCCCGCTGCCAAGTCTTACTACTTTGCCGTCCGTTCTTTAAGTTAGAACGCATGGGTGTGGGCGGTGGCGATGCGCCACGGCATTCTCTTACTACTGTGCCTTTCGTTTTTTAAGAAAGACCGTATTTGTGTGAGTTTGCCGTACTATCGGGAGTGCAAGCTATCGCTTGCTTGAAGGAGCCCGCTTTCGTGGGCTCGTTGTTTCGCTTTTCGGCGATAGAACCACTCCGCGGTTATTGGCGTTTCTCGAACAGCGTAATGT
>JAGAJI010000060.1 GCA_017626135.1 Clostridia bacterium | reverse complement strand
TTTATGAGTTCTGTGGTAAAATCATACATAAGAGAGTTATTCCTTGTGTTTGTTGTTTTTTGATCACTTAACATTATACAAGGTTTTAACTCTCTTGTCTTTTTCTTAGAGAGTGTTTACACAAAATATTTTACACTATCTTTGATTACTTAACATTATACAAGGTTTTAACTCTCTTGTCTTTTTTTTAGAGAGTGTTTACACAAAATATTTTACACTATCTCCAAAAAGGCAAACATTTACGCATATGAAATGCAGAATACATAGAGGTTTGGAAAATATGCTCTATTCGGGAGCCTCGACTTGCATATAAATCACCGCCCCCAAAGTTTGAAAACTTTGGGGGCGGCAACCTATTATTTTTGTTCAAACGTGAGCGTGAGCGTCTGCTCCCCGATCGGCACCGAAATCGTCAATATTCCCTCTTTCAAGGAGAACTCCCGTTGAAAGGTCCCCTTGCCGAGAATGGTCAGCATTCCGCTTTTCCGATCGTATTCGTACTTACCCGTCTCCTCTTTCGGCTCCCCCTCCTTTCCTCGATAATGCAGGAGAAATTCCCCTTCGGGTTTCAACTCCAAGTGAATATAGTCAAAATATTCCAGATAGTCCTTGCCACTCAAATCCGCTTGCGTGCACTCGTAAACGCCCAAATGCGGGTTGGCGATATCTTTTAAGGAACACGTTCCGCAACCGGAGCATACTATCGTCAGCGTCATCAGTCCGCACAGCAATCCGCTTTTCAATTTCATCATGCGAACAGTATATCCCGTTTACTTCTTTTTATGCGCCAAACGCACGCCGTCGCTGTTGATGATGACGCCGATGATAAAGCAGACCATCAGGATATACAGCCAAAGCAAAAATACGATTAGGGTCGATAAGGCACCGTATAGCTTGGACAAATTGACGAGTTTCAAATACACGGAAAACCCCAGCACAGCCCCCACCCACAACGCCACTGTCAGGATCGTCCCCGGTAAAAACAGCCTTATCTTCTCCTTATGGGGACAGATATACGCATTGAGCAACAGTACCAGAAAAAAAGATACGGTGACGAGCAAGATATAATCCGCCAACATTTCCCAACCCTTGGATAAAACTCGCGAAAACAGATAACTCCCTGCGGCGAAGACGGTCAAAAAAACGACGACCGCCGCCATCACGATGAACAGGAGCAACAACGCCCCCAACCGTACACGGAGTCCTTGCCGTTTGGGGTGCTCGTCGTAGATGAGCTCGCCGCTTCTGCGCATTTGATAGAACAGGTTGGTCGAGGAATAGAGCGTGGTGATAATCAGAACGATCGATGCGCCCGTCGTGGCGCTCCTCGCCTCCCGCTGGACGAAGAAAAACATATCCTTGACCGAGTCGAAGATAGGCAACGCCAAAATATCGTCGGCGGCGATGGAGAGTTTTCCTATGACGAGGGAAATCCAAAAGGAGAGCGGAATGATGGACATAATCAGGAAAAAGACCAACGTGCCTGCGATGGTGGTATATTTTTTCAACGACAGAAGATCGTATTTTTTTCGTAAAAACCGATAGGCGGCGCGTAACTTTCCCATACGAATAAGTATGCGCCTTTTTTGCATTTCTAAAACAGAAAGCGGCGGTTTTCCCCGCCGCTCCTTTTTCATTTGATTTTACCAACAACCGCATCCGCAACGATCACCGCAGCGGTTGCTTCTTCCGTTTAACGCGTACTGACGATTGTAATAATCGTCGTTTGTCGAGAAATTGTTTGCAGAAACCGTGGAATTCACGCCATTCGTTCCGAAAGTCGTGATGCCGCCGCAACCATTGTTCACGTTGCAGCCTACGCAACAAGGACAAGCGTAGTTATTACGGCAACAAACGCAACAATTGTATGGACGGCAACGGTTACAGCCGCAGGAATTACAGCCACAGCCGTTATTCAACACGCGAATATTGCCGTTGCAGTCCCGACAGAGCCGTTGACAGGTGCCAAACCAGCTCCAACATCCGCATCCGTTGTTTGCGGACGTATTCGTAAATCCACAGCAATTTCCGCCCGAATTACATACATTGCACATAGTATTTCAATCCTTCCTGTGTATTTGAGGAATCCTCATACTACAATATATGTATTTCGATATTTTTTCGTTCAGGAATTTTCGTTTTCTTTTCCGTTCATCATTTCTTCGATCCGAGCCATTTCCGCATTGTGCGCCGCCTCGATGCGCTCCGCTAACCCTTCCTCGTAGATATCGCCGTAAAGAAAGCTCGAGACGGAGATCCGTTCTTCGGGGCCCCAACTATGATCCCCCTCTTCCAACTCCTTATATATATGGAACTCGACGGCGTAGAAGGCAATTCCCTTTTCATCGGCTATGCGTTTGAGATTCAAAAGAATTTCCGCCGCCCGCGCAAAACTGCGTTCTTCCTTTTGGAGGCTAAGATACAAATATCCGTTCGTCCGCGCCATTTCAAGCACGTCGTATTCCTTGTCAAGATCCAACTCCGCTTGTTTGACTGCGTTCGGGGAAAGGGCGTCCGTTTCCTCACAGCCGTATAGCCATTGCCCGTCAGGGAATTTGATATTCCCATACCCCGAGCAGTTCGTCCCAAACCCGTACCTTTCCTCAAACGTCGTCATGAGCTCGTCTACTTGTTCTCTGTACGCCTCGTTGATGCGGGCTGCCGTGTTTCCCAACCCAAGCACCCGTCTTTCGTAATTGTCGAATACGTTATCTCCGTTTATGCGCACCGTAAAGTCCCCGTCGATATGATTGGGCGTCGTCAAATGCACGTAATAATCGGCAAGTTTGAAATCGTACACAATCTTCGCAATGCGATAGTTTTCTCCTTCGTGGTTCGCGATGACTTTCTGCCCCTGTACGTAGGCATTCGTCCAGCCCCAAGGAGTGCCCGTGAATATAGTTACCAGATATAAAATGCCGCCGATCAAGCAAAGCGCAAGCACAAGCGTGCCGATTTTCAATACTTTCTTCTTCATATATTTATTTCTCCTTTTTGAATGCGAAATGCAAAAGTCCTGCGATGAGAATCCCCACCATGACGAACACGGCGTAAATTCCTACCATCGCGAAAAATTCCGCAGCTTGCATACCTTCCGCCAACCAAAGATATCGGAATAGCCGCACCAACCCGTACACGATGAGCATGAGCGGTGGCAACACACAAACGGATTTCCAACGGAAGATTACGTACCCCAAAACGCCGACGATGGGCATAATGATGACGTTGGCGAGGGGCTCGAACCCCACCGCGAGGCTCGTGCCGAAAATGAGCGCGAACAGCATGGGAATCGCGCATAACAAGCGAAGTTTTTCGCGCAGACTGCGCGTTGCTTTTCGAAAACCTACCCCGTCTTCCTGTTTCACGGAAAACCTTTCTCCGATTGTCGGGGTTTGCATATTTGCATACTCCCGTTGACAGGACGGGCAAGTTTTCAAATGCTCGCCGACAAACGCGGCTGTGTTCTCGCTGACCATGTCCTCGATATAGAGCGGCAACAGGTCTCGCACGATGCTACATTCCTTCTTCACGGTTGTTTTCCTCCATTTTTTCTTTGATCATTTTTCTCGCACGGTGATAGGTGACGCAAGCCCAGTTCTCCGATTTTCCGAATATCCGCCCGATTTCCTGAAAACTGAGCTCGGCGAAGACACGCCACGTAAATACTTCCTTATACGGTTCTTTCATGGTATGTAGGATATGGCGAATCTCTCGTATTTCTTCCCTTCTGGCAACCTCTTCTGCGGGAGAAGCCGTCGAGTCGGAGAACGTCGCAAGCTCCACATCTTCCACGCTTTTCATGCGATTACGTTTTTTGACGTAGGTGTAATAACAATTTTTGGCAATTTGACAAAGCCACACACGCACGTCGCAGTCTCCGCGGAATTTATCGATCGAACGCAACGCCTTAAAGAAGGTTTCGCTGGTGATTTCCTCGGCAATTTGTTCGCTTCCCGAAAGCCGTCGGATATATCGGAATACGTCGCCGAAATACCGCTCGTAAATTTTTTCAAATTCCTTCAAGCGAACACCTCCTTATCTTTTTGCCGTATATAAGACTACGGAAATTCCAAAACCTTACAAAAATTGTTGATTTTTTTATGTTTGCAAAGAACCTGCCCGCTTCCGTTACTCGTCCGTGGCTTCTCCGATAAACAGCAAATGGTTGCTCATACCCAGACACTCCGGTTTTTCACAAACGTAGAAATGGTACCGCAGGTATTGCCGATACATAGCCTCGTCCATACCATTGATCATGTCTTTCAGCAATTCGCTCAACCCGTCCGTGGCGATTTCATGACAGATGCGGATCCCCCCTTGGCTAAGCAACTCTCTGCACCGTCCTACCGTATGGAACACAAAAGGAAAATCATCCAGACGGAAGGTATCCTTGTCGTAAGCCCCCGTCAACAGATATTCGGAATGTTCTTGCTGCATGGTCAGCACGACGATATCGTTGGAGATAAAGGCAAAGAAAATTTTGCCCCCTTTTTTACAGACCCTTTTGGCTTCCTGAATACACCGCAGCTTGTCCTGATCGCTGTGAAGATGATACAACGGACCGCACAGCAGCACCACATCGAAGGCGTGACTTTCATACCGACTTAAATCCAACGCATTGCCCTGAACCAAATCCACGGAAAGCCCGTCGGTCAGTTTTTCCCGAAAGGCGGCGACGTTGCTGTCCGCCAACTCCAGAGCGGATACGTCAAAGCCTTTCCTTGCAAAGTACAAGCTGTATTCGCCCGCGCCAGCGCCAACGTCTAATATTCTGTCGCCCCTCTTTAAGTACCGTTCGATATATTTCACGGTAGTCAAAAACTCTACCTGAGCCGCTTTCGATTGCGTCAATCGGCTGCTTTCGTCAAAACGTCGGTAAATTTCCTGTACCAACGACGCGTCGTCTTTCGGAAATTCTCCCTCCCACAAAGATCTCTTTTCCGTCTCGGGATTCGGGCGACGGAGCACGTAGGTCATCGCCTTCTCCACGGTGCCGAGGAGCGTCTTATACTCCACCGTTTTGAGATAGGTAAAGCCGCACTTTTCCACCACCCGTTTGGACTGACGATTCCAGTCAAAATGTCCGACGAGGATAAAATCCAACTGCCCCCTTTCGAACAAATAGGCAATCACCGCCCGCACGGCTTCGGTCATCAGCCCCTGCCCCCAGTATTCTTTGGACAGCACGTACCCGATCTCCCGACCCCGTAAATCATGAAATTCAGGGTGTTTCCCCTCGTCGTATTTCTCGATACCGAGCGAGCCGATCACCTTGCCGTGATACTCCAAAGCAAAACAATTTTTGCCTTTGATAAACGTGGAAAGAATGGCTTTCGATTCCTCGATATTGCCATGTGGTTTCCAACCTGCCATCTGACCGACGCCGTCCACCTTTGCATACTCATAAAAATCGGATAAATCCCTTTCTCGCCAAGGTCGCAAAATAAGGCGAGCGGACGTCAGTCTGACGTTCGTGATATCAATTTCCGCATTCATTTTTTACCTCCGTAAAATAAACGGACGCCGCAAAGGACGCCCGATTTTTCTACACGTTGACAGTAGTGCGATAAAGAAAATTACTCCCACTCGATCGTTCCCGAAGGCTTCGGCGTCAGATCGTACAATACGCGGTTGACGTTTTCCACTTCCGTCGTAATACGGGCGGTGATTTTGTTCAAGAGAGCGTAAGGGATTTCTTCAATGGTAGCCGACATCGCGTCCACGGTGTTCACCGCGCGGATAATGACGGGGTACGCATACGTGCGCTTTCCGTCCTTCACCCCTACCGACTTGAAATCGGGCACAGCCGTGAAATACTGCCATACTTTCCCTGCCAAACCTGCGTTGTCAAACTCTTCGCGCAAAATCGCATCCGACTCCCGTACCGCTTCCAGTCTTTCACGGGTGATCGCGCCAAGGCAACGCACGCCGAGCCCGGGGCCGGGGAAGGGTTGACGGTATACCATGCCGTCGGGAAGTCCCAACGCGCTGCCCACCGTGCGCACTTCGTCTTTATAGAGGAATTTGAGGGGTTCGACAAGCTCAAACTGCATATCTTCGGGAAGTCCGCCCACGTTGTGGTGCGCCTTCACGCCGTCGCTTTCCAAAATGTCGGGGTAAATCGTGCCCTGCGCGAGGAACTCGATACCTTCGAGCTTGCGCGCCTCTTCTTCGAACACGCGAATGAACTCCGCGCCGATGATCTTGCGTTTCTTTTCGGGTTCGGCTACGCCGGCAAGTTTCCCCAAAAAGCGTTCCACCGCGTCGACGTATATAAGGTTTGCGTCCATTTCATCGCGGAATACTCTGACGACCTGTTCGGGTTCTCCCTTTCTCAAAAGTCCGTGGTTGACGTGTACGCAGACGAGCTGCTTGCCGATCGCCTTGATCAAAAGCGCCGCGACGACGGAAGAATCCACCCCACCCGAAAGGGCGAGCAGGACCTTTTTATCCCCTACCTGCGCTTTGATCTGCGCGATTTGCTCTGCGATAAATGCGTCCGCGAGCGCTCTGGTGTTGATACGAGCCATCGAAGCGGGGCGTACGTTGTTTTCCATAATCGGTATCCTCCAAAAATATTTTCGTTAGTGTTGCGTATAGTTGGGTGCTTCCTTGCTGATGGAGATGTCGTGAGGGTGACTTTCCACCAAGCTTGCGTTGGTGATGCGCACGAATTCGGACGTCGTACGAAGCGCCTCGATCGTCGCTTTGCCGCAATAGCCCATACCCGAACGAAGTCCGCCTTTCATCTGGAAGATGACGTCGGCAACGCTTCCTCTGTAAGGCACTCTGCCTTCCACCCCTTCGGGCACGAACTTCTTCTGTCCTTCCTGGAAGTATCTGTCGTTGCTCCCTGCCGCCATCGCGCCGAGCGAACCCATGCCTCTGTATACTTTGAAACTTCTGCCCTGATAGAGTTCGACTTCCCCGGGGCTCTCCAACGTACCTGCGAGCAAAGATCCGACCATGACTGCACTACCGCCTGCCGCAAGCGCTTTCACGATATCGCCGCTGTATTTGATACCGCCGTCGGCGATGATCGCCTTGCCGAACTTATCCGCCATTTCCGCACAGTCCATAATCGCCGTAAGCTGGGGCACGCCGATGCCCGCCACGATACGCGTGGTGCAAATCGAGCCGGGGCCGATGCCCACCTTGACGATGTCTGCGCCCGATTTGATGAGCGCTTCGGTTGCCGCCGCCGTCGCCACGTTGCCGGCGATGAGGGTGATATTCGGGTATTTGGATTTGATTTCCTCCACCTTTCTCAAAACCCCCGACGAATGACCGTGCGCCGTATCGATGGCGATGACGTCTGCGCGCGCTTCCACGAGCGCCGCGACGCGATCCATGGTGTTCGCCGCCGTACCGACCGCCGCGCCTGCCAGAAGTCTGCCGTTGGCGTCCCTTGCGGAGTTGGGGTACTGAATGGATTTTTCAATATCCTTGATCGTGATCAGTCCTTTCAGATAGCCGTCCTTATCTACGATGGGAAGTTTTTCGATTCTGTGTTTGCCGAGAATTTTTTGCGCCTGTTCCAAGGACGTACCCTCGGGGGCGGTGACGAGTCCCTTCTTCGTCATCACGTTGGAGATGGGCTGGTCGTAATTGCTTTCAAAGCGAAGGTCGCGGTTGGTGAGAATGCCGACGAGCTTGCCCTCTTTGGTAATGGGCACGCCGCTGATACGGTATTTTTCCATAAGTTTCAAAGCGTCCTTCACGAGGTTGTCGGGTTCCAAGAAGAAAGGGTCGGTAATGACGCCGTGTTCGCTGCGTTTTACTCTGTCTACGTGCGTAGCCTGTTCTTCGATGGACATATTCTTGTGAATGATACCGAGCCCCCCTTCCCGCGCCATGGCAATCGCCATACGGCTTTCGGTAACCGTATCCATCGCCGCGCTGATCAAGGGCAAGTTGAGCTTAATCTTATCGCTGAGTTTGGTCCTCAAATCCACGTCGCTCGGCAACACGTCGGATGCCTGCGGGATCAAAAGTACGTCGTCAAACGTCAAGCCTTCTTTTACAATTCTGCTACTCATTTATGTACGTCTCCTTGTTTAATATTCGTGATAATATAAGAAAATGGACGTTTTTGCGCAAGGCAAAATCATCCATTATCCATTTGTCAACGCAAACACCTCGTCAAAGTACGCTTTCTCGCTTGCGGAAAACGTTTGAGGGTTGAGCCCGTTCATTTTTTCCCTTATCCATTGAATCGTCGTCGTATCGCCGTCCGCGATCGCCGTATACAGCACGGCAACGACCGCGTTGTTCTGCGGAAACCCGACCGTCAGTTCAAACGCGCGCGCGACCGCGCCCACCTTGTCTCCGTTTTCGTACTTCGCCACGCACACCTGTCCGTAGACGTACTGCTCATAGGTGAGTTCTACGCCTTCGGGCAGTCTTTTATTCTGCGCCGCACAGTATTCGTCGAATTTCTCGTCTGCGATGAATCTCTCCCCGCACTCCTCGATTTTCTCGGTGTCCTTCATGCCGATCGCCGTCTCCATGGCGTGGACGATGAAGTATTCGTCCTTGTGCCAGTCGTAAGCGCGCTCCGCGTAGCGAATGCTCGACGCATCCATACCCAAATTGTAGGTGAGTTCCATCATCGTGGAAGGAAAGAAAGCAACGAGCGCGAGCAGCATGATGCCAAACAGCAATGCGATTGCCGCAAGCGTGCTTAAAAAGGTTCTGATAATCACTTTATCCACGCTCATAAACGTCTCCTCCCCGATAGAGTCAAGCGGTGCCGCGTCGCGTCATCCAACGAGCGGTGTCACTTTCCTAATATTTTACCACATTACGCACAAAAAATCAACTGTATGAGCGAAAATATTTTAGTATCTTTTCGTCTTTTTTTTAATATATTAAACCATGACGAAATTTTTAATAAAAAAACGTGGACTTTTACTCCTGAAAACGACGTTTGCGATTCTCTTCGCCCTGTGCGTCGGGCTCTTCGCCTCTTGTCGGCAAGAAATCGATTACATGGACTACGTCTCCGAGCTCAGAAGCAATATCTTTTTGGCGAGCGAGCAGGGCTTGTCCCTTCGAATTTACGCCGTTTCCAAGGAGACGCCCTACGCCACCGACGGAATCCCCAAAGAGTGCTCGACGCGCGTGGAGGCGTACCTGGTAGCACCCGAAGGGGATAAGACGTGCAAAATTTCCTTTTCTTTCGACGGCAAGGAATACGGCGGCGAGATGTCCTTCGACAACGTGAAAACGGAGTATTATTTCTCCTGCACGCTCGATATTTCAAAAGCAAGCGAGCTCCCCTGCCGCATTGAATACGGCGATAGGGCGTTGGAAATGAACGCCCTTTCCGTCCGCACGAAAGATACCCTTACGCCCCAAAATATTCTGAAAAATTTGCAGACGGAGGAAGCTGAACTCTTTGCCTCTCTCACCGACGAGTACGGATTTGCAGGAGAAATCTATATCCGCTTGATTTACGAGGAATCCCCCTACTATTACGTGGGAATCATCGACCGCAACGGGCAAATCCACGCCTTTCTTCTCAATGCGACGACGGGCAAGATTTTAGCCAAACGAACTTCGCAATAAATGAAAAACGCTCCCGTCTGGGAGCATTTTTATCAGCTTAACCATAAATATGCAAGCAGAATCATCAAGATACCGACGACGAGTATGCAGCCGATCATGGGCAACATGGCGCGGTAGGCGCCGCGAATCATCGCGCGCTGTTCCTTTTTGCTCATGCTGACCTTTTCCCGTTTGCCGCTCTTGCGGTTGGGGTCGTACCAACTGAACCCCTCGACGTTCATATCGGCAATCGTCGTCTCCATATCCAGTTCGTCCCGTTTGACTTCCTGTTTTTCTTCTTGCTTTTTCTCTTCGTTCATGCTTTATTCCTCGTCGTACAAATGGCACGCGCAGAAATGACCGGGTTCCACTTCTCTGTATTCGGGCGTAACTTTCTTGCAGATTTCCATGCACTTCTCGCAACGGGTGTGGAACTTACAACCCGCAGGAGGATTGACGGGGGAAGGAATATCCCCTTTCAAAATCACGCGGTTTTTCTTAGCGTGAGGATTTGGCACGGGCGCCGCCGAGAACAGAGCCTTGGTGTAAGGATGCAAGGTATTCTCGAAAATACGCTCTTTCGTACCGTATTCCACCATGCTGCCCAGATACATAACACCAACTTCGTCGGAAATATGCTTGACGACGGACAAGTCGTGCGAGATGAACAGATAGGAAAGGTTGAGTTCCTTTTGCAACTCTTTGAGCATATTGATAATCTGCGCCTGAATGGATACGTCCAAAGCGGACACGGGTTCGTCGCAAACGACGAGCTGAGGCTTTAAGGCAAGCGCTCTTGCGATGCAGATACGCTGACGCTGACCGCCCGAGAACTCGTGGGGGTAACGTTCATAATAGTGAGGCTGCAAGCCGCACATTTTCATGACGTCCAGCACGTAGGCGCGGTAGTTTTCCTTGCTCACGATGCCGTGTTGCAACGCCGCCTCTCCGATGATTTCCCCGACGGTAAGACGGGGGGAAAGACTCGCGTAAGGGTCCTGAAAAATCATCTGCATATGGGGGCGGAGTTTATCGAATTCACTTGCGGGAATTTTCGAAACTTCCTTGCCGTTGAACCACACTTCGCCGTCGGTCGCTTCGTAAAGGCGCAGAATCGTTCTGCCCATCGTCGTTTTCCCGCAGCCCGATTCCCCTACGATGCCGAGCGTTTTTCCCTTCTTCAACACGAAGGAAACGTCGTCCACGGCGTGTAGATTTTTCACCGTTTTTCCAAAGAGGTTCTTCTTCACGGGGAAATATTTTTTGAGGTGCTTGACCTCCAACAAAACGTCGCTTTCCGCCTGCAGCTCCGTTTCTATCGCCGTTTCCGCGGGGCGCTCCTCTTTGACGGGCATCTGCTCGATGGAAGGAATTTCGTTCGAGGTTTTTGCAGGGGTTGCCGAGTAGTCGAGCGCCTTTCTTTCCGTCACGCCTTTCGCATTTTTGTTGACGGGCGCAATGGGCGCAAGATAACTCGTCCGTACCTGACGGGCGCCGGCTTCGTTGAAACGGGCGTCGATCGTTTGCGCAATGGATTCGTCGCTCGCCACGACTTCAACGTCGTAGTCCTGCATCGTACCCACGTTCCGACCCTTCGTCTCCGTTTTCAGAATGTTTTCAAGATCCATATCTTGGGACTGCTTATTCGCAATCTTTTGCTTTTGTTTCTTCATCTCGTTTCTGCCTCCGCCTTACTTTTCGTCGCCCGTTTCTTCGTACAGATAACAGGAAACGCTGTGCGTATCCGTCACTTGGACAAGATGCGGGTAGTCGCCCGCGCACTTCTTCATGCACTTGTCGCATCTGTCGCGGAAATAGCAGTAGTTGGGCATATCCACGGGGTTGGGAACGAAGCCGGGAATACAATAGAGTGAATCCACTTCGTCGTCTACCGTAGGTTTGCTCTTCTGCAAACCGATGGTGTAGGGATGCAAAGGATTGTCGAAGATATCCTCCACCGTACCCATTTCAATGACTTTGCCCGCGTACATGACGACGACGTAGTCCGCCATTTCGGCAACGACGCCCAAATCGTGGGTGATGAGCATAATGGACCCGCTGATCTTGTCCTTGATTTCACGGAGCAAATCCAAAATCTGCGCCTGAATGGTCACGTCGAGCGCCGTCGTGGGCTCGTCTGCGATAATCAGACGGGGATTGCAAAGGAGCGCCATGGCAATCATAACTCTTTGCCGCATACCGCCCGAAAGTTCGTGAGGGTATTTCTTATATACGCCCTCGGGGTCTGCGATCCCGACGAGCTGCAACATTTCCACGCTCCGCTTTTTTGCGTCCGCTTTGGAAATGCCTTCGATATGCAAAAACGCCACTTCGTCGAGCTGGTTCCCGACGGTGAAAACGGGGTTGAGCGAAGTCATAGGTTCCTGAAAAATCATGGCGATCTCTCTGCCGCGAATGGAACGCATGGCGTCCAAAGGCATCTTCGCGATGTCGTACACCTTTTCGTCCATTTCGTAAAGGTTGCCGCCCAAATCGTTTTTCTTTTGTACTTTCTTGCCGTCTACCGTTTCGTATACGGGAATTTTCTTGCCAAACCCGTCGCGGCGGAAGGCGTTGGTACGGAACCGAATGGAGCCGTCCACAATCTGCCCGGAGGGACCTTGCACGAGTTGCATCAGGGAGAGTGAGGTGACGCTCTTGCCGCAACCCGACTCCCCTACGACGCCGACCGTCGAGCCTTCGGGAATGGAGAAGGTAACGCCGTTGACCGCTTTGACCACGCCCGTGTCCGTATAGAAATAGGTGTGCAAGTTGTCAAACTCTACGATATTTTTCGGATCTTTCATGCCGTCGACAAGATATTCCGATTCTACGTCCTTTCTCTTCTTTCTCTTTTCGAGTTTCTTGGTAATCTTTCTGTTCTCACGCGCAATCTTTCTCGACTCCTTGCCGGAGATATAATGGGATTTCTTATTTTCTGCCATACGGTTACCTCTTCATTTTCGGGTCAAACGCATCGCGAAGCCCATCGCCGACAAAGTTGAAGCCCAAAATTGCAAGCGTGATGCAAATCCCGGGCGGTATCCAGAAGTTGGGATACTTATTGAGTGCCGTAGGATCCATTGCCGTGTTGATCATGGACCCCCACGTAGGCGTATCCAAGGGCGCGCCGAGTCCCAAGAAACCGAGCGTCGCTTCCATCAAGATAATGCTCCCGAGCCCCATCGTCATGGAGACGATGAGTTGCGGCAATACGTTGGGAAGGAGGTGCTTGAAAATCTTTCTCGACGTGGACAAACCCGAGCATTTTGCCGCCAACATGAATTCCTGCTCACGCAAAGAAAGGATCTGACCGCGCACCAGTCGCGCCAAGCCGCCCCACCCGATCAACGTCAGTACGAGCATGAGATAGTATAGTCTGGAAATATCCAGAATACCGAGCGCGTTGAGCGTCGCGGACAAAATCAACATGATGGGCAGGGACGGAATACAGCTGATGACGTCGACGATACGCATGACGAGCATATCCACCCAGCCGCCGAAGTAGCCTGCCAAACCGCCCAAAACGACGCCGATGAGCGTCTCCAAAATGACGACGACGAAGCCGACCGTCAGGGAAATTCTACCGCCGAGCATGAGGTTGGCCAGAATATCGTAACCGCTCTTATCCGTGCCCAACCAGTGGTGGATATCCATATCCCCGTAGTTGTTCACCGAGGGCGTTTCCGTCGTGATGTCGTAGAAATAATAGGTTTCCCCGTCGATCACGTAGTCGATACGCACGGGTACGATCGTGTCTTTGATGTTTACCTCGTCGCGAACGCCTTGACCGCCTTCCGCCCAAGGCGAGAAGAGAGGCCCCACGAAGGAGAACAGGAAGAGCGCCACGAGCATGACGAGCCCGACGATAGAGAGCTTGGAGCGGAAGAACCGCTTTGCCACCATCATGCCGGGAGAAAGCACGCGGACTCTGTCGTTCAGGTTTTCGCCGTGCAAATCTTCCGTCTGTTCTGCGGCAACCGTTCCTTCCGTCACTTCCGTCGATTCTTCGAGGACTTCGCCAAGAATATTCTTCTTTTCTTCCATAACCGTCCTCCTTAATCTCCGAGTTTTACGCGAGGGTCAACGACTGCGTACATGATATCGGTGAGCAAAATACCGATGACCGTCAAAGCCGCAATAAACATATTGTAGCCCATGATGAAGGGAATGTCCCCTTCGAGCAACGCCTTATAAGCAATGTTCCCGATACCGGGAAGATCGAACACCGTTTCGGTGATCATCGCGCCGCCGAAGAGTCCCGGGAGCGTACCTGCAAGCAGGGTCACGAGCGGAATCAGCGTATTTCTGAATACGTGCTTGTAGACGACCGAGTTCTCCGAAAGTCCCTTCGCTCTTGCCGTACGGATATAGTCCGCGTTGAGCACTTCCAAAGTGTTCGTACGGGTGTAACGGAGCCAGGAACCGATGGAAAGGACGGTGAGCAGGAACATGGGCAATACCAAGTGCCAGAGCATATCGACGAACCGTTCCCAGTCGGTGGCGGTCGTTGGCAGGTTGGACTGCAAGCCGCCGACGTCAAACCAGCCCAGATCCACGGCAAAGACTTTGATTAAAATACTGCCGAGGAAGAAGGTCGGGAAGGAGATCCCGATCATCGTAAGTACGGTCGCAAAATAGTCGAGCTTGCCATATTGATTGCAAGCGCATTTGATCCCCAAGGGAATGGCGATGGCGAGCTGCAAAATCAAAGATACGAAGGAGATCGCAAAGGAAACGCCCATGTTTTTGAAAATAACTTCTTCCACGGGCTGTAAGTATTTCCACGAGCTCCCGAAGTCGCCGCCGACGAATTTCGTAAGCCAACCCCAGTAGCCGGTGCAAATCCCCCAAAAGGAATCGTCCGCCAAGCCGTAGTATGCCTTCATTTCCGCAAGTCTTTCTGCATAGTCCGTGTCGCTCCCCCCGCTGCCCAAGCTGGCTGCGAGCTTTGCTTCCAAAAAGCTTACCGGCATCATTCTGACCAGCACGTACAGAATCATGGACACGCCGAGCAAGATCAATACGGAAAGAAGGATTCGTTTTATAACGTATTTTACCATCTGTATTTCTTCACTTTCTGTTTATTTTCTGCAGCTCCCCGGTTTCCCGAGGAGCTACCGTTGTCCGATCAAATTCTATTAAAGATAGTTGACTTCCCAAAGGCGATCGTAAACGCCTGCGGTTGCGGTGGGAGTCGGGTTGAGGGTCGACGCGTCGATGACCGTTCTGTTATAGACGACGAGGTCGTTTCTCTGATAGGTGGGAAGCTCTACCGCAAGGTCCATAATCACGTCGAGCGCTTCGGCGTAAATTTCCGCACGTTCGTCCTGATCCAAGGTCGCTCTGCCCTCTTCAATCAATTCGCTCAAATAGTCGATGGTTCTCTGTTCTTCACCGAACTGGTCTCCCTTCGTGTCTGCGTAGATGGTGCTGTAACCCCAGTTTTTCACGCTGGTTGCCTTGGAATCCTTATGATAGATCTGATAAAGGTCGGGATCGATCGTGGTGCTCCAAGCAGCTGCCCATACGGCAAGTCCGCCCGTAGCCAACCTTTTAAGCGCCGTGATGTCCGTCGTTACGGAAATCTTGAATCCGCAGGTATTGAGGAACTCCGCCGCATCCTGGAACATATCGTATGCAGGGTGATCAACCGATTCGCCGGCAATGGTAAATACGATTTCAAGGGACTTACCGTCCTTCACGTAGATACCGTCCCCACCCATTTTATAGCCTGCTGACTCCACAAGCGCCTGAATTTCTCTCTTATCTCTCGTCATGGCGATATTCGCGTACTCGCCTATCCCATTCGGGTATGCCCAGGACTCCAAGGACATGGGTCTGTAAATGACGTCTGCGAGTTCGCTCGTGTAATAGTCGGTGACGATCATCGCCGTATTCATCGCTTTCATGATGGCGCGGCGTACTTCGATGTCGGGCACGAATTTCGGGTTGATCCCTACGTAACCGTAACCGTTCGTTCTGTACCGTCTGTATGCAAGGAAATCGTATTGACCGATTTCTTCAATGTTGTCTTTGGTTGCCTGCGGTGCGCCGAAGTCGATGCTCCCCGCTTCCAAAGCCTGCATGATACGGTTGGAGCTTACCACTCTGTACTGCATGTATTTAATCTTCGCGTTGTTGGAAGTATCCGTACCGTCGCCGAGCATGGTGTAGAAATATTCGTTACGAACGAAGTATACGCGATTGTTTCTGTAGAAGTTGTTCTTGTTCACGTTGCCGCTGTCGTATTCGTTGGTCGCTTTGTAAACGCCTGCGCCGACGGGAAGTCCATTCTTTTCGGGATCCTGCAATACGGTGTCGAAGAATTCCTTATCGGAGAATTTGACGCCGTATTTCGTGGTTGCAATCGCCTCTTCGTTGGAATAGTAGTGCATGGGCGCTACGGAGAACGCAAAGTTCCACTTTGCCTTAGGGTCGACGCCGTTGATGACGATCTTCAATACGTCGTGCGTTTCGCCTAAATCGTTGCCGCTGAAATCCTTCGTCGT
The DNA here is from genome assembly GCA_017626135.1 of Clostridia bacterium. Classification (GTDB taxonomy): domain Bacteria; phylum Bacillota; class Clostridia; order Christensenellales; family Borkfalkiaceae; genus Scatosoma. Next base: position 4,609 of record JAGAJI010000060.1, on the reverse strand, counting down.
CGTGGACTGCTGAATCCCGCTGATGCTTTCCACTTTACCGCCGTTTTCTTTGAAGTATTTGGATCTTTCTTCCGCCGCAAAGTCGTCGCGTGCGTTGGAACCGGTCGGCCAGTATCTGATTACGTTGGCAAGCGCACCGTCCGTGCTCGTGTTCGCGTCGATGACCTGGTCGATTGCGTACGCCTGTACTGCACGTTCCGCAGCTTCCTCCTGCGTGCAACCTTCTTTATTCATCCAGTAGGTCAGCGTATATTCTTCTTTATCGTGGTTTTCGCCCCTCTTCACCTCTTCAATACTCTCGGTATATTCAGGGTAAAGATCGAGGCTGGTGATGTATTTCCCGTTTTCGTCCTTCTGCGCAACGCCCTGTACGTACTGCACTTTTACAATCCCTTCGCGGAAATAATAAATCTGCCAGTCTTCGGTGAACGTATATTCCTCTTTATAGCTTTCCTGCGTACCTGCCGCCAACGTCCAGTCCGATTCCGCTTCCTCTACGAAGAGTTCCTTCACCCTTGCGATGTCTTTTTCTATCTGCGCGGTTTTTTCGGGTTTCTCCGCTCCGGTCTCAGGAGCGAGATATTCAAGCAAGTTGTTAATTCTCTGATCGGCTTCAGTGTAGAATCGATTGTCGAGATCTTTGTCTTGATTGTCTTGCAAGTCAGGGTCTTGCGCACGGTATGCCTTTAACCCCTGAATATCCGTGGAGTACAAAGTGGCGGAACCCATATAGTACGGGTCGAGATATACGTACAGATTGAACAGCACGTCCTTGATGGTGAGAGGTTCGCCGTCGCTGAACTTCAAGCCGTTCTTAATGATAAATTCGTACTCCGTCGTACCGCCGTCCGCCGCTTCCGCTGCGTTCGTGGTCACTTGCTTGTTGCTGTCCTTCATCGTTTCCTTGTAGTCGAGCACGACGGTGGGCTCGTCCTTGCCATAAGTAAGGTCACCATCTTTATCCGACGACAACATACCTACCTGTGTGATCGCCGCGATCGTGCTGTCCGTTGCCGACGTTGCGAAGAAGGGGTTGAAGTTGCCGTCCAACGCGTCCGTGGCAAATACGACGGGACGGGTTTCGGTGTTGTGAACCTGTTCCTTTCCGCTCGAGCTGGAATCGGAGCTCGAGCTGTCGGGCTTGTCCTTACAAGCGGTTACCATAACGCTCGAAGCTGCCGTCAATACGCCGAGCAGAAGACAGGTAATTTTCTTTACGTAATTCTTCATAATGATATATTCCTCCGTTGATTTTTCTCAATTATTTATATTGCTTACGGTCTGATTGCCGATGGTAAGCGTGACTTTGATATCGCCCGTATAGTCGTCGTCTTTCTCAAAACCACCGAACAGACAATGATCGTACCCCCCTTGCATATTCGTTGCGCAGGAGTCCCCGGGTCCGCTGAAAGACAGACTGCCCGTCAATACGACGTTGGAAATCGTTGCGTTCTCGTCGATCGACGTGAACACGCCGTATACCTCGGGTTTCATTTCCGTTTTGGACGTATACGCCATCGTCACGTTTTCAAACGTCACGTTCGTGATGGACGCACCCGCTTTGATATTCCCGAAGAGCGCCACTTTCATGGTGTCGATATTTACGGAAACCCCGAAGTTGCTGATCGTATGGTTGTCCCCCTCGATTTTACCCGAGAAGTTCTTCAAATACGAGTCAACCTTCATGCCCTTACAGTCGATGTCGTCCATAATCCAGTAATTGACCGCTTCGCTTTCGCCGTTTTGGGGGAAGATTTTGGCAAACTCACGTCTGTTGGAGATACGCGTCCACTTGCCCGTCGCGAATTTCGCATATACGGTCATATCGGAATCTTCCAACGTCACCGAACTCTTCGCAGGCAGGGTGCAAGCCGCGTCTTCGTAATAACGAAGGAAGGTGAACGCCTCGTCTTTGACCGTGAAGAGATTGACGCTCGTGGACAGAGAAACTTTGTCGTTGTCGTCGCTGTACAGCTCGCCGATCCGATCGCCGTTTTGGAAGGACGTTTGCTCGGAAGTGAAGTCACCTTTGAACTCGTCCACTTCCACCGTCTTCCCTTCTTCACAAGCCATCACGACGTGCACGCAATACTTCTTTTCCCATTTTGCCGCGATAACCCAACGGGTGCCGTTTTCCATCGCCTGCGTGAAGTCCACTTTTTCGTTCGTCAGCTTATAGATTTGGCTTGTTTCGTCCTCAAAGACGGGGGCTTCGTTTTCATCGAGCTCTACGAAATACCAACCCACCAAATCGTACCCGACGCGAGTTACCTGCGGCGCTACACCACTCGTAACCGTGAGATCGTCAGACCCGATAGGAGGAGCTTTTTGTCCCTCCGCCAAGTAGTAATTCTTCTCCGCACCGCCCTTTTCAAAGGCGCCGCCGTTGGCGTAATAGGTCACTTGCGCAACCAGCTCATACTCGTCAAGCACGTCGTCTAACGTCGGTTTCAGGGTACAGCCGCCAAAAACCAACAACGACGCGAGTACGATCAAAAGAATCATCAATATATTTTTGAACGTTCTTTTCATGAAATCTTCCTCTGTGTTTTTCTTGTTCTTACGCATGAAGGGGCATTAAGACCCTATTCTGCTTATAGCATACTCTATTATTTTATCTTAAAAAAAACTTTTTGTCAACCTTTCTTCCCTGCAATCCCCAAAATAATTGACGGTTTGTGTGAATTTTTTGTGATATCACAAAAATTGATAAAATAAATCAGAAAAACCGATTGATGAAGGATTGAAAAATGGAAATTCCCAAGGGAGAATTTCAGTTATTTTTTGCAAATTTTTTATGAACCTTTTTATGAAAAGGCGTAATAATGCACCTTTTGAGAAAAATGCGTCTTGATTCTTCGAACGTTTTGCGATAGGATATATTTAACATATTATAATATAAGGAGAAAAACAGAAATAAGGAAAGCAAAAAAAGTGATTTCCTTGCTGTTGGCTACTGCGGTGACGACAGGTTGTCTTTTTTCGACAACGTCCTGCGAAGTACTCGATAAAATTCAGGACGTGATCGGCGGGCTCCTCTCTCCCGAGAAAAAGCCCGAAGACGGGAAGGATAACGTGATCAAAGGTTCCACGGCGCACGGAAACCAAACGGCGACCGGAGTCGTGAAAAAACCGAGCATGGACGTACAGATCAAGCTGATTCGCGGCAAGAACGTGCTTAAAACGGCGACGAAATTGAAAGATTCCGCGGCGGAAGAGCTCGGGCAGGTGGCGGCTTATCCCCACGCTTACGCAAACCGCGTGACCCGTAACGAAGTCAGTTTTTTCGCGCGCAACGCCATCGACGGCAGAACGGAAAGCAACGGGCACGGCACTTCCTATCCCTCCCGGGGATACGATCAAAAGTCGCCTTATTGAGCGACGTACCAGCTTGCGTGGGCGAATCCGCAAGCGTTAAGTCATAAGTTGCGGTTTCTCCCGTAGATATATTTTTCAAAGTCACTCTACCCGGATTTTGTGCTACTCTGTCTTGAAAATTCATTCTATTCACTCCTTTCCTTTTCTTCCTTATTTTCTAATTAAAATTTCAAAAGACGGCAAACCGATACTGTTTTTCACAATACTGCGTTTGCCGTCTTTCTTGTCCTCGCTTTCGGGACCTTTCTTAGCATTTTACTTTTTAATTATTACTGCTTGAAATAAATTATCATGCAAGTTTCCACTATGGCTAATGTAATATAAGAATTTACATATTTAAAAATTTAGAGTATTGTTTACCATCAAAACTATAACCCCAGCCTCGGGAATCATCATCTATTTCTTTAGGATCATACTCATATTGTTTAAACGGCTCAATGTCTGGCAATGGGAGATTGTTTTTAGTTACAAAGTCTATTAATTCCTGCAATTTTTCTAATGTAGTAGCAGAATACCCGTCAGGGGTTGACCATAACTCGCACATTCCTATGTCAACAATAAAAAAACAAATCCTCGTTATTATATCATTTGTATCTCTATACGCCTCACGCAATAAATCATATTCCTTTTCGTCTATAATTTTTTTATTATAAAGCATCAAATATTCGCATAAATCCACATAAGTATACGGCGCCTGAAAAAATTTGCTGTATGGCATAAAATCGTTTATATCCGCCCATTTTTCTAAAACAAATTCTATCCCGCCTAAATCCGTCGGAATAAATATAGCTGGTAAACTTGCGAACGACCATAATTTTTCTAAAAGCAAGTTCCATCCTTGCCCACTCACTTTATACTTCTCCATTGCGTTTTCCAAACAACATATTCCAAAAGCAACTCTTCCGCGTATAGATATCTTTTTAAATACTTTTTCTATCATTTGCATTTCATTAACTCCTATTATTTATATAGTCCACTAAATATAATAGCCACCGTATTTCCATAAGCTCTTGTACAAACTTTACAAGCATATGCCGCCTTACCACTTGTATTAACGGTGTATAAATAAAGATTCTTTAATTTAGAACCAGAATTTAATGCTCTATTAATCGCTTGAGTCTCAGCACAAGATAATCTTGGGGCTAATTTAGCAAGTTCAGCATTTAATGCTTCTCCGCTCTTTTTTAATCCAGAATTTACTCCATATTGAAATGTTTTATTTTTAGCGTCA
>JAGAJI010000059.1 GCA_017626135.1 Clostridia bacterium | reverse complement strand
GAGAAAAAGAATCCATAGTTTTGTCTATGCATTCCAAGGTTTAGTAAGTTTCCTGAAAAAAGAACATAATGCATGGATTCATTGTATGGCTATTGTTGTTGTTTGTTGTGCCGGATTTTATTTTCAAATCAATACGACAGAATGGTGCATTGTTTTACTATGTTTCGGATTGGTTTTGTCGGCTGAAGCATTCAATACGGCTATCGAACGCTTAGTTGATTTAGTATCTCCCGATTATCATCCTATTGCAGGGAATGTTAAGGATGTAGCTGCTGGTGCAGTATTGATCTGCGCTATTATTGCTGCCATTGTCGGTATAATAATTTTTATACCTTATTTTGTTAATTGTTAATTTTCCATTTATTGTTCTAATAGAAAGAAGTTATCCTATAATTTTATTATATATTTGCAACAGAATTAAAATAAGATACTATATGAAAAAAATAATATTAGCAACCATATTAGCGGTTGTGGGATTGTTTGTTTTCGCAACCGAAGCAAAAGAAGCTGAAATCAAGTTTGAAAAAACAAGTCACAATTTTTTCGTCGATATTATTCTCCGTCAGTTCCTCGGAATCTATCCACTCGATATCGATATACGCGTTGTGGAAATATCCTGCGTGGCGGAGCGCCTCGGCGACGGACAGGTACGCGTCGTGCAAGCCCACGTACTTCCCCACCAAGCCGATTTTGACTTTTTTCTTGCGGTTTTTGATTTTCTCCATCATCTGCGACCATTCGGTCAGATCGGGCGGAGGCGTCTCCAAATGCAATTCCCTGCAAACCACTTCGGAGAAGTTCGCCTTTTCAAGCATGAGCGGCGCTTCGTAAAGATTGGGCAGGGTGACGTTTTCGATGACGCAATCGGGCTTCACGTTGCAAAAGAGGGAAATCTTCTGAAAAATCGCCCCTTCCAACGGTCTGTCGCAACGCAAAACGATGAGGTTCGGGTTGATGCCCATGCCTTGCAGCTCCTTCACGGAGTGCTGGGTGGGCTTGGATTTATGCTCGTCCGAGCCACTCAAAAAGGGCACGAGGGTGACGTGAATGAACAGGCTGTTTTCCCTGCCCACTTCGAGGGAAATTTGCCGCGCCGCTTCGAGGAAGGGCTGGGATTCGATGTCCCCGATCGTCCCGCCGATCTCGGTGATGACGACGTCCGCGTCCGTCTTTTTGCCGACGCGGTAGACGAATTCCTTGATCTCGTTCGTCACGTGGGGAATGACCTGCACGGTCGAGCCGAGGTATTCGCCGCGGCGTTCCTTATTCAGAACGTTCCAGTACACCTTGCCCGTGGTGAGGTTGGAATACTTATTCAGATCCTCGTCGATGAACCGTTCGTAATGTCCCAAATCCAAATCGGTTTCCGCGCCGTCTTCGGTCACGTATACCTCGCCGTGCTGATAGGGGCTCATCGTGCCGGGGTCGACGTTGATATACGGGTCGAGCTTTTGCGCCGCCACTTTAAGTCCTCTTGCCTTTAACAGTCTGCCCAGCGACGCTGCGGTAATGCCCTTCCCGAGCCCCGAAACGACGCCGCCCGTTACAAATACGTATTTCGTCATACCTTTACTCCCTTTCTACTCTTCCTTTCGTTGCCGCGTCCTTCCTCTTACTCCCACTCCACCGTTGCAGGGGGTTTGGAGGTGATATCGTACACGACTCTCGTCACCTCGGCGATCTCGCCCGTGATACGGCTGCTCGCCCTTTCCAGCACTTCAAAAGGCACTCTCGTCCATTCTGCCGTCATGAAGTCGTCCGTCGTCACCGAGCGCAGGGCAATCGTGTAGCCGTAGGTACGGCTATCCCCTTTCACCCCGACGGAGCGTACGGAAGTGAGCACGGCAAAGTACTGTTTCGCCTCTCGTTCCATACCTGCCCGCTCCATTTCCTCGCGGAAGATGGCGTCCGCCGTTCGGAGCAGGTCTAATTTTTCCTTGGTAATCTCCCCGATGATCCGCACGGCGAGCCCGGGGCCGGGGAAGGGCTGACGCCAGACGAGCGCGTGGGGAATGCCGAGTTTCTCGCCCACCTCGCGCACCTCGTCCTTGAACAGGTCGCGCAGGGGCTCGACGATGCTTTCAAAGGACATGACGCTCGGCAGTCCGCCCACGTTGTGGTGGCTCTTGATGACGGCGGAGTCCCCCTTGCCGCTCTCGATGACGTCGGGATAAATCGTGCCCTGCGCAAGACACTCCACCTTGCCGATATTCTTCGCTTCGTCCTCGAATACCCGAATGAACTCCTCGCCGATGATCTTTCTCTTTTTCTCGGGCTCGGTCACCCCTTTGAGTTTGCCCAAGAACCGTTCCTCGGCGTTGATGCGAAGGAGATGCACGCCGAATTTCTCCCCGAAGGTATGCTCGACGAAGTCCCCTTCGTCCTTGCGCAAAAGCCCGTGATCGACGAACACGCAGGTGAGGTTTTTCCCGATTGCACGGTGCAACAGCACCGCTGCCACCGAGGAGTCCACGCCCCCCGACAACGCAAGCAACACCTTCTTCCCTGCGAGCTCTTTGCGGTATTTCTCAATCGTCCGTTCGATGAAATCCTCCATTTTCCAGTCCCCTGCGCAACCGCAGACGGAGAAGAGGAAGTTATGCAAAATTTGGTTCCCGTAGACGGTGTGGGTCACTTCGGGGTGGAACTGCACGGCGTAGAGTTTGCGGCTCTCGTCGCACATTGCCGCGCACGGACACTTGTCGGTGTGCGCGATGGTTGTGAACCCTTTCGGCAACGTCGCGATATAGTCGGTGTGGCTCATAAAGCACTCACTCACGGCAGGCACGTCCTGAAATAAGCGGTTTTCTTCGCTGTATACGACCGTTTTCCCATACTCGCTGCCGTTCTCCGCCGCGCGGACTTCTCCGCCCGCCAGATAGGCGATGAGCTGCGCGCCGTAGCAAATCCCGAGCACGGGAATACCGAGCGTTAAAATGTCCCCGTCGCAACGGGGCGCGTTTTCTGCGTATACGCTGTTCGGTCCGCCCGTGAAAATAATTCCTTTATACCCTTCGCTACGTATCTCCGACAAAGTCGTCTTATGATAGGGTTTGATCTCCGCGTACACCTGCATCGCACGAACGCGGCGCGCGATCAACTGATTGTATTGACCTCCGAAATCCAAAACGAGAATTTTTTCCATAAAAACTCCTTTACATGAAAAAAAGGCGAAAGCGTCCCTAAGAAAACTTATCATTTTCCAAGACGCCTTTGCCTTATCATTATTATGATACTACATTCTCATAATTTTGTCAATCGAACGAAAGGCTTTTTTTTAATTTTTTTGACCGTACGGAAAGAAAGGGGCGATTCGGTAAAACGCGCGTTATTCGCCGCTCGCGCCGTAGTTGGAAAGCACCCTTGCCGACGGATCGTTGACGTTGCAACCTGCCCATTCCCTATTCGGCATCCAAAAGCCCGTAATCATCTTCCCTTGATCGGGGTAGTATTTTTCAAAAATTTCGCGATATAAAAGGGATTCCTTGGTAAAGGGCTTGGCGTGCGTATAGCGTTCCTTCAAACGGAAAAACTCCTCGTCGGTATACTTATTTTCGGCGTACGCTTTCAGATAATCCACCATGGAATGTCCCACCGCGTCCGAAAACGCCGCCTTTTCCCGCCATAAAATCTCCTCGGGCAGATAGCCTCCCTTCTCAAAGGCGTGACGGAGCAGATATTTCCCCTTGCCGTAGGTATTGAGCTTTAAGGCAGGGTTGATAGACAGCACGTATTCCACGAAATCAAGATCCCCGAAGGGAACGCGCGCCTCTAACGAATTGACGGAAATACACCTGTCCGCACGCAATACGTCGTACTCGTGCAGCTCCCGTATACGCTTTTGCGATTCTTTTTGAAACGCCTCGGCAGAGGACGCGAAATCGGTGTACTTGTATCCGAACAACTCGTCGGAAATTTCTCCCGTCAAAAGCACGCGGATATCCGTTTGCTCGTGAATTGCCTTGCACACGAGATACATACCGATGCTCGCCCGAATGGTGGTGATGTCGAAGGTGCCCAACAGCTCGATCACTCTCTCCAACGAAGAGAGCACTTCCTCGGGCGTCATATACACCTCGGTGTGGTCGCTCCCGATAAAGTCCGCCGCCTGACGGGCGTACTTTAAGTCGATCGCGTCGCTGCTCATGCCGATGGCAAACGTTTTGATGGGCGCTTTGCTCTTTTTCTGCGCAATCGCGCAAACGAGGGAGGAATCCAAGCCGCCCGAAAGCAGAAACCCCACTTTCGCATCGGATACGAGGCGTTTTTCCACGCCTTTTACCAACTTTTCGCGAATGTTGTCGCACACTCGTTCCAGCCCGTCGTCTGAAACCTTTTTCACGCCCGCGATATCCCGATAGCAATAAAACTTGCCCTGCTTATAATAATGTCCCGGAGGGAAGGGGCGGATTTCCCTGACGATTCCCACGAGGTTTTTCGGCTCGCTTGCAAACACGATCGCACCCTTTTCGTCGTAGCCGTAATAGAGGGGGCGAATCCCGATAGGATCCCGCGCCGCGATATATTCTCCGGTTTCTCCGTCGTAGAGAATACACGCAAACTCCGCGTCTAATTTTGCGAACGCATCCACCCCGTACTCTTGATACATGGGCAATAAAATCTCGCAATCGCTGTCGCTGACAAAGGTATATCCCTTTGCCGCCAGCTCCTTTTTCCACTCCGCAAAGCCGTAAATTTCCCCGTTGCAGACGGCGTAGCTTTTCCCGAGCGTAAAGGGTTGCATACCCGACGGGGTAAGCCCCATAATGGCAAGACGGTGAAAGCCCAGAAGCCCTTTTCCCGTGTCCACGATACGGGTATCGTCGGGGCCACGAGACAAAGTCCTTGCAAATCCTTTTTCAAATTGTTCGCAAGCCGCGTCCCTTGCGCACCATCCCATAATACTGCACATAACGATGTCTCCTTGTCTGTAATTGGACTGTCATCAGAGAAAGCGCACTTGACTATTATTCTTTACTCTACGTCTTGTAAAGCGTCGTAGCCCTCTTCGCCCGTACGCACTTTAATGACGTTCTCCACGTCGTAAACGAAGATCTTGCCGTCGCCGATATGTCCCGTGTACAGGACTTTCTTCGCCGTCTCAATGACGTCGCGAACGGGAATCTTGCTCACGACGATATCCACCTGCACTTTGGGCAGAAGGTTGCTCTCCACCGCAACGCCTCTATAATATTCGGGCTTGCCTTTCTGCTGTCCGTGACCCATGACGTGGGATACCGTCATGCCCGTAATGCCGAGCTTGCACATTGCGTCTTTGAGTGCGTACAACCGCTCTTCCTTACAGATAATTTCAATCTTGGTAAACTTCACGCCCTTTCCGTTTTCAAAGGAAGGTACTTTCTTCACTTCCACCGCTTCCGCAACGGGCGTCTCGCCGCTCACCACGACGACGGGTTCTTCCGCCGTACCGTAATCCGCATACGCTACCGTAGAGGGAGCGAAGTCCGCATACGCGCTGGGGAGCCCGTGTTCGGTGCTGTCGAGCCCGAGGATCTCTTCCTCTCTCGTCACGCGAAGCCCGATCGTCTTTTTGATCACGTAGAAACAAGCAATCATCATGGCAACCGCGTACGCGCCGACGCTCACCACGCCCAAGAGCTGAACGCCGAGCTGATACCAGTTTCCCGTGTAGAACAAGCCGTTCAAGCCTGCGGGCGCGTTCGGGTTTGCGAGCAAGCCGACTGCGATCGTGCCCCAAATGCCGTTCGCCATATGTACGCCTACCGCGCCGACGGGGTCGTCGATATGGAGCTTAATATCCAACGTTTCCACGACGACTACGACGAGGATACCAGACACGATCCCCACGACGGTGGAACCGACGGCGTCCATCGCCGCACAGCCCGCCGTGATACCGACGAGACCTGCCAAACAAGCGTTGATACACATGGACACGTCGGGTTTGCCGTTCTTAATCCAAGTGAAAATCATCGTCACGCAGGTCGCCACCGCAGGGGCAATCGTCGTATTCATGAAGATGGTGGCAAGCTCCGAAGGAGTGGTTGCCGCCGCGCCGTTAAAGCCGTACCAACCGAACCAAAGAATAAACGCGCCGAGCGCACCCAAGGGAATGGAGTGACCGGGAATGGCGTTGACTTTCGTCACTTTGCCGCTCTTATCTTTGGTATATTTCCCGATACGGGGGCCCAAGAAAATTGCGCCGACGAGGGCGGCGATACCGCCGACCATATGGATTGCCGTAGAGCCTGCGTAGTCGTGGAAACCAAGTCCCGAAAGCCAGCCGCCGCCCCAAATCCAATGCGCTTCAATGGGATAAATGAACAGGGAAATGACCGCGGAATAAACGCAATAGGAAACAAATTTCGTTCTTTCCGCCATCGAGCCCGAAACGATGGTCGCCGTCGTCGCGCAGAACACGAGGTTGAACACGAAGGTAGACGCTCCCGTGAACCCTTCCGCAGGGCTTTCGATAAACCCTACGAAATTCGCCCAAAGATCCATGTTGGGGATCCCGATGAGGCCGAAGAGGGCGTCCTCGCCCATCATCAACCCAAACCCGAGCAGGGAGAATACGACCGTGCCGATGCAGAAATCCATCAAGTTTTTCATGATAATGTTGCCTGCGTTTTTCGCTCTCGTAAATCCCGTTTCCACCATGGCAAAGCCTGCCTGCATGAAGAAAACCAGCGCCGCACCGATCAGGTACCAAAATTCAATCGTCATAACTATACCTCACTTTTTTCATATTCTCTCTCATTTCCCCGAATCAAAACTCTTTAAGGCAGTACCGCACAATGTCATCAAGCGAAAAGTATGTTATTGTGCGGGATTGCCTTTATTTTACGCCGAAAAGCAAATCGCCGTAGGTGGGAAAGGGCCAGCACTTGCCCGAAGTGAGCGTTTCCGCCTCGTCGGCGATCGCGCGCAATTCTTCCATTTTGGGCAGGAGGTGATCGCGGATTTCACAGCCTTCCGCCTCGATATCCGAGTACCCTTTCAACCCTGCGATCAAGCCTTCAAGCTCTTCCGTTCTCGCCAAAATTCCTTCTGCGCAAGAGGACAATTTCTCCACCACCTTTCTCTCGTACACGGTGGAAGCGGCAGGCGCGAAGGCGAGTTTCCCGTTCGCTTCCTTGCTCACTTCTTTCACGTATTCCACGATTGCGGGCAAAATCTGTCTCTTCACCATATCCACCATCGTGTTCGCCTCGATCGTCACCGTCTTGCAGTAGTTTTCCAACATGATTTCCACACGGGAGTGGATCTCTTTCTCGGTGAATACCCCCTGCTCGGTCAACATCTTGACGTTCTTTTCGTCGGCGAGGTGAGGCATACAGTCCACCGTCGTCTTATAGTTGCAAAGTCCCCTTCTTTCCGCTTCGGCAATCCACGAATCGTCGTAGCCGTTGCCGTTGAACAAAATCCGCTTGTGGTCCTTGATCGTCTTTTTGATCATGGAGTTGAGGGTCTTTTCGAAGTTCTCCGCCCCTTCCAGTCTGTCCGCGTACACCTTTAAGGATTCCGCGACGGCAGCGTTCAGCATGATGTTCGCGCAGGAAATGCTGTTGGACGAACCGAGCATACGGAATTCGAATTTATTGCCCGTGAAGGCGAAGGGGGACGTACGGTTTCTATCCGTCGTGTCTCTCGGGAATTTGGGCAATGCGTCCACGCCGAGGGTGATCGTCGTCTTCTTGGCGCCGCCGTAAGGCTTGCCGCTTTCGATGGCTTCCAGAATGCCCGTCAGCTCCTCGCCGAGGAAGATGGAGACGACGGCGGGAGGAGCTTCGTTCGCGCCCAAACGGTGGTCGTTGCCCGCCGTTGCGACGGAGAGTCGGAGCAGATCCTGATAATCGTCCACCGCCTTGATGACGGCGCAAAGGAAGAGCAGGAATTTTGCGTTTTCATAGGGCGTTTCACCGGGGGAAAGCAAGTTTGCGCCCGTGTCCGTTGCCATGGACCAGTTGTTGTGTTTGCCGCTGCCGTTGACCCCTGCGAAAGGTTTTTCGTGGAGCAGGCAGACGAGGCCGTGTTTGAGGGCGACTTTCTGCATAATTTCCATCGTCAGCTGGTTGTGGTCGGTGGCGATGTTCGTCGTTGAGTAGATGGGCGCAAGCTCGTGCTGCGCAGGCGCGACTTCGTTGTGCTCCGTCTTTGCCAAGATGCCGAGTTTCCAAAGCTCCTCGTTCAAATCCTGCATGAACGCAGCGACCCTCGGTTTAATCACACCGAAGTAGTGATCCTCCATCTCCTGCCCTTTGGGAGGTTTTGCGCCGAACAGCGTTCTGCCCGTGAAGATGAGGTCTTTCCGCTTGTTGTACATCTCTCTGTCCACGAGGAAGTATTCCTGTTCGGGCCCGACCGACGTCGTCACCCGTTTGGTCTCCGTATCTCCGAACAGTCTCAGAATGCGGAGCGCCTGTTTGTTGAGCGCTTCCATCGAACGGAGCAAGGGGGTTTTCTTGTCGAGCGCCTCGCCGCCGTAGGAACAGAAGGCGGTGGGAATGCAGAGGGTCTTCTCTTTGATGAAAGCGTAGGACGTGGGGTCCCAAGCGGTGTAGCCACGCGCCTCGAAGGTGGCGCGAATCCCGCCCGAAGGGAAGGACGAAGCGTCGGGCTCCCCTTTGATGAGCTCTTTGCCCGAAAATTCCATAATCACTCTGCCGTCGGGAGCGGGGGAAATGAAGCTGTCGTGTTTTTCGGCGGTGATGCCCGTCAGAGGCTGGAACCAATGGGTGAAATGGGTCGCGCCATTTTTCACCGCCCAGTCCTTCATCGCCGTCGCGACGGCGTTCGCCACCGACAAATCGAGGCTTGCGCCCTCGTCGATCGTCTTTTTGAGGGACTGATATACTTTCGCCGATAAACTTGCTTTCATGACTCTGTTGTCAAATACCAAACTGCCGAACGTATCCGTTACTGTGTTCATAAATAACTCCTTTATAAAAAAATTTAGACAACGACACCTTTTTAAGACGCCATTGCCTTGCACACGAAATGATAATATATAATATGTATGTCAATAAAGAAAAATTAAAGAAAAAACGCCTTTGAGAACCTTTCCCAAAGACGCCGTTGCCTTATCTTTATGCGTTTAGTATATACCTTTCCTTCGAATTTGTCAACGATTTTTTCACAATTTTTTCAAAAAAAATAATTTTTTTTCTTGACAAATATCGTTCATAAGCGTATAATGATAACAACGAAAATGAGCAAAGGCGTTCATTGGATAGGAGTATTCTCTCGTCCGATGAGCGCCTTTTTTTGAGGTTTTTATGCAAATAGAAGGTCAAGTCAGAATCCCCTCGGGCTGCGCGATTTCCGCAGTCATCTCCAAAGAGGGCAACAAAATGAACGGGCAGGCGATCATCGACAGTATGCGCCCCATGCACGCGCGCTCCAACGGACTGGGCGGCGGATTTGCCGCTTACGGAATTTATCCCAAATACAAAGAGCTCTTTGCATTCCACTTTTTCTTTAACGATTACGAAGCGAAAAAAGAATGTGAAAAACTGTTGGAAGAAAGTTACGACGTCGCGCACGCCGAAGTCATTCCCACGCGGAAAATGCCGCAGATCACGGACGAACCCCTCATCTGGCGGTACTTCCTCTCCCCTCGCCCTTCCGTTTTGGCAAGATTGCAACTTGACGAAAACGAACTCGTCGTGCAGACGGCGATGAAAATCAATACGCAGATCAAGGGCGCGTATATCTTTTCCTGCGGCAAAAACATGGGCGCGTTCAAGGCGGTGGGATATCCCGAGGACGTCGGCGAATATTATAAGCTGGACGAGTACGAGGCGTACAGTTGGACGGCGCACGGACGGTACCCGACGAATACCCCCGGTTGGTGGGGCGGCGCGCACCCCTTTGCCCTCCTCGATTATTCCATCGTGCACAACGGGGAAATTTCTTCCTACGACGCCAACCGAAGATTTATTGAAATGTTCGGGTACAAATGCACCCTGCAAACGGATACGGAAGTGATCACCTATATCGCCGATTATCTCCTCCGCCGTCAGAAAATGACGCTTGAAGAAATGGCGTCCGTCGTCGCGGCGTCCTTTTGGAGCACAATCGAACGCAACGAAGATCCCCGCGTACGGGAAAAACTCACCTACCTTCGCACCGCCTTTTCCAGCCTGCTCATCACGGGCCCCTTCTCTATCATTCTCGGCTTCTCGGGCGGACTGATGGCGCTCAACGACCGCTTGAAACTGCGTTCCATGGTCGTGGGCGAAAGGGACGACAAGGTGTATATCGCGAGCGAAGAGGCGGCAATCCGCACGATGGCGCCCGACCTCGATCATATCTACGCGCCCGTAGGCGGCGAACCCGTCATCGTCAAAGTAAAGGAGGGTCAATTCTGATGAGCGTCAATTTTTTATATCCCGAATATGAAGTCGTACGCAACGAAAACCGTTGCATCGCCTGCCGCGTATGCGCAAGACAATGTTCGAACGGAGTCCACGCCTACGACGAAAACAGAAAATGTATGGTCAGCGACGAAAGTAAATGCGTCGACTGTCAGCGTTGCGTCTCCCTCTGTCCCACGCGAGCACTCAAAATCGTCAAGAGCGATTGCGTCTTGAAGGAGAACGCCAACTGGCAGAACGATACAATACGGGAGGTGTATAAGCAGGCGAACAGCGGCGGCGTACTCCTCTCCTCCATGGGCAATCCCAAACCCTTGCCCGTGTACTGGGATAAAATTCTCATCAACGCGTCGCAGGTCACCAACCCGTCTATCGACCCCCTGCGCGAGCCCATGGAAACCAAGGTATTCTTGGGCAAAAAGCCCGATCGCATCGAACGGGACAAGGACGGGAACCTCGTCAACAACCTCACGCCGCAAATCGAGCTCGCCATGCCCGTCATGTTCTCGGCGATGAGCTACGGCTCTATCAGCTACAACGCGCACGCGTCGCTTGCACGCGCCGCGGAGGAGCTCGGCATTTGTTACAACACGGGCGAAGGCGGTCTGCACGAGGACTTCTACAAATACGGCGCGAACACGATCGTACAGGTCGCTTCGGGACGATTCGGCGTGCACGAGAAATACTTACACGCAGGCGCGGCGATCGAAATCAAAATCGGTCAGGGTGCAAAGCCGGGCATCGGCGGACACCTGCCGGGGGCGAAAATCGTCGGGGACGTTTCCCGTACCCGTATGATTCCCGAGGGCTCGGACGCCATCTCCCCCGCTCCCCATCACGACATCTATTCCATTGAGGACTTGCGCCAGCTCGTCTATTCTCTGAAAGAGGCGACGAACTATGAAAAGCCCGTCATCGTCAAGGTGGCAGCCGTACATAACATCGCCGCCATCGCGAGCGGCATTGCGCGGAGCGGCGCGGACATCATCGCCATCGACGGTTTCCGTGGGGGCACGGGCGCGGCGCCTACCCGTATTCGGGACAACGTCGGCATTCCCATCGAGCTTGCGCTCGCCGCCGTCGATACCCGCCTTCGCGAAGAGGGGATTCGAAACAACGTTTCCCTCGTCGTCGGGGGCTCCATTCGTTCCGCCGCCGACGTCGTGAAAGCGGTCGCTTTGGGCGCAGACGCTTGCTATATCGCGACCGCGGCGCTGTTGGCTTTGGGTTGTCACCTCTGCCGCACCTGTCAGACGGGCAAGTGCAACTGGGGCATCGCCACCCAGCGGCCCGAACTCGTCAAGCGATTGAACCCCGATATCGGGAGCGAACGGCTCATCAACCTCATGACCGCGTGGAACCATGAAATCAAGGAAATGATGGGCGGCATGGGCATCAACTCCATCGAGGCGCTCAGGGGCAACCGCCTCATGCTCCGAGGGGTGGGCTTAAACGAAAAGGAACTCTCCATTTTGGGAATTTCGCACGCAGGAGAATAAAAATATGAAACGAGTATACGTCAATGAAGCATGGTGTTTGGGCTGTCACCTTTGCGAATATAATTGCGCCTTTGCCAACTCCCACCTGCCCGACATGGTGACCGCCTTGAAGGGCAAGACGATTTTTCCCCGTATTCACGTGGAGGGGGAAGATAAAATTTCCTTCGCCGTCTCCTGTCGGCATTGTTCCGACCCCATCTGCGTCAAGAGCTGTATCGCGGGCGCGATCTCCACGCAGAACGGCGTCGTGAGAATCGACGAAAACAAATGCGTGGGTTGCTTGACCTGCGTGCTCGTGTGCCCGTACGGGGCGCTCGCACTCGGGGAGAAGGGAGTCATGCAAAAATGCGAACTGTGCGTGGAAAACGGCGGCGAGCCCGCTTGCGTGAAGGGCTGTCCCAACCGCGCGATCGTCTATGAGGAAAGGGGGTAAACTTATGAAAAATTACGTAATCGTCGGGAACGGGGTCGCCGCAGTCGGCTGTATCGAAGGAATCCGCAGCGTGGATAGCACGGGCGCGATCACCGTCGTATCGGAAGAAAATTCCCCCGCTTATTGCCGCCCTCTGATTTCCTATTATCTGGAAAAGAAAACCACCTTGGAGAAAATGCCCTACCGCCCCGCCGATTTCTACGAGAAAAACGGCTGCACCGTCCTTTACGGACAAAAGGCGGAAAAGATAGACGCGGATACGCAAACCGTCCTGCTTTCAGGCGGAGCCGCCCTTCCTTATACGAGCGTCTGCGTGGCGACAGGGTCCTCCCCCTTCGTGCCCCCCTTTGCAGGGCTTGAACGGGTGAAAAACAAATTTTCCTTCATGACGGTGGAAGATACGCTCGCGCTCGAGAAGGCGCTCTCACCGAATGCGAACGTCTTTATCGTCGGTGCGGGACTTATCGGCTTGAAATGCGCCGAAGGGATTGCCAAACGAGTAAAATCCGTCACCGTCTGCGACCTTGCGGACAGGGTGTTGAGCAGTATTTTGGACGGCGAATGCGCCGCGCTCATGCAAACACAGTTGGAAGAAAACGGCATTGCCTTTATGCTCGGTGACACCGCCGTAGCTTTTACTGAAAATTCCGCAACTATGAAGAGTGGAAAAAAGGTCGAGTTTGATATCCTCGTGCTGGCGGTCGGCGTACGTGCGAATACTGCCCTCGTCAAGGAGGCAGGCGGCGAAGTCAATCGCGGCGTCGTGGTCGATACGTCCATGAAAACGAGCTTGCCTTCCGTCTACGCGGCAGGCGACTGCGCCGAGGGGTACGATTTGAGCTTGGGCGCGCGCCGCGTGCTCGCCATTCTCCCCAACGCCTATATGCAAGGCTTCACCGCAGGGGTGAATATGGCGGGCGGAAAAAAGGCGTTCGACAACGCAATCCCCATGAACTCCATCGGATTTTTCGGTTTGCACGCAATGACGGCAGGCACGTACGAGGGTACCATGGTCGAGGAGAAGACGGAAAATTCCCTCAAACGGTTCTTTATCAAGGACGACAGGTTGTCGGGATTTATCCTCATCGGGCATTGCGAACGGGTGGGTATTCTCACTTCCCTCATTCGCGAAAAGACCCCTCTTTCGTCGGTGGATTTCGACTTACTCACGAAGGTGAGCACCTCGCTCGCATTCAACCCCGAAGTCCGCAAAAAGAAATTTGGCACGACCGTCTAATTTTCTTCCTCGATATGATTTACAAAAACAAGGAGAATGTGGTATAATGGAACAAATGGATATACGAGGTTTATCCCATCGGGAGATCAACGATAAATTGCGTGGTGCCGAGGACGAATGCGTCTTGGAGAATTGTCTGGGACAACGCTTTTTGGGCGCGGCGATGCACGGAAAAGAGCTGACGATCCACGGCACGCCGGGGAATGCTCTGGGCGCGTACTTCAACGGCGGCAGGATCACCGTCCACGGCAACGCGCAAGACGCCGTCGGCGACACGATGAACGAGGGCGTGATGGTCATTCACGGCAACATCGGCGATGCGGCGGGATACGCGATGCGCGGCGGCAAAATCTTCGTCAAAGGAGACGCCGGCTATCGGGCAGGGATCCACATGAAAGCGTACAAAGAAAAGGTCCCCGTGCTCGTCATCGGCGGCTCGGCAGGGAGCTTTTTAGGCGAATATCAGGCAGGCGGCATCATCGTCGTTTTGGGCTTGAAAACGCAAAACGAGGGGGGCAGGTGCGTGTTTAACGGCAGAATCGTAGGCAATTTCCCCTGCACGGGTATGCACGGAGGCAAGATGCTCTTACGCTCGAACTGCGCGGGAATCGCCTTCCCCAAGAACGTCACCGCTCACGCCCCCACCGAAGAGGAACTGGCAGAATTTATTCCCCATATTCGGGAATTTTGCGAATATTTCGGGTACGACGAAAAGGAGATTTTGTCTTCTCCTTTCACCCTCGTCACTCCCGACAGTCACAATCCCTATAAACAACTGTACGTCATGAACTGACGTACGGAAAGAGGTAAGCACATGAATTACTCCAAACAAGAAGTGATGCAATTTATCCAAGAGGAAGACGTGAAATTTATTCGTCTAACCTTTTGCGACGTGTTCGGCACGCAGAAAAACATTTCCGTACTCGCCGAAGAAATCGGTCGGGCTTTCGAGCACGGCATCGCCATCGACGGCTCGGCAATCCAAGGATTTGGCGACGAGACGCGCTCCGACCTGTTTTTGCACCCCGATCCCGACACGCTGACCATTCTTCCTTGGCGTCCCGAGCACGGGAAAGTCGTGCGTATGTATTGCGACGTGACCTATCCCGACGGCACGCCTTTCGAATACGACACGCGATATCTGCTCAAAAAGGCGGTGGAACGGGCGGAAAAGGCAGGCATTTCCTTTCAATTTGGGGCGGAAATGGAGTTTTACCTCTTTAAGTTGGACGAAAAAGGCGAACGCACCTTCGAACCCTTCGACCACGCGAGCTATATGGACCTCGCCCCTGCCGACAAAGGGGAAAACGTGCGCAGAGAAATTTGTCTGAATTTGGAGCAGATGGGGATTCAGCCCGAGAGCTCCCATCACGAAGAGGGTCCGGGACAAAACGAGATTGACTTCCGTTATTCCTCCCCCCTCTCCGCCGCCGACAACGCGATGACCTTCCGCTCGGCGGTGCAGTCCATCGCCTATCGCAACGGCATTTTTGCGGACTTCTCCCCCAAGCCCTTGGCGGATCAACCGGGAAATGGGTTGCATATCAATTTCTCCATCAAATCGGCGCAGAAGGACACCCATCTGTCCCAGGCGATCGCGGGGATTTTGAAACATATTTCGAGTATGACGGCGTTTTTCAACTCCACCGAGGACTCCTATAAGCGTCTCGGTCAGCACAAGGCGCCCTCGTATATTTCGTGGGGGAAGGAAAACCGTTCCCAGCTCATTCGTATTCCCGCCGCCGACGGGGAATATAAGCGCGCGGAGCTCCGCTCCCCCGACCCTCTCACCAACCCCTATATTGCGTTTGCCCTGCTCATGCACGCGGCGCTCGACGGCATCGAAAACGGGTTGATTTTGCCCCAGAGCGAGAATATCAATCTATTCTCCGCCGACGAGAATACCTTGCAGAATTTCGAGAGACTTCCCAAGGACTTCTCCACCGCTTGCGAGCTCGCCGTCAACAGCGATTTCATCAAGGCGCATATTCCGCAAGCCATTCTCAATCTCTACCGCAACAGATAACGAGCGGACGAACGTACGATAAACTGCAAGGAGGTGGTCACAAATGAGTTTGAAAGAACGGGTGTACAGCGTTCTCGTCGTTTCGGCGTCGAGTGGCTTTAACGACACCATTGCCACCCTCCTTCCCGAAAACACCTTCGAGCCCGTGCGCTACGTCGCCAACGTAAGCGCGGGAAAGCGGTTGCTCTCCGAGCATTCCTTCGACCTCGTCATCATCAACTCCCCTCTGCCCGACGACACGGGCGCGCGGTTTGCCATCGATATCTGCAACGCCAGCGCGACGGTGGCGTTGCTCGTCGTGCGCGGCGAACTGTATGCGGAAATCAACGACAAGGTGCGCGAGCACGGCGTGTTCACTCTCGCCAAACCCACGTCCAAACCCTTTATGGAAAACGCGTTGGCTTGGATGATCACCGCGCGCGAGCGTCTGCGTAAATCGGAGAAAAAGACGCTGACGATCGAAGAAAAGATGCAGGAAATACGAATCGTCAATAAAGCGAAATGGGTACTCATTTCCAAGCAGGAAATGACGGAGGAGGACGCCCACCGCTATATTGAAAAAAAAGCGATGGACAGATGCGTGCCCAAACGGGTGATCGCCGAGGAGATCCTTGCCGCCCACCCCGTATCCTGAACACTTTTACGTACGATAACGCCCACAAAAAGTCGAACGACTTTTTGTGGGCGTATTTTTTTGTAAACCATATATTTACACCTGTTTTTTCCTCTCTAAACGACTATTTTGGTGAAATTTTTAACGCGAACTTTTCACCGAAAATACCGTTTAAGTTTGTTTTTATTGCGTTATATTATAAATGCAAAACAAAAAAAGCTTTGCAAAAAAAATTCAGGCAATCCCGCACAATAACATACGGCGCGATAATAAGCAGGCAAGAACAATAGGAACCGCGATTGCTGCAAAGTCCCGCCTGTCCTTCCTCAAAATCGCTTACGATTCTCGCTTGATGACATTATGCGGTATCGCCTAAAAAGGAGATTTTATTATGAAAAACTATCTTACTACCAGACATGCAAATTCTACCGATCTTTTCGACGTTTTCGACGATTTTTTCCGCCCCGTATTTTCCGAAGAGAAAAATTGTCTGAAAACGAACATTCGTGAGTTGGACGACTCCTACGAACTGGATATCGAAGTCCCCGGCTTCACCAAAGACCAGATCAAAATTTCTTTGAAAGACGGATATCTGTCCGTCGTATGCTCTCGCCAGGATAAAGAAGTGAAGGGCAATTACAAGAGAAAGGAAATCTGCGAATCGTGTGCGAGAACCTATTACGTCGGCGAAGGCGTATCGCAGGATTCCATTAAGGCAAAATGTGCCGATGGTATTTTGACCTTGTGTATTCCCAAAGAACAGCCCAAACAAGTGGAAACGAGCTATATCGCCATCGAGTAAGCTCTTTCCTCTCTTTACACACACTTTTAGCCCCCTTATATCAAAAAGGCAGTAGCCCACCGCTACTGCCTTTTTCTCTTAAAAAACAATTCCCGTATGGTTGGTCACTTTGGCGACGATGAAAATGGTCGTCTCGGAAAAACGGAAAGTCACGTCCCCTTTTTCCGCACAAATCTCATAGTCCGATTTGCTGACTTCATAGCCCAACTCTTGCATGGTCGACGTAATTTCTTCCTCGGAAGAAGTCAGGCGCAACCCGTAAAAAGTGATACTCGGATCGGTGATGGAAATTTGTGTAACCGCCAACTTCGGACTTGCGTAATCGGGATAGTTCGTCACCAAATATTTTACGCAATATTCGGGGTCGATTTGCTCGTTATTCTCGTCCATGGTAGGCTCGTAGCCCTTCCCGTAGAACTCGTTTGCGCCGAACCAACCGTACTTTTCCTGATACCCTTCGAAGTCGGATAAGGTGACTTCCTGCGTAATCCAAAATTCCAAATTCGTATCCTCGGGCGTTTTTACGGAATTTAAGCCGCTCACGCAGCCCGTGAAACAAAAGACCGTCAATATAAGCAACAACCAAAATTTTCTCATGTGTTTTCCTCCTGAAAATTCTTTCTACTTATATAACGCACGAGCCGCCCTTTTTACTCACCCTTTATTTTTTACCTTCATCATGCGAATGACCGCCGCACGCTCGTTCTCGTCCAACTTCGACTTGATATACTTGATCGTCTCTTCCAGCTGCGGAATCATCACGTATTCGAGGGCGTTGACGCGGCGCTTGTTGCGCTCGATTTCGTCGGCGAGCATACGCACCGTCTTCTCCGTCTTGGCAAGCTGTACCATCTTCGGGAGCAATTCCGTCGCCTGCGCGACCGAGTAGTCCGCCTCGCTCGTGATTTCCGAATAGGCATACGGCAACCCGTCCGCGTGCTTTTCCTCAATTAAATCGATTTTCGGCACTTCCACGCCCATGACGCTCTCCACGTCGCACGCCGCTTTCACTTCCACGGAGGGCATGGCAAACGCCGCCTCCGCGCGATACGCAGGCGTGACCGAGCGCGCGATGGAAAACTGTTTCAAGGTTTTGGAGAGCTCCTCTTCCACCTCTTCCCGAAGGCGCTTGTTTTCCTTGATGAGAATGGAGAAACGGCGCACCATTTCGTCGGACTTATCCTTCAAAAGTTTGTGCCCCCGCACCGCCGTACTCAACCGCGCTTTTAATTTTTTCAGCTCCATTCGCGTAGGATTTACGTTCAGTCTGCTCATTCTTCCTTCCCGTCGTGATTGAGATATTTGTCGATATACGCCTGACGGATACGCTTTAATTCCGTCACGGGCAAAATTTTAAGCAGGTCCCAACCGATATCGAGCGTTTCCTCGATACTTCTGTCCGTCGTGAACCCTTGGTTTACGTACACCTTTTCAAACTGTTCGGCAAATTTTGCGAACAGTTTATCGGTATCGGAGAGCGCCGCCTCGCCCAAAATGGCGGAAAGCTCCTTGCTCTCCTTGCCGCTCGCGTACGCCGAAAACAACTGATTCATGGTGTCCGCGTGGTCCTCACGGGTCTTGCCCTTGCCAATCCCCTTATCCTTCAGACGGGACAGGGACGGCAATACGTCGATCGGAGGATTGATCCCCTTCTTGTACAGATCGCGCGAAAGAATAATCTGTCCCTCGGTGATGTACCCCGTCAAGTCGGGAATGGGGTGGGTCTTGTCGTCCTCGGGCATGGTGAGAATGGGAATCTGCGTGATTGAACCTTCACAGCCGCGAATTCTGCCCGCGCGCTCGTACATGGTGGCAAGGTCGGTATACAGATACCCGGGGTATCCACGTCTGCCGGGGACTTCCCTGCGCGCCGCGGACACTTCACGAAGCGCCTCGGCGTAGTTGGTGATGTCCGTCATGATGACGAGCACGTGCATACCGCATTCAAACGCCAGATATTCCGCGCAGGTCAACGCCAGACGGGGCGTTGCGATACGTTCGACCGCAGGGTCGTTCGCAAGGTTGGTAAAGAGCACCGTTCTCTCGATAGCGCCCGTCTTTTTGAAGTCGTCAACGAAGTACTGCGCCTCTTCGAAAGTGATCCCGATTGCCGCGAACACGACGGCGAATTTGCTGTCCCCTCCGCGCACCTTTGCCTGACGAGCGATCTGTGCCGCCAGCTCAGCGTGGGGCAAACCGCTCATGGAAAACACGGGGAGCTTTTGTCCCCTTACGAGCGTATTGAGCCCGTCGATGGCGGAAATACCCGTCTGAATGAACTCGTCGGGATAGTTACGCGCGGCGGGATTGATGGGCTCGCCGTTGATATCCATCATCTTTTCGGGAATGATGGGCGCGCCGCCGTCGCGGGGATTCCCCATGCCGTCGAACACCCGTCCGAGCATATCACGGGAAACCGCAAGCTGTTGGCTATGTCCCAAAAACCGTGCTTTCGCGGTGGATATCTGCAAACCCTGCGAGTTTTCAAAGAGCTGCACGACCGCCTTGTCGCGGTTGATTTCGAGCACTTTTCCGTGGCGGATTTCGCCGTTTGCACAGACGACGTCCACGAGCTCGTTGTATTTCACCCCTTCCACGCCTTCGACGAGCATCAAAGGCCCGACGACTTCGCGAATGGTTTTATATTCCTTATACATGCTCCTCTCCTCCTTGCAGCGCCTTCATCTCTGTGTTGATAAGTTTCAAAATTTCGTCGAACTCGGAAATATTTTCTTCGGGAATATACTTCGCTCTGCCGATTTTTTCCTTGCTCTTGCTCGCCAAAATATCGCTCACGGAGGCGTAGTTGGCAATCGCTTCTCTCGCTCTCGTATCGAATTCGTAGATAATTTTGAGCATCAGGAACTGCTTATGCATGGACGTGTAGGTGTCGATATCGTCGAACGCGTTCTGATGCAGATAGTCCTCGCGAATGATCTTCGCCGTCTCCATGGTGAGTCTGTCCTTGGAGGAGAGCGCGTCCATACCGACGAGTCGAACGATTTCGTCGAGCGCCGCCTCTTCCTGCAAGATTGTCATGACGAACTGGCGATATTTGAAGAAGTCCGCGTTCACGTTTTCGCTGTACCAGTCCTTCATCTGATCGGCGTACAGCGAGTAGCTGATCAGCCAGTCGATGGCGGGGAAATGACGCTTATACGCAAGCGAGGCGCTCAATCCCCAGAACACCTTGACGATACGGAGGGTCGCCTGGGAGACGGGTTCGCTCAAATCGCCGCCCGGAGGGGACACGGCGCCAATCGCCGTGACCGAGCCCGTGCGCTCTTTCGAGCCGAGCAATTTGACGATGCCTGCGCGTTCGTAGAATTCCGCAAGACGGCTGGCAAGGTACGCAGGGTACCCTTCGTCGCCCGGCATTTCTTCCAGACGGCCGCTCATTTCACGCAAGGCTTCCGCCCAACGGGAGGTGGAGTCCGCCATGATGGCGACGTTGTAGCCCATGTCGCGGAAATATTCCGCAATGGTGATGCCCGTATAGATAGACGCCTCACGCGCCGCCACGGGCATATCCGAGGTGTTGGCGATGAGCACCGTTCTCTTCATGATGGGTTCGCCCGTCTTGGGGTCTTTGAGGGCGGGGAATTCGTTGAGCACGTCCGTCATCTCGTTGCCGCGTTCGCCGCAACCCACGTACACGATGATGTCCGCGTCCGCCCATTTTGCAAGCTGATGTTGCACGACCGTCTTACCGCTCCCGAAAGGCCCGGGGACTGCCGCTACGCCCCCACGCGCCACGGGGAACAGGGTGTCGACGACGCGCTGTCCCGTCACCATGGGACGGTTGGGGGAGAGTTTTTCACGGTAAGGTCTGCCCCGTCTGACGGGCCATTTGCGGAGCATACTCACCTTCTTTTCGCCTAAGGGAGTCTGAATGACCGCCACCGTCTCTTCGATCGTGAAGTCCCCTGCCTGCACGGAGGTTACCTTACCGTGCACGCCGTTGGGGACGAGAATTCTGTGTTCGACGATTTCCGTCTCCTGCACGGTGCCGAGAATATCCCCTTCGACCACTTCGTCGCCCACGCGCACGCAGGGGACGAAGGTCCACTTCTTATCCCTGTCGAGGTTGTTGACGAAAACGCCCCTCGAAATACGGGAACCGTACTTGAAAAAGAGGGTCGTCAAAGGACGCTGGATCCCGTCGAAAATGCCCGTGATAAGCCCGGGCGCGAGCTCCACGGAAAGGGGTTCGCCCGTGGAAACGACCTCTTCCCCCGGACCTAACCCGGCAGTCTCTTCGTAGACCTGAATGGAAGCTTTGTCTCCTCGAAGTTCAATCACTTCGCCGATGAGCCCCTTCTCCGACACGCGGACGACGTCGTACATCTTGGAATCCGCCATGTCTTCGGCAATGATCAAGGGACCGGAAATTTTTACTGTTTTACCCATAGAAACCTCTTACTTTCGCAAAATCAATTATTAAAAAGAATATCCACGCCGAGCGCGCGTTCCATGGCGCTTTTGAGCGCCTCTTCGCCATACCCCGTGCTTCCGCTTTTAGACGGAATACTCAACACGACGGGATAGGGTTCCTCGTCAAACCGTTTGAGGAAATCCGCCAAAGGACGGGCAAGCTCTTCGGTGAGGAAGATGATCTTGTACTCCTTGGCGATTTTGCGCAGGATCTCCCGCGCCTTCCCCTCGTTTTCGGCAGGGAACGCCGCCACGCCTGCGGCTTTGAATACCGTGATACTGTCGCCGTCGCCGACGATCGCCATTTTACCTATCATAGAAAGACCTCGCGCGAAAATTCGCCACTAAGTTTACTCAAACGCCCGCAAGCGCTTTTTGATATCGCCTTCTTTCATGCCTGCAAGCAAGCATACGAAAAGAATGCGCACGTTCTCGTTTTCCGCGCGACGGCGGAATACGTAATACAAGAAGGGCTGATTTTTCACAAGCTCGTACTTTTTCGCCGTGAAATACACCGTGTCGTAGCTTTCAAGCAGGCGCTCGGCTTGCGTCATCGGCTTGCCGACGAGTTTCTCCTCGAAACACGTTCTTACAAATTCCGCGTACGGCGTGCCGTCCAACGCGTGCGAAGCTTTCTCCGCATCGTCTGCAAACAATTTTGCGAGCTGTTCTTCCCGCAATACGCCGCCGCCCAAATAGCGTTTTCTCGCGTACTCTTCGTCCGAAGTGCGCAGGGCGGTTAAAATATTCGTCATGTCCGCCTTTGCCGCGACGAGTTTTTTCAAAATCCCGTTTTTTGCGCACCCTTTGGAAAGGTAGGCATAGAGCGCCTTTTCGAAAATACAACCCACTTCCGCGCCCGAAACGCCGCTATTTTCCTCGGCAAACAATGCGGCGGCGGCTTTTACCGCTCCGCCCAGTTCCTCGCCGAGCAAATCGTACTTCTCTTCGCGGATACTCTCTTGGATCGTCGCCACGGGCAAAAGTCCCTCGGGCGCGAGCATATTGCTCCCGTCGAGCCCCAAATACTGCGCCTTGACCAACGCTTTCGCGTTGTGGAAATCGCGGGGCGCGAGCAAATAGACCGCCTCCGCTTGCGAAGGGGCGTACTCGCGAATGAACTCGTCGATCGACTTCTCGTCCGCTTCCACGAGCGTTTCGTACTCATAGGGGGAATTGACTTCCGCCCCCTTGCCGAACCCGCCGTCCATGAGCTGGCGCAACGCCTCTTCCGCGTCCGTTTCACACAACTTTGCTATCTTATCTTTCAAAAGATATTTTTCCCGAGCGGCAATCACGCCGTTGGTATACAAAACGTCTAACATCGTCTAACCCGTTAAAAGATCTGCGAGGCGATCTCCGCCTGCCTCTCTTCCCTGTCCGCGGAAAGAAGGGCGCCGTAGGAAAGATTTTTGTCCGACCGTCTGCCGACGAGAATAAATCCGCCGTCCAGCTCCACCCGTTCGAGGGAAACGCGCAAATGCTTTTCCTCCACGACGGGGAGCAAAACCACGTCCTCTGCGTAAGGGTAGTTCTTGGCAAACGTGACACAATCCCCTTCCTCTGCGTAGGACTTCAACAGTCTTTCCGCAAGCGCAAGGGCACTCTCCTTATCCAACTCGACGAGTGAACGCAACGCGCGCGCGTAAACTTCGTCGAGGACGTCCCGCTTCGCGCCGAGCATGATCTTCGCACCGTCGAGACGGGCGGTCGCCGCCTTGCCGTCAAAGATTCCCTTGACCTTATGCGCGGCCTCCGCTTCCGTGTCCTTTCTCGCCTCTTCCGCCTTCGATTCCGCCTTGGCAACCGTCTGCGCGGCTTTTTCCTCCGCCGCCTCTACGATCGCTTTCGCTTCCTCTTCCGCATCGGAAATGATCCTTCCGACAATCTCTTCCTTGCTCATAGTCGTACCCGATTACACGATCGCCACGAGCATGATGGAAATGATGAGCCCGAGGATCGCGTAGAATTCAATCATGGCGGGATAGATGATCAACTTACCGCCGAGGGAATCCTGCTTGCCGACCGCATAGATACAGTTGACAGCCGATTTGCCCTGAAAGATACCGGTGACGAGACCGGAAATCGCCATGGGCAGTACCGCGCCGAGCATAGCCCAGCCCTGGTCTACGGTTGCAATACCTGCTACGGACGAAGACGCGATGATGGCGATGATGAAGCCGTAGATACCCTGCGTTGCAGGAAGGAGCACGAGCACGAGCACTTTCCCGAACTTCTTGGGATTTTCCCCCAACACGCCGGCTGCCGCGCTGCCCGTCTTGAAAAGACCGATGCTGGACCCGATACCGCAGAGGATCGCGCAGAGCGCAACCCCGATCATCGCAATTGCATTACCATTCATATGAAAACCTCCGAATGTTGTTTTTATTTTAATTTTTATTTTCTTTTTTTTCGACTTATTTCGTTTCCGCTTTTAACGGCAAATAGATATATTTATGGGTAGATCCGAGGGGGGTGAACAGTTCCCCTTCCCCTTCGTAGAATCTGCCGTAGAACTCCACGTACTGCAATCTTGCGTCGTGAATGTAGGCGCCGAGGAGCCCGATCGCGAGGTTAAACAGATGTCCCACGACCATAAGCACCACGCCTAAAAGGATAAAGACGGGGTTGCCGCCTAAAATGAAATCCACCGAGTATTGCGACACGATCTGCGCAATGACCGCACCCGAGAGCATGAGCCCGTACAGTCGGGCGTAGCTCAATACGTCGGACGCGTAGTTGATGATGCCGTACGCCGCGCCGAAGCCCTTGGTGAATTTTCCGAGGAATTTCTCCTTTCTGCCTGCGGTGAGAATCGCCACCAACAGGCTGACACCTGCGATGATTCCACCCGTATACGCAAGCACGGGCATCTGCGCCTCGTCGACGAGTCCGACGATGGCAAGCCCCACGCCCACGGAGAAGATCGCCCACACGACGCCGTCGAAGACGCCGTCTGCAATCTGTTTCCGTCGCCAGCATTGCCATGCCTTGCACAGATATCCTGCCATGAGCTGTACCACGCCGATTTCCAGACTGATGACGAGCACCGCCGGGATACGGATCCCGATAAACGACCACATATCCTTTTGCGCGTCGGGAATGACCGCCGTCAGGAAGGGCAAGGACAACCCGAACAGGGAATTGAACAAAAATCCCCAGACGAGGGCGAATACGCCGCCCACCGCGAACACGCCCGACAGGCGTTTGAGTCCGCTGTCGCGGTTGCCCTGTTTGAAGTAGAGAAAACCGCCGCCGAGGAGCATCAAAAGCCCGTACCCGATATCCCCCATGATAAAGCCGAGGAAGATGCTGTAAAAGATGGACATCACGGCGTTGGGATCGAATTCCCGATAGCTCACGGGCGAGTACATATTCGTAATCGCCTCGAAGTTCTTCACCACCTTATTGTTCTGATAGAGCGTGGGCGGCATCTCGTCCTCGGACGGTTTGGAAAATTCGTAATAGAGGGCGTTGCTCACGCCGTCGAGCGCCTCTTTCACGGCGTCCTCCGCTTCCTTGGGCACGTACGCTTCGAGAAGAAAAGTCGTCTGCGTGGCGCGCATCTTGTCCGAAAGCTCCGCCTTTTCCAGCTCAAACGCGATATAATCGCTGTAAATTTTCAGGAAGGACACGTGTACGCTCAACGAATAGATTGCCTCAACGTTCGCCTGTATTTCCTCGCAAAGCTCGGTTTCACGCGCTTTCAGGGCATGGAAAAATTCCGTGCCCGAACGCCCTTCGTCAAAGGGACAGGGAAGGAACCCGAAGTTGGACAAAATCTTGTCGAATTCCGTAGACGACTTGTGCGCCGCCGCCAAGACGAGCAGGGTATCCGCGTCCGCGGCAAGTACCGTACAGGCGGAAAGAGGTTCTCCTTCGATCGCCTTGAAAAACTCCTCTTTGACGGAGAGGGGCAGGGTGCCCAGTCGAACTTTCGCATGAGCGGTGTCGCGGAAGGAATTCAAGGGCTCGTGCACCGCGGCGTAAATTTCTGCCGAGAAAATCGTGCGGCGAAGTTTGGTAAGCTCCGTGTGGAGCTCCTTTTTCCGCCCTTCCAGTCCCTCGATTTGCGCCACCAACGCGTCCGCCTCTTCCTTTTTGTCCTTGGCGCCCATAAACTCGGAATAGCTGACCTCAAACCCGTCTTTGAGCACGTCGGACTTGATTTTGCGATCCTTATTGTAAGCATCCGTTTCCGCGCACAGGGAATCGAGCGCACTCTCGATCCTACCGAGATACGCTTTTAACTGTTCGTTATCCGCCGACAACGCCACGGTATTTTCGGCTTCGTATTGTAGCTTGACCTCCGTTGCGTTCGTCCTTTGCAGGGCGTTGAGTATCCGATCCCTGTCGTAGGACATCGCCACGAGGTTGAGCTTGCTCATTTCAGCAATTGCCACTCAAAACCCTCCGTACTATTTCTTGTACCTGCAAGTTGCACCGTTCGAGGTGTTGCTCCACGTACGTCTTCGCTTCGCCGCGCTTTTCTTCGATTGCGCGATCGTACGCCTGTTGCGCTTGCGCCTGCGCGGTCTTCAACGCGTTTTCGCGGAACTCCTTGCACTCCTTTGCGGACTTCTTTTCTATTTCCGCGGCGCGTTCTTCCGCAAGTTCCGCAATTTCCGCGGCGCGCGCCAAAGCCTGCGCTTTGAGCACTTCCGCCTGCGCTTCCGCTTCGGTGATCGATTTGATAATTTCTTCCATAGAAAACTCCGCTTTTGCCTTTCCCATTGGGGAAGGATGAAAAGATTGATAATTTGCCTTATTACGATATATTATAGCACGATTCGATACGGCTGTCAAATATTTTGCGAATAAATCCCGCTTGCGTCAAATGAAAAAAATGTGAAAAACAAAAATTCTCGGCGAACGCATTTCCCCCATGCGTATATTAGTTTGTGTCATTATTTTTGTTGTCATAACCGTCCTAACGTCCATATTCTCCTTTTTCATAGGAAGAAAGCAGATTCTCCATAGAAACGGTTTGAAATCAAAAGGTAAATAATTGTCTGAAATCCACGAAAAGCTCCCTAAAAACGGCGTTCCCGCCACGTAACGTCACCCCTTGCGGATTTTAGGGCAAACAAAGACGGGGCGGAGTTTTTTTCAAACTCCGCCCCTTTTTCGTTCGCGATCTGCAATCCTTCCCGCCTTGCACTTCCCCGATACGGAAAAAAATCGGGATTTGGTCGTATTACGTCCAAAGCGACGTGATAAACATCGGGGAGGAATCTTTCCCCTTTTCAAACCCACAAGCCTCATAAAAAGGGAGCGCGTCGTCGTACGCGACGAGCACGATACGCAGATACTCCTTATATTTTTCTTTTACCATATTTACAAGCGTTCTGCCGATGGTTTTGCCCTGATACTCGGGATCGACGAGAAGGTAATGCACGTAGGCGTTCATAATCCCGTCGTCCATGACGCAGATCATGCCGACGAGTTTTTTTCCATCCCAGGCAGAAAAAACGGTTGGGTAATTTTGCATGGCAACCACCAACTTGTCGGGAAAGCGTCCCGACGACCATTCCACCGAAAGGAACAGCCTTTGCAATTCTTCACGTTCAAAACGATGCACGTCTTTGTATTCGATCTTCATTTGGATTTCCCTCGTCAAATTCTTTTGTGGCAACCCTTTTCGGAGCGCATACCGGTACGTATTTCGTCGGTTTCTCTATGCCACAAGAGTAACTAAAAAAACTTTTCGCTCGTTTTACTTTTCCAACAACGCTAAAATTTCATCGGCGTTGGTGTCGGGTTTTACTTTGGGCATAACCGCTTTAATAATTCCTTGCTCGTCAATCAGATAAGTCGTTCTCACAACGCCCATGCTCACTTTGCCGTACAACTTTTTCTCTTGCCAAACGCCGTATGCTTGAATTGCGGAAAGTTCTACATCAGAAAGCAAAACAAACGGTAAATTATACTTCGTCGCAAAATTCAGATGCGAATGAACGCTGTCTTTGCTGACGCCGATCACCACCGCGTTTTTGCTTTCGATTTCCTTATTTTTGAGCGCAAACGCGCACGCTTGTCTCGTGCAGCCGGGCGTATTGTCCTTCGGGTAAAAATACAAAACCACTTTCTTGCCGAGAAAATCGGACAGAGAAACCAACTTCCCGTTTTTATCGGGCAACGTAAACTGCGGTGCTTTCGTTCCCACTTCCAACATAATTTTCATGTCCTCCATGTTTTCTATACGACTATTTTATCCCTATTTGAACGATTTGTCAAGTATTTTCCGAATCGTATATCCGAGTTGAAAAGCAACCCCGCAAAATTCCTTCCGCTCGGAAAAAGTTGAGAAATACGTATTTTACCACTTCTCTCCTAAAAAAGTCGGAAAAATTACCATTTTTCAACCTTTTACAAGGTTTTGAGCGTAAAAAAGACCTCGCAGAGCATTACACTCTACAAGGTCGATTTTATAATTTACTTTGCCTATTGTGTTATAAGGCGATTTGCCTTTTCACAAAAAGCTTATTATTTGCGGGGGTTTTTGATATTCGCCTGCGCTGCGGACAAACGTGCGATGGGCACACGATAAGGCGAGCAGGAAACGTAATCCAAACCGATGTCGTGGCAGAATTCTACGGACGTAGGATCGCCGCCGTGTTCACCACAGATACCAACGTGAAGGTGGCTGTTTACAGGTCTGCCGAGGTTGATTGCCATTGCCATCAACTTGCCGACACCCGCCGTATCCAACTTCGCGAACGGATCGTTTTCGAAAATCTTCGCATCGTAGTAAGCGCCAAGGAATTTCCCTGCGTCGTCACGGGAGAAGCCGTAGGTCATCTGCGTAAGGTCGTTCGTACCGAAGCAGAAGAAGTCTGCGTTTGCAGCGATCTCGTCAGCCGTCAAGCATGCTCTGGGAATTTCGATCATCGTACCGACTTCATAGTCGAGTTTCACGCCTGCGTTCTTGATTTCCTCTTCCGCCGTTTCAACGACGACTTTCTTCACGTACTTCAATTCTTTGACGTCGCCAACGAGAGGAATCATGATTTCAGGCTTCACCGTCCAGTCGCTGTGCTTCTTCTGCACGTTGATCGCCGCACGGATAACCGCCTGCGTCTGCATCTTAGCGATTTCGGGATAGGTAACTGCCAAACGGCAACCACGGTGACCCATCATGGGGTTGAATTCATGCAAGGAGCTGATGATCGCCTTGATGTCTTCCACGCTCTTGTTCTGCGCTTTTGCAAGCAATTCGATATCTTCTTCCGTCGTGGGAACGAATTCGTGAAGAGGAGGATCGAGGAAACGGATGCATACGGGCAAACCTTCCAAAGCTTCGTACAAAGCTTCGAAGTCACCCTGCTGATAAGGAAGGATCTTAGCAAGCGCTACTTCTCTTTCCTCCGCGGTGTCGGAGCAAATCATTTCTCTGAACGCTGCGATTCTGTCCGCTTCGAAGAACATGTGTTCGGTACGGCAAAGACCGATACCTTCCGCGCCGAGTTCACGAGCTTTCTTCGCGTCAGCGGGAGTATCTGCGTTCGTTCTGACCTTCAATGCTCTGAATTCGTCAGCCCAACCCATGATGATATCGAAGTTGCCGGAGATGGTTGCGTCTACGGTAGGAATGATGCCGTCGTAGATAGCGCCGGTGGAACCGTCGATGGAGATATAGTCGCCTTCGTGGTATACTTTACCGCCAAGGGTGAACTTCTTGTTTTCTTCGTCCATCACGATGTCGCCGCAACCGGAAACGCAGCACTTACCCATACCGCGAGCAACGACGGCTGCGTGAGAGGTCATACCGCCGCGAACGGTGAGGATACCCTGAGAAGCCTTCATACCCGTAATATCTTCGGGGGAAGTTTCCAAACGAACGAGGATGACTTTCTTGCCTGCGCTCTTCCAAGCGTCTGCGTCTTCTGCCGTGAATACGACCTGACCGCAAGCTGCGCCGGGGGATGCGCCCAAACCGCGACCCATGGGGGTAGCAGCCTTCAACGCTTTTACGTCGAACTGAGGGTGAAGCAAGGTGTCGAGGTTACGGGGATCGATCATGCTGACCGCTTCCGCTTTGGTCTTGTGACCTTCTTTCACGAGGTCAACGGCGATCTGAAGAGCCGCCTGCGCCGTTCTCTTACCGTTTCTCGTCTGAAGCATATAGAGTTTCTTGTTTTCAACGGTGAATTCCATATCCTGCATATCGTGGTAGTGATTTTCGAGGATCTGGCAAACGTTCTTGAACTGTTCGAACGCTTCGGGGAATTTTTCCGCCATCTGCGCGATGGGCATCGGGGTACGAACGCCTGCAACGACGTCTTCGCCCTGTGCGTTGGTGAGGAATTCACCCATCAGTTTCTTTTCACCCGTAGCAGGGTCACGCGTGAACGCAACGCCCGTACCGCAATCTTCGCCCATATTACCGAACGCCATTGCCTGTACGTTTACTGCGGTACCCCAGGAATAAGGGATATCGTTGTCACGACGGTATACGTTTGCACGGGGGTTGTCCCAAGAACGGAATACGGCTTTTACCGCGCCCATGAGCTGTTCTTTGGGATCGGAAGGGAAGTCGGAACCGATCTTGCTCTTGTATTCCGCTTTGAACTGATAAGCAAGTTCTTTCAAATCTTCCGCGGTGAGCTCCACGTCCTGTTTTACGCCCTTCTTTGCTTTCATTTCGTCGATCAATTCTTCGAAGTACTTTTTGCCGACTTCCATAACGACGTCGGAGTACATCTGAATGAAACGACGATAGCAGTCCCATGCCCAACGGGGGTTGCCCGATTTGGTAGCAAGGGTATTGACGACTTCTTCGTTCAAACCAAGGTTCAAAATGGTATCCATCATGCCGGGCATGGATGCGCGAGCGCCCGAACGTACGGAAACGAGCAAAGGATTATCTTTGTCACCGAACTTCTTACCCGTAATGCCTTCCATCTTCACGACGTATTCGTTGATTTCCGCCATGATTTCGGGATTGATCTGTCTGCCGTCTTCATAGTACTGCGTACAAGCTTCGGTAGAAATGGTGAAGCCCTGAGGTACGGGGAGACCGATGTTGGTCATTTCTGCAAGGTTAGCCCCTTTACCGCCGAGCAATTCGCGCATGGATGCGTCGCCTTCGGTAAAAAGATAACAATACTTTTTAGCCATAGTGTTTATTTCCTCCAAGTTAATTTTTTTCGAGTTTATTGATACCGCGTTTATACCGCAAAAAATCTCGCGTCCAAACGTTTTTGGGCGTGTAAAGAAAGTTTACGGTTTTCGCCATATTCCATTTTAATACAAATTTCAAGAAATATCAAGCCTTTCACAGGGAGTTTTTGAAAAAAGTTTGTGAAATTTACTTTTTTTTGCATTTCTTATTTACGACTTGCCATTTTTTCTTGTTGTGCGTTCGGGGCAGGGAGTTCTTTCCGACAGGTTTTAAGCGCGTCCAAAAACCCCTCGGGCACGGCAAGATTTCCTCTCCCTCTCCCAAGGGAAATATCGGGTTTGTTGGTGCCGTGGAAATCGCTCCCGCCGCTTTGGAAAAGGGCGAACTCCTCGGCGATTCGTTTCGCTTTTTCCGTCGTCTCTTCGTCGTAGGTGGAATACTCCGTCTCCATGCCGTCCAAGCCCGCCGCTTTGGCGCGGGGCAGAAACTCGCGGAGCTCTTGTTCCGTGAGATTGAGGAAGGGATGGGCGAGGATCGCGACGGCGCCGATCTCCTTCAAAAAGGCGATGGTCTCGTACACGGGTAGCCTCTTCGGCTCTTCGTAATATCCGCCGCCCTTGGCAAGGAGGGTGTTGAACGCCTCCTCCACGGAGCGCACGTACCCCTTTTTGACGAGCTCTGCGGCGAAGTGCACGCGGTTGACGTGCCCGTCGGGTGTGGCGTCGTAGATATCCTCGTAACGGATATCGTAGCCCCCCCTTTGCAGATTTTCGGCGAGGCGGATATTGCTTTGTATCTTGCGCTCTTTCATGCCCTCGACCATCTGCGTGACGCGGTCGAAATAAGCAGGCGGAATATAGAGTCCGACGATGTGGAGCTCGATATTGCCGTAATCGGTGGAGAACTCTACGCCTGCGATGCCTTCGACGGAGGTATTTTTGGCGGCGGCTAAAAATTCCGGCACGCCGTGGGTGGTATTATGGTCGGTGAGCGCGACGGCAGCGAGCCCGATGCGCTCGGCTTCTCGGATAATTTCCGTCGGGGTCCAAGTCCCGTCCGAAAATACCGAATGTGTGTGTAAATCACAATATTTCATATTCTTCTCCTAACGTAATTTCCCGACGGGAGCCACCTGCGGGAGGTCAAGGAACTCAGTTCCTTGTGGATTTTTAAGGCAAAGCCTTAAAGCCTCGACGGCAGTCGCCGCCGAAAGGCGGAATTGGACCCATAAAAAGCGAACGCAGTTCGCGCCTTAACCGCAAAGCGGTTCCCTCGCCTATGGGCGAAAGATACGGGCCCTCAATCAAGGTGTGGCAGAGCCACCGCGACGAAGCCTCGTTCCACTTCGATAGTGGGGTATGCCCAAACCCACACGGCATAACGTAAAGAACGAACGGTAAGGCAGTAAGATCGGGCAGCGGAGCCCTTCCGCCGGCGGAACTACTCCGTTCAACGCGTACCTGCCCCCATCGTACGACGGAGGCAGGGCGTAAATTACTTGTTCTTATATTCTTCAAGAACCTGTTTCAAAAGCACGGGATCGTCCGTCATGATACAGTCGCAACCGAGTTCAATAAGCTCGCGCATTTCGTCCGCCTCATTGATCGTCCAGTACTGCACGGCGATATTTCTTCTGTGCGCTCTGTCGATCAGCGTTTTCTTGTCAAGTTCCAAATTGATGACTTTAAGGTCAAATGCCGTAGGGATCTGCAAGCAAGCAAAGTTGCCGTTATCGAAAATATTGACCCCCAAAAATTGCGTGATAATGAATTTCGCCGCCGTACCCGTGGGTGCGCCGCGCATCAAATCGGGATATTGGGTCTTGAGTTCTTCCTCGATCTCGTCGTGGAAGGTACCGATGACGAGCTGGTCCTTATATTCGGGATATTTGTCGAGGGTGTCGCTCAAAATTTTGCAAGCCTGATACCCCATTTCTCCGTCGTTTTTGATTTCCACGATGAATTTGAGGTCGGGATTGCTTACGTAGAACTCCTCAAAGAGCTGATCGACGGTGGCAATCTGCAAGCCGAGTTCGCGGACTTCCTCCATCGTCTTGTCCTTGTAAATCCTCTCGCCGCTGTTCTTGTCTTCGAAATAATACCCGAAGTTGAGGTTCAACAGCTCTTCGAGCGTCATATCGGAAATTTTATGTTCCCTCTTTTCCGATTCTTCCAAGGGAATATCGCCGTTCACGTTGGACGTTCTATCCACCGTCTCGTCGTGATTGAAAACGAGGTATCCGTCCTTCGTCAGCCACAAATCGCTCTCGATGATATCCACGTCGAGAGTGTTGACCGCCTCACGGAAGGCAAGCATGGTATTCTCGGGATTTTCGATTCTGCCGCCGCGGTGCGCCGCAATCATGGGGAGCTCCCCTTCCGCCACCACGAACGGGTTGTTTTCTACGCTCTTTTTCGGGGGAATGACGTTAATCGTGACCATGAACGCGACGATTGCCGCAAGCACGATCACGAAAATCTTTAATCCCTTGCCCTTTTTCTTCTGTTTCGTCATAACGTTTTCTCCTATAAATTGAATTTTCTCGGGCAATCCGTCCCTTTCTTTCTCCGCGGACTGCCTTCCGTTACCCCTTTATTATATCATAAAAAATCAAAAGTAGCAAGCAAATGAAGGGAAAAATAACGCCGACCGTGATATTTCACGCTCGGCGTATGTTGATGATTTCTTTCCGATCGGACGAGGAAGTCGCCTTTCTTAGACGAGATCAAGCGGGCGTCGTCGCGGAAACATATATGTTGTTGTATTCAGTTTTACTTGTCGACTCCGAGCTTACGTCCGTATACGTGCTGCCGCTCTTATAATACGCCTGATATCCCGTGCCAAGAATTTCGTTCCATTCAAGCGGCGCGTAAGAGCCCCATTGCGTCTGGAATATCTTACCGCCGGTACCTCCCACTTGGAAATGTCCGCCCGTAATCTGCCACGTCGCATAGCTATACGACTCGAAATTGCTGTAATTGAAGATTACCGCACCTCCATTCGTGATATATTCTCCGCCCGTTATCGTGATTTTTGCCTTCCTATTATCTACGCTGACCGCCGACGAACCTTCCACGGAAATTGCCGCGTTCGCCGCGTTTATATACACGTCGTTCATGGTCAGATCCGCGTTCCCCATGACGCAGATACCGCAAAGCCCGAGAACGCCGCCCGAAGCATTGTATACCGATAAGAATTTTCCTTTGGCTATATTCGTGACGCAGGCGTTGGAAGAATCGTCTCCGTAGAAGAATGCGCCGCCGTTCTGACCGAGGAAGTTCCCTTCGTCGATCTGCACTTGCCCTGCGCCCGTCGGGGTTGATTTTTATTCGTCCCAAAGCACGTCCGCCTCAGCCGCTTCCTCTTCGGTTGCCTGTCGAATCACGCGTTTGGTCTTTTCTATGGGGTAGGGCACTTCGTCGGCGTTGCAATATCGCACGCTATCTACGTAGACGAGCTGCTCCTTGTCCTTCGGGCCCATTTTCACCCATATATACGTATCCGCCTGCGTCTGCTTTGCTTCGTCTATGTACCAGTAATTGCAATCGTACTGCCCTTTGGGGCTCACGCCGACGTATAGGTAGTCCCACTTTTTCTCTACCGTTTCCTCAACGTCCGACCTTTCCGCCCACTCCTTTCCATCGTCAGAATCCATTTCCTCCTCGGCGGGGTTCCGCCCCGTTTCCCGATCCGCCTCGGTGGGGGTCTCCGTCCCCCCGCGCGCTCCGTAGGAGGATTGGTTTTGAAAATAGATTTGATCGTACAGATCGGCAAGCTTGTTTCTTATTCGGTCCTCTTCTTCGGTTTCCCAAGTATAGGAAAAATCGTCCAACGAAACCAAAAAGGGCTCTTCTCCTTCCCACCACCCGTCGTCATCCTCGAAACAGTTCATCAATTCCACGTACTCTTTAGGGCTGAGCCTCGTTTTCAGGATCGCGATCTGGTCTTTCGTGATCCAAAACCCGCGCGAATTCGTCAACCGCCCGTTTTCATCTATCAGGCTCTCATAGAAGTGCGTCGTCGTTTCCGCCGTCAGATCCTCTTCCCAAGGAATTTTATCTCTGTTTCTTTCCACATAGAAGAGTACGGCTGCCATATGTTTACAAAAATCTTCCCGCTTGGAATACGGACAGGTACAAAACGCCGTACAAGAGCAATACTCGTGTAAATTCTCCGACACTTCTACGTAATACGTTTTCGACCCCTGCACTTCCGCGTAATACGTATTTTCAAACGTTTTGCAAACATTTTGAACGCCCGTATACGATAATTTTTCCGCGCGGTACAACGTGAGCGGGGAAAAGACGTCCCGCCATTCCTTATCCCGTAGAAATTCCTTTAACTCCACGGGCAATTTTTCAAGTTTGCGTTTTACCTCTTCCGTAATTTCCACGTCTTCTTCGATAATCAATTCTTCCGTCTGTCCGAATTGCTCCGAATAATCCACTTTTTTCGCCAACCACCAGATATAACGCAACAACTTCCGTAATTGCTTTTGCTTGGAATTGTAAGTCTCCGTTTCGAAATACAAATGAAATAATCGACGAGAAAGCTCTTGCACCGCCAAATCGTTCAACAACTTTTCCCCGTCGGGAATCATTGCTTTTATAAATTCAACTTCCGAACGCAATAATTTCATGCAGCTTTCCCCTTAAATCGACTAAAAAGTTTTCTTTCCTTGTAAACTCCAAAAAAGGATGATTTGACGGCGTTGCCGTCATGAATTGATGCGATCGCTTCATGATTTCTCGCTGCGCTCCATGAATTGAATTGCAACCCCAATGTGCCGCAGCGCAATTCATGCCGCAGGCAATTCATGGCGAAGCCAATTCACGCAACCGCAAGGTTGCAATTCATTGTTGAAACTGTCGTTTGAGACAAACGACAGTTTCAACATGGGTCAAGACTCCAAAAGGTCTCAAAATGTGCCAAAAACAGGGGTGGAAATACCCTAAAGTCTCAAAACCATAGGTGGAAAATCACATTTGTCCTTAACTGTTTTCCTTTGCGGTAGTGATGGAGGCGATGAGCAATTTGCGGATTTTACTGCATTTTGCGAACATATCCTTGTACTCTTCCTCGATAATCATATTCGTATCCTTAAATAATCCGAGCCAATAATCCGTTTCGTAGCATTCTTTTAAGGCTATTTGAAACTTATTAATAAAATCTGCTTTGCTTGCGGCATAATTCGCTTCGTGAATGTTTGCACCAATGCTTGTACCGCTGCGTAATATTTGATTTAATAGTACATTGCTTTTGCGGTTTTCTTTTATGTCGGTACAGAGATTGACAATGTCAACAGCAAATTGTTTTGACAAATCAACCAAAAAGTTCTCTTTCATCGTAAACTCCAAAGTGAAATGATTTGACACATCGTGTCATGAATTGAAGCCAACGGCTTCATGATTTCTCGTCGGCGTTCCATGAATTGACGCTTGGCGTCATTTTGGGAAGATGATTTGACACTTCGTGTCATGAGTTGAATCCAACGGCTTCATGATTTCTCGCTTCGCTCCATGAATTGACGCAGAACGTCATTTTGGGAAATTGCAACCCCAATGCGCCGCAGCGCAATTCATGCCGCAGGCAATTCATGGCGAAGCCAATTCACGCAACCGCAAGGTTGCAATTCATTGTTGAAACTGTCGTTTGAGACAAACGACAGTTTCAACATGTTTGGTTTATCGAAATGCGCTCATTAGGCATCATTTATCTTCACTTTTTAACACCTCGAATGGGCTATTGAAGCGTAAATTAAAGAGATTAAAGCATTTTTCATCATCTCATTTCATTTACTCTCATTATGCAGCTCTTACTCAGCGTGGACAAGGCGTGGACATAGACCACCGACTTCCCGAATATTCCAAGTCTATGACTTTCGTCCCTCTATATTTTATTATAGCAATTGAGAATCAGCAAGTCAAGAGAAACCACTTACTTATATCTTATTTTTCTTTAGTTAAGCCTATACACCTTGACAAAGACGAATAAATATGATATAATATCAAACAATTAAGAAAAAGGAAAATTTAATAATGACATTATTACTCATAGTAACTATTGTCTTCTTGATTGTTTGGTGGAAAGACTCAAGCGATAAGAAGGCAGAACATGAACAATACAAGCGAGATACAATCACAAATCTGGAGCTTGAAAAAGAAATACGAAAAAAATGGATTAACATTATAGACGACAGGCTTAGAGATGAGCGAAATTCAAGCGTAGAACCATTCGACTTGATTATGGGGTTTTATGATGAATACTGCGTTCCTATCGATATCTATCCCTCTACCAATGAAGAGGTGCAAAAAAAACTAAAAGAAGATAAGATTAAAGCAGGAAAAGAATGTATATCTTTTGCGAAAGATTACATTTGGAATTTGCAATTTTATTATAAAAACGCAAGTAAAATTGCCTGCAATGCTCCCCCAAAGTATGTATTCGTTGAAAGTCTTGGGCAAAGTCAGTTGCTTCCCGTAACAATTCTTTCGCCCATTGTTAAGGCATCAGGGCAAACTTGCTATTATGATGAAGGGTTATTTACTATTAGTGAAAATAGAAAGTTTTATGACTATCAAATAAAAAGCCACCTTGAAAGAGAAACACAATATGAAACCAACAAGGCAGAAGAAAATTTATATTGGG
This sequence comes from Clostridia bacterium, assembly GCA_017626135.1. GTDB lineage: Bacteria > Bacillota > Clostridia > Christensenellales > Borkfalkiaceae > Scatosoma. The sequence continues at coordinate 531 of JAGAJI010000059.1, read as the reverse complement.
GTGTAAACGCTTGTTTATCAGTAAAAGATAGAAAAATCACGAATTATCATCTCGCAATGTGCTGCCCCACAATATTACATCGATACAGCACTCTGATAAGAATGTTAACGCGAAAAGAGCTCGCGACATATGGCTTCAAACCTTGCCCATACGGTGTCGGGATCGGGAAAGAATCCGCTTGGCAAGAATCCGCCAAACGTCAAGCCAGATTAGAAGAAGAAAAGAAAAAATACCCTTGGCTATAAAATATAAAAAAAATTTCAAAAAAATGCTGAAAAATGCTTGACATAAGTGTCTAAAAATGTTTTTACTGTATGAGTAAAAAGTAGTTTTCTTTACTTTTCCGTAAAAATCATTGATACTTAGAAGAATAAAAATGCTCACTATTTTATATAGTGGCATTTTATTTTTCACGTTTCATACGGAAACTCTTCAAGACAGCGCCGTAGAAGCGTTCGAGGAAGTATAAAATCACAGGAGACTACTCGTGACAGAATTTACAAATTCTGCAGTAAGCCATCACGCAATGCT
>JAGAJI010000058.1 GCA_017626135.1 Clostridia bacterium | reverse complement strand
TGCCGGTTCAAGTCCGGCCACGAGCACCAATTTTAGGGGTAAAATCTTCGGGTTTTACCCCTAAAATGCTTCATTGGGAAGTTTCGGGAAGTGATTTTTGGTTCTATAATAAATGTTGGGGTGGGGATAAAAAGAAAAAGTTAAAATAAATTCAAAATATCAAAATCAAGAAGCAAGCACGAATAGGATTTTCTTTTTTAATCGGTCAAAGCGTTGGTACCATACGAAATCCTTTTCAAGACTTTAATCGTGTTATTGCTCCCTTCGGTAAATGCATTCGTGTACCCCATGGGGTAAATCTTCGACTTTTTTCGCCCCCCTGCGAGCTGCTTAGCACCCCTTTTCGAAAGAACGGTGGAAGGTTGCGTCGGAGTAAAAATTTATAAGGTAAACGGAGCGTGGATTGATTTTTGCGGAATTTTGATGTATAATGGACGTAGTGAGGTAAAAAACTATGGACTTGATCGAAAACGGAAAACTTCTCTATACGCTACGAAAAGCGAAAGGCATGACGCAAAAACAGGTGGCGGACAGGCTGGGAATCCAACCCAAAACCGTCTCCAAGTGGGAGACGGGACACGGATTCCCCGACGTCTCCACCCTGTCCGACCTGGCGGATATTTTCGGCGTCAGCGAAAGGACGCTCCTGTCCGGGCGTCTTGCACGCAATATGCAGGAGACGGGCAATATGAAACATACGAAATTCTACGTCTGCCCCCTTTGCGGGAGCTTTACGCAAGGGATCGGAGAGGGACAACCCATCTGCTGCGGCAAACCGCTCAAGCCCTTGACCGTTCAACCCGCCGACGAGGCGCACGCGCTCACCGTCTCGGAGATTGAAGAGGATACCTATATCGAGTTTCATCACGATATGACGAAGGAACATTTCATCAGCTTCGTCGCGTACGTCGCCTGCGACAGAGTCCTGATCGTCAAGCTCTACCCCGAGCAGGACGCGGCGGTGCGCTTTCCCAAAATGTTCGGCGGCAGATTGTACTATTATTGCAATCGGCACGGTTTGTTCGTCCATTCGCCAAAGAAGCGTCCTGCTCCCACCTCGGAGGAAAAGGGCAATCTGACGGCGCTTTTGTCTGCGTTTGCCAGAGCCTACCACGCCGAAAACAGTCCCCGCCCCGTCTTTGCAGACCATTTCGCCAAACGGCTCTTTTCCGCGGACGAGTACGCGCAGATCGAAAAGTTCGTGAAGCTCGGCGGTCACGACGTAAAACGGTACGTAAACGAGCAACTTGCTCCCACGCCGCTATCGAGGGCGCGCTTTTGCGAGGACAGTCTGAAAACCGCCGTCCTCACGGGCACTCGTCAGTACGTGATTTTGGCGAGCGGATTCGATACGTTCGCTTTGCGCAATCCCAGCCCCGACCTCTCGGTCTACGAAATCGACAAACCCAAGGTACTTGCGGACAAAAAACGCAGAATGGAACGGGCAGGGTTGCGTTCACCTAACTCCACGCGCTATATCTCCGCCGATTTATCCACCACGGATTTAGAAAAAGTGTTAATAGAAAACGGGTTCGACAAGCGCAAAAAAACCTTCTTTTCCTGTCTGGGGCTGTTCTACCATCTGACCAAAGCGGAAATCGGGCGGCTCGTGGAAGGAATTTCCAAGTTTGCGGCGGAAGGGAGCACCCTGCTCTTCGATTTTCCCGATAATCATTTCTTCTCTTCGGACGTGCCCCGCGTTCAAGAACTCGTCAAAATGGCGAGCGAAAGCGGCGCGCCGATGAAGTCCTGTTTCGGTTACGAGGAGCTTGAAAAACTTTTGGAGAAATACGACTTCTATCTGTACGAATTTTTGAGCGACAAAGAGATGCAGGCGCGGTATTTTGCCGATCGCGACGACGGGCTCACCCCCTTCGAGCACGTGAATTACGCCCTCGCCGTTCTCAAACCGTAAGCAGACGTGCATACGCACTTGCTTAAAAAATTTTACGCAATATTTACTTTTCATGAATTGACATTTTTTTTGAATAGTGGTATAATTCTTTCATTCTTATCGTTGGGAGGGAAAAACCGTGAATGCCGTTGCACGTCATAGCCGTACGTTGGCGCAATGCGCGCTGTTTACTGCCCTGCTCATCGTGGCTACCATGATTCAAATCCCCGGAACCGTTCCCTTCACTTTGCAGACCATGGCGGTGTGTATCACCGCAGGACTTTTGGGGACGAGGAAAGGCACGATCTCCGTACTCGCGTACCTTATCATGGGCGCGATCGGACTCCCCGTTTTTTCGGGATTTTCGGGAGGCTTGGACAAACTGCTCGGCGTGACGGGGGGATATCTTTTAGGATTCGTCCTCACCGTGCCGGTGATCGGCATCGGAAAACGGCTTTTCCCGGACAGCAAACTCGTCCTCGCCCTGTTCATAGTTCTCGGCGTTGCGCTCTGCTACGTCGTCGGAACGGCGTGGTTCTACTTCGTTTACACTTCCCGCGGCGAGGCGATCAGCCTGTACGCCGTGCTCTCCGCCTGCGTGTTCCCCTTTCTTCTGCCCGAGTGCGTGAAACTTATCGCGGCGGTGGAGATCACCTGGCGACTGAGAAAAATCGTCAAAATTTAAGTTCCCGAAAATACGCAAAAAACACCCGTACAGGGTGTTTTTTATCATTCAACGCAGACATGGGTGCCTCGTTTTACCATTTCACGTAAGAAGACTCGCTTGTTTTGCATCTGTTTTTTTCGCTCTGCAAGCGAAAGGAACCGCTCTGCGGTTAGGGCGCGAACTGCGTTCGCTTATATGGGGTCCGTTGCGCAACTTCGTTGCGGTGGAGCTCTGCTCCACACCTCGGCAGGTTTCTTTCTCGAACAGTGTAATGTGAACGCTGTTCTCGGTCACCGTTCGCGCTCTGCATATGCGCTCACTTATCTCGCCCCTACTAAGCGTTATCAACACTTGGCTTAACGGGCAGCTCGTCCTGCACCACACCAGAAACTGAGTTTCTGGACTTCCGATAGGAGCACAGTTTTTTTACCCTCAACGCAGACATGGGTGCCTCGTTTTACGAAAACTCCCCCTTTGCAACAGGCAAAGGGGGAAGATTTTTATTCGACTTCTACGACGCCGCCTTCTTTGACGGTGATTTTCATACCGTCCTTGACGTACTGAATAAATTCGTCGCCAAGACAGTCGACGACGGGCATCGTCACGCCGTCTACCCAAACGTCCGCAAGGATCGCCCCTGCCGCCGCCAAAGAATCGATATGGTTGGAAAAGAGCATACAAGCCGGATTCTTACCCATCGCGCAAGCGCAATAGAGCACGAGCCCGCCCGTCGTCGAACCGATCGTCTGAGGCAGGCAAAGGGCTTTGTGAATGAGCGGTTTGCCGTGCAATTCCGCGTTGTTCTGGTCGCCGCATTTCACCTCTTTATCCCCGAATTGCAACGCCATCTGCAAGGACGCCAACGTGTTGAACCCCTGCGTGGTCACCACCGCTTCTGCGGTAACTTCCCCGGGTGCGATTACTCTACCTTGAAATACTTTCATCTTACTTCCCTCCTTTGGTAATGGCGTTCAAAATCTCGCCGTCCGTGTAATAACGGGCGCTCGTGTACGTGCGGAGCTTATTCGACGAGGTGATGACGGGCATGGACTTGCAAAGCGGATTGTTCATGTACATCAAAGGGCAGATGTAGGACGTGATGACGCCCGTCGCCTTCAAGCGTGCCGCGTACTCCGTCTTCTCAAAGGCTGCAAGCACCTTGGGCGCCGCCGTCAAAACGGTGGGAATCACGACTTTCTTCTTGCCGCTCTCCGCCAAGCCCTTTTCAATATTGACCGTCCAGTCCTTGAGCTGTTGCAAGGACAGGTGGGGACAACCTACGAAGCAAAGTTTGGGTTTCGCATCGGGGTTCTTCCAGATCACGGGGTAGTTTTTCTGCACTCTTTCGAGTTCCGCGTCGTCGATGATATATTCCTTCGCCCCTTCCGCGATGAGCGCCTCGCCGAGTTCCACCGCCTCGGGCGTGAGCTTATCGATATGATAGAGCCCCACCGCGCCGTTGGACGCCGTCGCCGCGCCAAAGTCCTTCAAATATGCGCAAGCCTCGTCGTTGAGTTCGTTGCCGATCCACCGATCGAGCCCCACGACGTAGGGCACGTCTTCCATGACCTTCATGCCGATGGCAGAGCCCAAAAGCTGCGCCTCGGGTTTCTTGGTCGTCTGCACTTTGACGACCCACGTCGCCTTTCTGCCTTCGTCCGTCAACAGCCCGAAATAGGGCACGTAGCCGACGATGGAGCCCATGATATCGAAAATGCCCGAGTTGCGGTTGCATCTTGCGCCGAGCACGGAGTTTGCGTACACGACGGCGCTCGATTCCGCCCACGAAAGCACTTCCCCTTTCTTGGGTTTGTTTTTCACTTCGTCCATGTAGCAGGTGCAGGTGAATGCGTCCTCGTCCAAAAGTCCGAGTTTTTCAAGCTGTTCCTCGTAGAACGCCTGCTTGGTGTACATGAACTTCTTGAACACGAATTTTTGCAGGAAGTTGGCGGGCACGTTGTCGTCCAGAGGACGGGGATCGACGGAAAATTTCTGTCCCGAAGCCACGCCTGCGTCGAGGAGTTGTTGCATCAGATCGTACACGGGCGACATCACTTTGAGCCCGAACGAGGTGACGAGGTGGTTGTATTTGGAAGTGATGGGCACGAGCTTTTCCGCCTCGAAGGCGTCGCCGTACATGACGATGGTCTTCATGACTTTCGCCATCGTCTCCCCTTTCGCTCCGTCTAATATTGCTTGTTGTTCTGCCGTTAAAATCATATCATTCTCCTAACTTAAATCTTCATACATACGTCCCACGCGCCCCAGATGACGGAACGCAGGTTGCCCACTTTGTTCGCGTCGCCGATGACGTGGATACGCCGTCCTTTGGGTGCGAGGGGAGCAGGGTTGTAACCAACGGACAAAATCACGGAATCCGCTTCGATATCGAAGGTGTTGCCGTCCTTGCCTTTGACGGTGATTTTGCCTTCCCCGATCTCGCAAAGGGAGGTCTCCAAATGCACGGGAACTTTGTTGGTCTTGAAACAATCGCGCAGATAGCTCGTGTTCGCAAGACAGATACCGGGCGTCGTGATGAGGTCGTCCATCATCTCGATGATCGTGGGCTGTTTGCCCTGCAAGAAGAGGTCGTACGCGATTTCGCAACCGGTCAAGCCGCCGCCGATGACGGCAACCTTTTCCCCGACCGACTTTTTACCGAGCAGGTAGTCCACCGCCTCGATCGCCTTTTCCGCACCCTTGACGGGAATACGTTTCGCCACCGCGCCCGTGGCGACGACGACTTCGTCCGCTCCGAACGCCTTGACGTCCTTCACTTCCGTATTGAGTTTGACTTCGATGGGATATTTGGCGAGTTCACGGATATACCACGCGATCAGCGCGCGATCCTTTTCCTTGAAGGAAGGAGCCGCCGCCGCAACGAATACGCCGCCGAGGCGGTCGCTCTTTTCGTAAAGGGTGACTTTATGTCCACGCTTTGCAAGCAAAATCGCCGCTTCCATGCCGCCGATACCGCCGCCGACGACCGCCACGTTTTTAGGCTTTTTGGCAGGTTCCACGTGGTATTTCTTGGACTGCATGGTCTCGGGATTGAGCGCGCAACGGGCGAGCCCCATCGTGTCGGTGAGATCCTGCGTGTTGGCGTGGCCCTTGGACGAGGAGAAGTTGAAACAACCGCTGTGGCAGCAGATACAAGGCTTGATATCCTCGAGTCTGTCCTCGATGAGTTTGGTCACCCATGCGGGATCGGTGAGGAATTGTCTTGCAACGCCTACAGCGTCGATCCTCCCTGCCGCGACCGCTTTTGCGCCCGCTTCGGGGGACATTCTGCCCGCGCAAACGACGGGGATATCCACGAATTGCTTGATGTGCGCCACGTCGTCGAGGTTGCAATTTTCAGGCATATACATAGGCGGATGCGCCCAGTACCACGAATCGTACGTGCCGTTGTCGGCGTTGAGCATATCGTACCCTGCGTCCTGCAAATATTTCGCCGCGCGCTCGCTCTCCGCCATATTTCTGCCCACTTCCGTATACTTCTCGCCGGGCATCGCGCCTTCGCAGAAGCCCTTCATTTTGGACTCTACCGAGTAGCGCAAGGAGACGGGGAAGTCCTCGCCGCACGCCGCTTTGATGGCGCGCACGACTTCCGCCGCAAAACGGTAACGGTTCTCAAAGCTGCCGCCGTACTCGTCCGTACGCTTGTTGAAGAATTCAATGGCGAACTGGTCAAGCAAATACCCTTCGTGCACCGCGTGTACTTCCACGCCGTCCACCCCTGCGTCGCGGCAAAGCTTGGCGGTCTTGGCGAACGCCTCGATGATTTCGTGGATCTGTTTCACCGTCATTTCGGGACATTCGATGTCGGGCGCCCAACGGGAAGGTTGGGGGCTGGGGCTTGCCAGCTCGTGCGAAGTATCGAGGATAGGCTTGATGAGCGCACGGGTGAATTTGTTCTTATGTAAGGGAGCGATGAGCTCGGTGATTGCCCACGACCGCCCCATGCCTGCGGTCAGCTGCACGAACAGCTTTGCGCCCGTCTTGTGGATCTCGTCCATGAAGACTTTGAGCTCGTCGAACATCTTGGGGTTCTGCCAGAGCCACTTGCCCCAGAAAGTATCGCGCAGGGGCGCGATGCCGGGAATGATCAAGCCGACGTTGTTTTTGGCACGCTCTAAAAAGAGTTTCGCCGCTTCCTTGTCGAAGTGGCAACCGCCGAGCTCGAACCAACCGAACAACGACGTGCCGCCCATGGGGCACATGACGATGCGGTTTTTGATTTCTACGTCCCTGATTTTCCATGGGGTAAACAGGGCTTCGTATTCGTTTTGGATCGTTTGCATAAT
>JAGAJI010000057.1 GCA_017626135.1 Clostridia bacterium | reverse complement strand
GGGCCCCTCTTCGGGTTCGTCGCCTGCTTTATGGGAGACTTGGTTGGATTTTTCTATCATTCCGCCGGGTTTGCGTATCTGCCGTGGATCGGGATTTCGTTGGGGCTTACCGCCGTGATTGCAGGGCTCGTTATCAACGGATTGCCGCAGGGTGGAAAGGGATTTTTGTTTGTCAAAATCGGGCTCGTCTGTATTTTGACGTTCTCGATTTGTACGGTGGCGATCAACACGACGGCGTTTTGGATCCTCTATTCCAAAGTGGATTACGGCACGTATTTGATTTCCCGTCTGTTCGTGCAAGGGCAGATTTGGAACAGTCTCTTCAATTACGCCTTGCTCTTTGTGATCGTTCCTATAGTGAAAAAACTTAAATTGTAATCAGATCGGATAAAACAAGCTGTCACAAAAAGTCAAAAAAGCCGTCAAGAAAGTTGACGGTTTTTTATTATTATGCTATAATAATAAAGAATGCTAATTGAAAATGGGGCGATATGCCCCGTAAAGGAGTAAAAATGTTAAACTCTCTGCTTTGGCCCAACCATTCGTATATCGAGATTTTCGGTATTCAGATTTACTGGTACGCCATCATCATCGTGATCGGAATGTTGGCAGCTTTTGCGGTGATCAGCCTGCTGTTCAAGCGCAGAAATATGTCGCCCGACCTCTTTCTCACCTTTTTCGTCATCTGTTTGCCCATTGCAATCGTGACGACCCGTCTGTTCTATTGCATCACGGACGGTATGCCCATCACCGAATGGTTCAGCTTTGAGTCCATTCGTAAGGGCGGACTCTCCATTGTCGGAGGAATTATCGGCGGCGCGGCGAGCGTTGCGGCGGTCTGTTATTTCAAGAAAGTCAATTTCCTGCGCGTGGGCGACTGCGTGGTCGTGGGGCTTCTGCTTGCGCAATCCATCGGTCGTTGGGGGAATTTCGTCAATCAGGAAGTGTACGGCGGACTCGTGGAAAACCCTGCGTTGCAATGGTTTCCGCTCGCGGTATTCATCGAAGGGAAGGGGGAATGGCACTACGCCTTTTTCTTCTACGAAAGCATGGCGACGTTGACGGCGTCGATTTTGCTTTTTCTCAACGCGTGGAAAAATCCCTACAAACCCAACGGTGTGAACTCCGCGTGCTACTTTATCGTGTACGGACTCACCCGTTCCATCATGGAACCCCTGCGTGACAACACTTTCATTTTACAGGGCGGCGGCGTACCTTGGTCGCTCGTGTTCTCCCTGCTCATGTTCATAGCAGGCGTGACTTGGCTCGTGACCTTGCTCCTTCTCAACCGCAAAAAGGAAGGGAAGCTTTTCGGTTCTCTTCGGGAAGATCCCTACGGAATCACGCGGTTCATCGGGGATACGAAGGACGAAGTCGCGTATAAGAACGATATCAATATCATGTGCAAGATCTATCCCGAACGTTACCCCGAGAAACCGCCCAAGGAAGAAAAGGGGTCGGGAACACCCAAACACCCGAGCGATAACGTCGAAAATGAAAATCAAGAAGGAGATGCGCAAGCATGAGAAATTTAACCCTTTTAACGGATTTGTATCAGCTCACGATGGGCTACGGCTTTTACCAAAACGGCAAGCACGAGGAGACGGTCACCTTCGACTTGTTCTTCCGCAGAAAGGAGCTCATCACCTACTCGATCGCCGCAGGGCTGGAACAGGCGATGGAGTATCTTTTGAACTGGCATTTTGAGGAGGAGGATATCGCATATCTGCGCGGACTCAACCTCTTTGGCGAGGACTTCCTCGAATACCTCAAAAATATGCGTTTCACGGGGGACGTGTACGCGGTGCGAGAGGGGGAACCCGTCTTCCCGGGCGAGCCCATTCTCACGGTGAAAGCTCCCCTCATTCAGGCGCAGTTCGCGGAAACGGCGCTTCTCAACATCATCAATCACCAGACGCTGATTGCGACGAAGTCCTCCAAAATCACCCGCGCGACGGGCGGTAAGGGAGCGGTTATGGAGTTCGGTCTGCGCAGAGCGCAGGGCCCCGACGCCGGGATTTACGGCGCGAGAGCGGCGATCATCGGCGGTTGTTCGTCCACGTCCAACCTCATTACGGGACAGATGTTCGGCGTGCCCGTAGCAGGGACGATGGCGCACAGCTTCGTCATGGACTATCCCACCGAGTACGAGGCATTCCGCGCGTATGCCAAGGCGTATCCCGACAACTGTATGCTCCTCGTCGATACGTACGACACCCTGCGCAGCGGCGTGCCCAACGCCATCAAGGTGTTTGAGGAATTGAAGGCGGAAGGGCATAGACCTAAGGGGATTCGTTTGGACAGCGGCGACCTTGCGTACCTTTCCAAAAAGGCGCGCATAATGCTCGACGAGGCGGGCTTCCCCGACGCCATGATCTGCGTTTCGGGGGATTTGGACGAGAAACTCATCAACTCCCTCTTGCAGCAGGGCGCGAAAATCGATTCGTGGGGAATCGGGACCAAACTCATCACGTCTGAGGATCTGCCCTCGCTCGGCGGCGTGTATAAACTCTCGTCCGTCATCGACGAGAACGGCAAGGTGACTCCGAAGATCAAGCTTTCGGACAATCACGCAAAGATTACCAACCCCGGGTTCAAGAGCCTGTACCGTCTGTACGACCGCGAAACGGGCATGGCGATTGCCGACCTTATCACCCTCAAAGACGAAGTCGTGGACGATTCCAAGCCTTTGACCTTGTTCCACCCCGTCGAGACGTGGAAACAGTACGAAGTGGAAAACTTTATCGCCGAGCCCTTACAGCATACCATCGTCAAGGACGGAAAGCTCGTCTATCACTTCCCGCCCCTCATGGAAGTACAGGCGTTCTCCAAAAAACAACTCTCCAAATTTTGGGAAGAATATTTGCGTTTGGATCTGCCGCAACTGTACAAAGTGGACCTTTCCAACGGGTTACATAAACTCAAATTCGGCATGATTGACGAAATTCGTCAAAAGACCGCGAAAAAGACGAAGAGGAATTGACTATGCAAGGAAAAAATGAAAACGGACGGGGCAGGTATGCGTTGAAATCGAGATGGGAGGAAAATTTGAACTCTAATCTTTGGGGGATTTTGATTGTCGGCGTCCTGCTCCTCGTCGATATGCTCACGAAAATTTTGGCGGACGTATACTTCAATATGCCCGACTCGCCGAAGACGATCGAGGTGATCCCGGGATATCTGGACTTCCGCATCAGCTACAATCAGGGCATGGCGTTCAGCATGGGGCAAGACGCACCTATCGAAGCGAAGCTGGCGCTCGTCCTCGGGACGGGGATCCTGTTCGTAGCCTTATTCGCGTTCTTTCTGTTTGCGGACAAGCGCCGTACCTGGCTGCGCCTGTCTCTCCTGTTCGTCGTAGCGGGGGGAATCGGCAACTTCATCGACCGTATCTTGTACCTCGCAGATCCCAACCTACTCGCAGGCGTGCGGGATATGGTGCGCTTGAAAATTTGGTTTATGGATTTCGGCGTGTGCAATTTTGCCGACTTCTTCATCGTCGGCGGTGCGATTGCGCTGATGTGCGCCCTGCTCTTTTTCGACGGCTCGGCGATCTTCCCGACGACGAAAAAGTACAAAGCGCTCGCCAAAGAGTACGAGGAAAACGAGAAACGCAAGCAAAAAGCGAAGGAAGAAAAGTGACATGGATCAACGCCTTTTCGTTGCGGAAGACAACTGCAAACGGCTGGACGTATTTTTGAGCGAACAGACGGAGGAGCTCACCCGTTCGCGGCTAAAAAAGCTGATAGAAGGGGGGCAGGTATGCGTCAACGGGAATATCGTCACCAAGGCGGGCGCGGAAATCAAGCGCGGGGACAGCGTGGTTATCACCATTCCCGAAGCGGTGGAATACGCCGTTCAGCCTGAAAATATCCCCATTGAAATCGTCTATCAAGACGCCGATTTTGCCGTCGTCAACAAGCCGCAGGGCATGACCGTCCACGTCGGAAACGGCAATGAGAGCGGTACGCTCGTCAACGCCCTTTTGTATGCGCTCGATAGTTTGAGCGGTATCGGCGGCGTGCTCCGTCCCGGCATCGTCCATCGCATCGACAAGGACACGACGGGCTTGCTCGTCGTCGCCAAAAACGATCGCGCCCACGTCTCCCTCGCGGCGCAGATTGCGGAAAAGAGTTGTCACAGAACCTATTTCGCCCTTTTGGAAGGGAACCTCAAAGAGGAGAAAGGACGGGTCGTCACCGATATCGGCAGACACCCCACCGACCGACTTAAAATGGCAGTCCTGCCCGAAGGTCGGGGGAAGATCGCGATCACCGATTACGAGGCGGTAGCGCATTTTGGGAACGACTTCACCCTTTGCAAATTCGATTTACAGACGGGTCGCACCCATCAAATCCGCGTGCACGCCAAGCACCTTGGGCACCCCGTAGTCGGGGACCCCGTGTACGGGTATAAAAAACAGAAAATCCAAGCGGACGGGCAACTTTTGCACGCGTATAAACTGGAGCTCACCCACCCCACGACGGGGGAGAGAATGACGTTCATCGCGCCCCTGCCCCCTGCGTTTGAAGAAATTTTGAAAAAACTTTGCAGACAGTACGGCGTGGACGAAAGGGATTTTGCCGAACTGTTCAGATAGGAAAACTATGTTAAAAATCACCAAAGTAAAACGCAATTCCATCGCCAAGGAACTTGGTTTGGAAGTCGGAGACGAAATCATCGCCTTCGACGGTTTTGCGTGCGAGGACGAGCTCGATTACCTCTACTACGTGGAGGCGGAAAGCTTCACCATGACGGTGAAGGATCACCGCGCGGGCGAGGAAGTGACGGTACAAATCGAAAAGGAAGAAGGGGAAGATTTGGGTTTGGAGTTTGCGAAAAACGACAAGATCCGCACCTGCCACAACCGTTGCGTGTTCTGTTTCGTCGATCAGATGCCCAAGGGTATGCGGGAAAGTTTGTACGTGAAAGACGACGATTACAACATGAGTTTCTCCTGCGGCAACTTCGTCACCTTAACCAACCTTTCCGACGAGGGGTTGGAGCGTATCATTCGTCTGAAACTTTCCCCCTTGTACGTGTCCGTGCACACGATGAATCCCGAGCTTCGGGCAAAGCTTTTGCGCAACCGTTTTGCGGGGAAGATTGTCGAGCAGATCAAAAGGCTTGCCGAAGGGGGAATCGAGCTCCATTGTCAGGCGGTGCTCGTGCCGGGCGAAAACGACGGCGAGGAGCTCGCCTACACCGCAAGAGAATTGTTCAAATATTATCCCACCGTGCGCGACTTGGCTTGCGTGCCGACGGGACTCACCAAATACCGCGAGGGCTTGTACCCCATTCCCGACGTGGATAAGGAATACAGCAAGAAGCTGCTCGATATGGTGGATAAGCTCAACGAGGAGTTCGGCGTGGACTTTCTCCTGCCTGCGGACGAGTATTTCGTCAAGGCGGAGCGCCCCTTCAAGAGCATGGAATTTTACGGCGACTTCGAGCAGATCGAAAACGGCATCGGCATGACGACCAAGTTCATCGTGGAGACGGAGAGTGCTCTCGACGCGTTAAACGAGGGGGGCAGGTATGCGTTGAAACGAGCAAAGCGTTCTCTGATCGTGTGCGGAACGAGCGCTGCGGGCGTGAACAAAGTGCTCGCGGAGGAATGTGAGGAAGGGATAGAGGGGTTGGAAGTGACAATCCTGCCCGTCGTCAACGAGTTCTTCGGTCCCACCGTGACCTGTACGGGGCTGTTGACGGGTATCGACATTCTCCACGCCGTGGAAAAATATAGAGAGGAAGGCGGAAAATTCGACGAGATCGTCCTGTCCGGCAATACCTTAAAGGAGTTTGAGGACGTGTTTCTTTGCGGCATGACCTTGGACGAGCTCAAAGCGAAGTTGCGTTTTGACAATATCCGTATCAACCGAGAGGGCGGGTACGGGCTCGTGGAGATTTTATCCACGTTGGAAGATAGAAAATCATCGTAAAGAGGAGGCGATAGAATATGGCAAATCCCCTGATTGCGCTCGTTGGCAGACCCAACGTAGGCAAAAGTACCTTTTTTAACAAAGTCGCGGGGCGCAAAATTTCCATTACGGAAGACAGACCCGGGGTTACCCGTGACAGATTGTACACGGACGCCGTTTGGCGGGGCAAAAATTTCACGATGGTGGATACGGGCGGGATCGAGCTCAAATCCGAGGACGTGATGTGGAAGGAGATCGCAAAGCAAGCGGAAGTCGCGATCGACACCGCCGACGTGATCCTGTTTTTCACGGACGGCAAGGAGGGCTTGCACCCTTCCGATTACGACGTGGCGGACATCTTGCGCCGCAGTAAAAAGCCCGTCATTCTCGTCGTGAACAAGATCGACAATTACAGTCCCGATAAGATTTTCGAGTTCTATTCGTTGGGGTTGGGCGAGCCCTTCGCCATTTCCGCGGAACATTCCCAAGGGATCGGAGACGTGCTCGACGAAGCCATGGTATACTTCCCCGACACGACGGAGGAGAAAGTTCCCTCCCTCAAAATCGCCGTGGTGGGCAAGCCCAACGCAGGCAAATCGAGCTTGGTGAACAAAATCCTCGGGCATGAAAGAAGTATCGTTACCCCTATGGCAGGGACGACGCGAGACGCGATCGACACCCTCTTTTACCGTGGCGATAAGGCGTACACCATCATCGACACGGCAGGGATCCGCAAGAAAAAGAACGTGGAGGACGACGTGGAATATTACAGCAATATGCGCGCGTTCGACGCGGTGAGACGGGCGGACGTGTGCTTGCTCGTCGTGGACAGCAACGAAGGGTTGACCGAGCAGGACGTGAAGATTATCGGTTACGTGCACGAACAGGGCAAACCCTCCGTCATCGTCATGAACAAGTGGGATTTGGTGGAAAAGGACACCCACACCGTCAACCGCTTTGAAGAGAAGCTCCAAGAGGACTTGAAGTTCATGGATTATTACAAGTCCATCTACATTTCCGCCAAGACGGGGCAGCGTGTGGAAAAGATTTTGGCGGCGGCAGAGGAAGTGTATGCGCACGCTTGTTTCCGCGTACCCACGGGGGAGCTCAACGACCTCATCGGCGACGCGATTCGTTTGCAGGAACCGCCTTCCTATCTGGGGCGCCGTATGCGCGTGTTCTTCTCCTCGCAGGTTTCGGTCTGTCCGCCCGTGTTCGTGTTGCACGTGAACGACGAGACCTTGCTCCACTTCTCCTATCAAAGATATTTGGAGAACACCATTCGCAGAGCGTACGATTTCTCGGGGACGCCCATTAAAGTGACGGTACGCGAAAAGAAGGACGAGGAATAAACATGAAGGAATTCGCAATTGCCCAAAGCTGGTGGCAATTTTTACTCATCGCGGTCGTATGTTATTTCGTCGGGTGTTTCAACTTTGCTTTGCTCATTTCCAAGCTCAAACACAAGGACATCACGAAGATGGGGAGCGGCAACCCCGGCACGATGAACATGAGCCGTGAATTCGGCATGGGGATCGGGGTGCTCACCTTCGTTTGCGACGCCCTGAAGAGCGGCTTGCCGCTTTTGATTTGTCATCTCATTTATAAGGATTACGTATTCGCGGGCACGAACGTTGCCGTCAGCGATTTCATTCGCTACTTCTGCGTGTTGTTCGTCGTGCTCGGGCATATCTATCCCGTGACGATGGGATTTTGCGGCGGCAAGGGGATTGCCTGTACGATGGGCGCGTTTTGGTTTAGCTTGTCGTGTGAAAATCTTTGGTGGATCCTCGGCGGCGCAGGCGTGGCGATCTTCCTCGTAAGCTTTATCAAAATCACGAAATGGGGGTCGCTGGGTTCCCTTTTAGGAGTCTCGGGATGTAGCGTCGTGCAGATGTTGCTCTTCCTGCTCCGCTACGCACAGGAACCGCTCAACGGATATCTGGTATGCCTGTACCTGATTATTTTGGCAATCAACTTCCTGACGTGGTGGGCGCATAGAGCCAACCTCGTCCGCCTGTTTGCGGGGGAAGAACATAAGACGGGCAATAGAAAAAAGAAAGAGTGGAAGGGGACGTGAAAAGAGTGACGGAACGTGGCAAAGAGAACCATGGGAAGCGTCAGCGCTTGCAAAGGGTAGGAGAAAGGGACTTCGATCTCGTCTATTCGATCATGGAAGAGGCGTTCCCCTACGACGAGCGCCGCTCTTACGACGAACAAAAGCAACTGCTTGCCGATCCTAAGTATCAAATCTACGGCTTATTTGCTCCTGCCGACTCTGCCCTGAAAGCCTTTATCACCTTCTATCGGTTGGACGGGTTTGTATTTGCCGAACACTTTGCGACGAGTAAGGAGTATAGAAATCAAGGCTTGGGCGAAGGGATTTTGCGAGAACTCACCGAGACGTTGGAGGAGAGAATTTGTCTGGAAGTGGAATTGCCCGAAACCGAATTTGCGAAAAGGCGGATCGCGTTTTATCAGCGCAACGGCTTTTCCCTCAATCCCTATTCGTACGTGCAGCCCCCCATTTCGGCGGGCAGGGCGGCGATTCCCCTTCTGCTCATGACGACGGGCGGGGTGCTCACGGAAAGGGAATTTTTGCGGATCAAAGAGACGCTGTATCGGGAAATCTACCACGTGGATGACCTTTCGTTTCACGGCCAGACTGAATAGGAGAACGATGTCTGACGTCAGAACAAAATTTGCATAGTGCGTTCGTACTCGACGCGGGCGCTTGAAAAAACGAAAAGAAAGAAAAGGTGCGAAAGAAGTTATCTCTTCTGCACCTTAATTTCTGTTCTTTTTTAGGAAAATTATTTTGAATTGAAGTCGTTCTTTACCATAAGAGTTCAAAAGTGTATAATTCTCCGCATTCGGGGAAATATGCCATATAAAGCATTTCCAAGAATTTCCCTTCCATGGAAGAGACGGTGAATTCGTGACCGTTTTCATTTAAATCGTTAGTTTGCCACAGAAATGCCCAATTATACGTTTGAGACCAGTCAGGTCTTTTTTCCACGACAATGGTATTATTCCAGTGCGGAGTTCCGTCCAGTTCATTCAATTCCCGTGTAAAAGCACTTTCAAACTCCGTGTCCTTTTCTGAAGAGAAATATGTTAGAAATTCAGCGTTGATATTTTCTAAGCTGAAAACACAATAGTTGTACCCATCGCCTTGCCAGCCCAAAGTATTTGCGCTGTAAGTGCAAAATAAGTCTTTCGGGAGAGGAGTAGGCAATACGTTTTCCCACCTCGAGTTGATCCATTCCGAAGTCGATGTATTCTTGTTATTCAGATTAACTTTTATCAAGATATAACCAAAAACCGCTAAACTCAAAATTATACATGCGAGCAATAGAATAAGAGTTCCTTTTAGGATTTTTTTAATTATTTTCATGGACAATACCTTCCTATATTTAAACCTTCCT
>JAGAJI010000056.1 GCA_017626135.1 Clostridia bacterium | reverse complement strand
TTCTTGAATTAGTCAACCGATTTTCAGGCATTTTGCAAAGAAATACCGCTATTTTTGACGAAAATACTGTCTTTTGACTTCCCGTTCCCGTTCAAACGCAGACGGGCGGTATGCGCTCCGAAGAAAAACCCCGCGCCGCAAGGGCGCGAGGTTTTTTCGTTTTGATCAGGCGCTGAAATGAGACAAGAAGGAGATTACTTCTGCGGTATAACTCATGATCTGCGTGACGGTCAAGTCGCCCAAGCGGAGTTTGCCGTCCGGGTTGGAAGCGGTAGCGCCTCCCGGAGGGGACCAAGTGAAGCTGATTCCTAAAATCTTCATATTCGTTACGATGACCGTACCCAGCGTGGAAGCATCCAACGAGATGATTTTGTCTTTGTTCAGGTCGTACAGCCTTGCTTTCGTCATGTTCTTGGTCATGTTGGAAACGAGGGCGGCAAAATCCGTCAAAGGATAGTTGTGCGCGTAGCCTTCGGGATCGTCGGGATCGACCAACAGATACTTCCATTGTCCCGTCAAAACGAGGTGAACTTGGTATTCATTGTCGCCGTTCTTATAGCGGTAGAAGCCGCTGTCGCGGTCGAAATACAGTTTATCCTTTGCGATATAGCCGTCCATGCCGTCGATCTCGGTGATCTTCGTGGAGGAATCCACAACGCCGTTGTTCACTTTGTAGCCGAATTCGTACTGATATTCCAAAACGATTTCCGCCGCGCCGTTGTACGCGTTCGTGTAAGCGCTGTCCGTGTAGTAGACACCGTCTTTACAGTACAAGAGAACGGCGTTGTTGGAGTCGTTGTAATAGACCGTTCTGCTGCTGTAGATTTGATCGGGATATACCTGTTTGAAGGTCAGATTGCCGATTTCATCGGGCAGGGTGGCGAGCGTAGCATTGCCGAGGTGGCTCAAAAGTATATCGTCTTTGATATTTTCCTCGCCGAGCATATCGTTGATGGTGAGTCTGTCGATGAGATTGTTTTCCGAAGAGCTCAGATCTGCAATCGTGTTGTAGTCCGGATTGACGATCGAATACGTGCCGTCGCCGTTGTCGCTATATGCCAGGTCGGAGCCGTACGCAAGCACCTGCAACAGTCTCGTGCCGTTGGGATCGGGCTTGATAGAAAGCGCCGTTTCAATGCGGAGACCGTTGATGATGTCGTTCATGTTCGACATATCGGAAACGGTGCGGTAGCCGTCGTAAGGAGTTACTCCGTCCATGTTATAAACGTCGTCGCCGACGAACATAAAGTCGGTGCCTTCGTAGCCGAATGCAATGGCGTGGGTCATGGCGTTTGCCGCGGTGGGAGCCTCGTCGATCTTGACGCCCAAAACGGTGGCGAGACGGAGCTCGTCGACCATGTTGCCTATATCGGACATATCGGAAACGGTGCGGTAGCCGTCGTAAGGAGTTACTCCGTCCATGTTATAAACGTCGTCGCCGACGAACATAAAGTCGGTGCCTTCGTAGCCGAATGCAATCGCGTGGGTCATGGCGTCCGCGCTCGGGTCGTCGATCTTGACGCTTAGAACGGTCGCAAGGCGAAGGTCGCCGAATGCGTCGCCTTCGGTCAAGGATTGAACGGTTTTCGGCTTATACTTGCCGCCTGCCCCGTTGTCCTGCCATACGACTTTTCCGTCCACGACTTTATAGTGGGTGCCTTCGTAGCCGTACGCAAGGGCGAGCATGATCTCGTTCGCGTCGTTGGAAGGATCCGCGTCATGGTTCTGCAAGGGGTTGATGTCAAGCACGGTGCCGAGGCGGATATCTTTGAGAAGAGTATCCGAATTTTCAATGAGATCGCGAACGGTGCGTGCCTGATGGTAAACCTCCGTTTCTCCCTCTTTGAGCAACCACTTGATCTCGTATTCGCCTTCCGTATTCAGGACGACGTCGTAATGTTCGCCTTCTTCGCCGTAAGCAAGGGCGAGCATGAGGTTCTGAGGGTCGTTGGAAGGATCCGCATCGTAGTTCTGCAAGGGATCGATTTTCAACAACGTGCCGAGTTTGAGGTCGTAGACCATGTCGGTCAGATTGCCTTCGAGCAGGTCGCCGACCGTTCTGGGCTTGTATTGTTTGCTTGTTTCCGCATTGATCAGCCATACGATTTCGCCGTCGACGATTTCGTAATGGGTTCCTTTCTCGCCGTACGCAAGCGCGAGGGTGAGAGGATCGGGATCCGCGTCCAAGGGGGAGACGTTAAACAGCGTACCGAGCTTGATATCGCTGATGAGATCGGTCGGTTTGCCTTTGAGCAGGTCGCCGACCGTTCTGGGCTTGTATTTGCCGTCGTCTCCGTTGTCCAACCATACGATCTTGCCGTCGACGATTTCGTAATGGGTGCCCTCTTCGCCGTACGCAAGCGCGAGGGTGATGGGGTCGGGATCCGTATCCAAGGGAGAAATGTTCAACAGCGAGCCCAGCTCGATGGTGTAGAATACCTCCATGATACCGCCGTTCATCAAATCGCCGAGCATGACTTTCTTGTAGTACACGGGCGAGGCAAATTCAACGTCCTCGTAAGCGAAGTAAACGTTCGGCTCGGAATCGGAAGTGTTCAGATAGAGTTTTTCGCCCTTGACCGTCACGGTATAAACGCCGTCTTCGAGAGTTGCCGTCACCTCGTTGCCGTCGATATCGTAGAATTTATCCCCCTCTTTCGTGAAACGCATCGCGTTCATGACGACGAGGTTTTGTGCGGTGTCGACGACGTAGCGATTCGCGTTCCCGTAAGCGATCGACAAAAGCAGCCCGTCCTTTTCGGGGTCGATGACTTTATCGCCGATCAAAAGCGTCGCGAGGGGAACGTTATTCAACAGAGAGGACGGGTCTTCCAACAACGTGCGAATGGTGACGGGCTGGTTATCTTCCGTGTAGCAAAGCGCTTTGTAGAGGGGATCTTCTACGTTTGCGTCGACCGAGGACAGAATGTCTACGAGTTTCATGTCCTTCGCCGTTTCCAGCACGTAGTTGGGAAGCTCTGCAACGGGCTTTGCCATCAGATCTTCTTTGTTCAGGGAAAGCCCGAATCCATCCAGCGTTTCCAGAAGGGGATCGAGCGCCGTGCCGACGTAGGGCGAGATCGCCGCCAAGTCGTTGAGGCATCCCTGACCGCTTGCGAACTTGCCCGCCACCGTAGCGATTTCGCCAACGAGGTCCATGATTTTTAATTTTGCGTATTCGGGGTTTATGTACTGCGAGAAATCGATGCCTGCGCCCGTCATGTTATTGACGGTATCGAGCACGTCCTGCACGGGTTGGGTCACAGCCCAGTACCCTGCGCCTGCCACGCCGCCGATGACGCCGCCTGCGCCGATGACGAACCCAAGCGCGAGCGCGAGGATCTTGCCGCCGACGCCGCTCTTTTTAACGACGACGGGTTTGGACGGCATCAATTCAGGGTCCGCGCCGTGTTGGTCCGGCTCCATTTCTAATCCGTATTCTTCAAGGTCTGACATAATAGATATCTCCTTTTTTATTCGCGCGTAGTCAAGTTATACTACGTCTATTCTACACCATTATATATCATAATCGTGCAAAAATCAAGTCTTTTGGAAAAAAATACGGACGAAAACGCAAAAAAATGCGTCCGTCCGTATCCTTTTTATGGAAAAATATCCAAAAATTACTTAAAAAGGGGAATGGTGGCAAGATAGATGACGTCGTCGCGGTCCGCCGCGTCTGCTTCCGCGAGTACGAACGCCTTTTTATGCACGATACCGCCCGCCTTTTCGACCAACGCTTCCAGACCTGCGAGGGAAGCGCCCGTGGAAACGACGTCGTCCACGATGCCTACCTTCTTGCCTTTGGTGAGGTCGGCGTCGTGTTTGGAAAGGTAGAGTTTTTGCGGCTGACCGGTCGTGATCGAGGACTCGATCGTGACGTCGATGCCGTCCTGCATATACAGTTTTTTGCTCTTTCTTGCCACGGCGTAAAATCTTTGACCGAGTTCTCTGGACGTACAATGCGCAAGCTGTAAGCCCTTGGATTCCGCCGTGATGATCACTTCGCAATCGGTGAGTTTTTCAGCAAGTTTTTTGCCGCAATGTTCGGTGAGCTCGTTATCGCCGTGCAAGTTAAAAAAGGCGATGCCGACGCCGCCGGGAAGGGTTAAAATGGGAAGCTCCGTTTCAAAGCCTGCGATGTCAATGGGATAGTATTTCATACGTATATCTCCTTCCGGTAGGAATTTGTGACGGGAAAACGAGAAGTTTTTGCCCCGTACGTCTTTATTATAGCATATGATTTTGAAAAAGTAAAACGTTTCCGCTCGTTTTCGGAAAAAGTAGTATTGACTTTTTCTTGAAAATATGCTATACTAAAAATCGTAACGCTCCCCTTCGGGAGCGGATAGGAGCGGTCATGAACGAAATTACGGCGATTTTGCCGCAGGTCAAGGACAAGCGGCGGTGCAATATCTATATAGACGGGCGGTTTTGTTGCGGACTTACGTTGGAGGCGACCGTTAAAAACCGTCTGAAAGTCGGGCAGATCGTCACCGAGGAAAAGCTCGCGGAAATTCAGCTCGAAAGTGAGAAGGACACCGCCTTCGATAAGGCGCTCACCCATCTCTCCGCGACGCGGAAAACGGAAAAGCAAATCCGCACGTTCCTTGCAGGCAAGGGGTATTTGCCCGTCGTCGTCGATTACGTCGTGGAGAAATTGCGGGGCTACGACTTCCTCAACGACGGCGAGTACGCCGACGCCTACGTGGAGTCCGTCTCTGCGCGCAAAGGGGGACGGCTCATTCGTATGGAGCTCATAGGCAAGGGGGTTTCGGACGAGGAGATCGAACGGGCGCTTGGCGAGCGGGAAGAGGGCGCCGAGGAAGAGGCGGCAAAGGCGATTCTGACGAAATATATGCGCAACAAGCCGTTCGACAAGGAAACCCTTTCCAAAGTCTACCGCTATCTTATGGGCAAGGGGTTCGACTACGAAACGGCGAAGGCGGCGCTCGCTTCTTTGGGGGAGTGGGAAGATGATTAAAATCGAGCATTTTGAAGAACTGACTTCGACACAGGAGTACGTAAAATCCAAATGGAGCGAGGGGCAAAATCTTATCGTAACGGCGGATAGACAGACGAGCGGCAGGGGAACGAAAGGACGGTCGTTTTCTTCAAACGAGGGGGGCGTGTACGTGTCTAAGCTCACTTTTTACGATAATTTCCCGACGAAAGACGCTTTTAAGATTATGGCCGGATCGGCGGTCGCGGTGTGTGAAACGCTCCGCGCGTATGGAATTTGGGCTTGCATCAAATGGCCCAACGATATTTTCGTGAACGATCGAAAAATCAGCGGAATGCTGATTGAAAACGTCTTTTCGGGACGATATATCACCTCCTCGGCGGTGGGGATCGGGATCAACGTTTGCAATCCTCTGCCTGACGAGCTGCGCGATATCGCCACGACTATGCGGTTGGAAACGGGAAAAGTCTTTTCGGTGGACGAGGTTCGACGGCGTTTGATCGAGGAATTGTCCAAGCCTGCGGATATGCAAAAATACCAACGGTATCTGGGGTATATGGGAGAGGAAGTCACCCTGATTTTGGGCGATGAATGCGTACCTGCTACCCTCCTTTCCGTCGACGAGGAGGGAGGATTGTGGGTCAAAATCGGGCAGGAGACCCGTCGTCTGACGGCGGCGGAAGTAAGTATTCGACTGTGAGGTGAACTATGTACGTACTGACGAATAAACAGATGCGGGAAGCGGACGCGTATACGATCCAAACGCTCGGCACGCCGTCGTTGCTTCTCATGGAACGGGCGGGGCTCGCGCTTGCGGACGAGGCGGAGAAACTCGCGCCGAGCGGCAAAATCACCTGCGTATGCGGCGGTGGCAACAACGGCGGCGACGGGTTCGTCTGCGCGCGGATCTTAAAGAGCCGCAATCGGAACGTGCACGTCGTGTTCTACGCCGAAAAACAGTCGAACGACTGCCGCGTGAATATGGAAAAGTGGCAGGCAATCGGGGGTGAAATCGAGAGGGAGCTCCCCGCCGACTGCGCACTTATCGTCGACTGTCTTTACGGTACGGGCTTCAAGGGGAGCTTGCTCAATGCGGACATGGGTATGGTGGAGCGGATAAATGCGCTCAAAACGTCGGGAATGAAAGTCCTTGCCGCGGATATTCCTTCAGGGGTCAACGGAGAGAACGGACGGGTGGAACGGCTTGCCGTGCAAGCGGACGTGACTCTGTGCATCGGGGAGTTGAAGACGGGGGTATTTTTGGGCGACGGCATCGACTATGCAGGTGAAATTAAGCGCGCGGATATTCGCATTCAACTTTTGCCCGAAGGTCGCTACGCCCGATTGATGGACGGAGCGTTGGCGCATTCCCTTTTGCCCGTTCGGAAACGCAATAGCCACAAGGGCACGTACGGCAGAGCCGCCATCGTAGCGGGAAGCGTGGAGTATACGGGCGCGGCGTGGTTGGCGTCGTCCGCTTGTCTGCGTTCGGGCGTGGGGTATACGGCGCTGTTTTTGCCGAGCGAACTCCTTCCGCTGTATGCGTTAAAGGCGCCTGAAATTCTCTTGAAAACCACGAACGAGGGGGGCAGGTATGCGTTCAACGAGGAACGCATGGAGGATTTGTTGCAGTACGATTCGATTGCGTACGGCATGGGAATGGGGGTGAGCGAAGAGGTCGCCATGGGCGCGGCGTGGCTACTCGCCCGTTACGAAGGGAAACTTTTGCTCGACGCCGACGGGCTGAACAGTCTGGCGGCGTACCGTAAGGAGGAGCTCCCCCGTCTTTTCGGCGGCAAAAAATGCGACGTCGTGTTGACGCCGCACGGCAAGGAGTTTTCCCGTCTGACGGGAATAAGTGTGGAAGAGCTGATAAGCGAGGGTTGCGCCGTGGCGCAGTCGGTGGCGGAAAAGTGGGGGGTAAACGTGCTCCTCAAAAACGCCGTATCCGTGCTCACGGACGGGGATAGAACGACCCTTTGCGCCGCAGGTTGCTCGGGACAGGCGAAGGGCGGAAGCGGCGACGTGCTTTCGGGCGTCGTTGCGGGACTCTGCGCGACGGGACTTTCCGCCTACGACGGGTGCGCGCTGGGCGCCTACCTTTGCGGGAAAGCTGCGGAGCTCGTCGCCGAGGAAATCGGGCCGTATTCCATGACGCCGAGCGACGTCATCGCATACCTGGGTAGGGCGTTTTTACTCATAGCCAAAGATTCGCAGGCATAGAGCGGAGAGGAGCAGGATCCCGCCGAACAGGATATAATAATAGGGGAAGGGGCTGACGAGGGCGCTGACGAGCGTAAGCACCGCCGCCAAAAGAAAACGCCTTGCGTTGGATTTGGAAAACCAAAGTCGGAAACGCCGCTTGCGTTTCGGCTCCGCCTCCTCGCCTAAAAAGACTTGGGGCAGCGCGTCCCGTTTTTTCAAAAATGCGTACACTTGCTCCCCCGTGAAGACTTGGATATTTAAGTTTTGCGCAAGGGATTGCGCGGTCGGGTCGACGGTATTGCAGAGTAAAATTTTTTGTTTTTTGGTGTTGACTCTTGAAAACCGCAACGTCTCGTCCGCGCTCACGGGGGTGAAGGAAAATCGCAGATTGTACAGGGCGTCCTGCGTGTAGACGTAAAGTCTCCCGAACCGCTTTGCGGGGAAATCGGGGGTGGAAAGCCTTTCTATAAAGAATTTCGTTTTCCCCTCGTCGCTTAAAAAGAGGAGATGACGCAGGAGTTTTTCCTTTTGCGCTTCGTCCGATTTTTTCAAAAAATAGGTCCTGCGCTTGCTCTGCAAGAACGCTCCGACCGAAAAACTTGCGAGCGCTCCGCAAAGAATTGCGAGGACGAGGGCGGGGAAGAATCCGATTTTTAAGTAGCGGAACAGGCACAGCGTAAAGAGTGCTGCGGAGAAAAAGGTGAACATGAGGTCGGAAATAAAGGCTGATTTTTTCATGTTTGAATTTTTGACGGATTTTCCCCCGTTTATACTTGAAAAAATTCAAAAAATTTGCTATACTAATCCATAGTGGTATTTGATCGGCAGACGATAAGCGGAGTAACTCATGAGAATAGGAATTTTCGGGGGGTCCTTCGACCCCGTGCACAGGGAACATAAAAATTGCGTTCGCGCGGCGGTGGAAGGCTTGCGCCTTGATAAACTGTACGTGATGCCTGCGCACACGCCCCCCCATAAGCCCGACCGCGTGCTCTCTTCCGATGCCGATCGCATGGAGATGTGCCGTCTGGCGTTTGCGGATATCCCCGAAGTGGAGGTGTCCGATTATGAAATTTCGCAGGGGGGGACGAGCTATACTTACCTCACCTGTCGGCATTTCAAGGAGCTTTATCCAAACGCCGAACTATACTTCCTCGTCGGCACGGATATGCTGCGCGATTTTCCCACTTGGAGAAATCCGCAGTCCATCGTAAACGACGCGGAAATCGCCGTCTGCGGCAGACACGACGAAGAGGGATGGTGGGAGCGCGAGCAGGTGGAATTTTTTCAAAAATTCGGCAAAAATTTCGTGCGCGTCAACTACAACGGGGCAGACGTTTCTTCGACCAAAATTCGCGTTTTGGCAGGGGCAGGTATGCGTTTAACGGAATTTGTGGAGGAGAACGTGGAAGAATATATCCACAAAAATCACCTCTACGAGATCCAAAACGCCGGCAAGGCTTTATCTCTTGAAAAACCGACGAGACGGGCGCATAGCATTCGGGTAGCCTACTTGGCGGCGGAACGGGCGTTGAAGCTCAAAATTCCCGAACGCAAGGTGATCACGGCGGCGCTCTTTCACGATTGTGGAAAAAATCTGACGCCCGACAGTCCGTATTTGGCAGGGTTTGTTCCCCCTGCGGAATGGGGGGAAGTTCCCGAGCCCGTCTGGCATCAGTTTGCAGGCGCGTATCTTGCCGAGCATACTTTTGGAATTACCGACGAGGATATCCTCAACGCCATTCGCTATCACACGAGCGGACGGGCGGACATGAGCGAGCTCGAAAAGCTGATTTTCCTGTCCGATATGCTTGAAGAGGAGCGCTCCTACGAGGGCGTGGAAGGACTCCGAAAACTCTTTTGGCAGGGGCAGGGGTTAGAGGAGTGTTTGGGACGAGCGCTTTTTGAGACGCTCGAATTTCTCAAATCGAAAGGAGCGGAAATTTATCCGCTGACGCAAAATGCGTACGAGTATTATAAAAATTATATAAAATGAGGAATTTATATGGCACAGGTAACAAGTAAAGAATTGGCAATTGCGGTATGTAAGGCTTTGGCGGACAAGCGCGGCAAGGACATCGTCGCTCTGTACGTGCGTGAAAAGACCGACCTTTGCGACTACTTCATCATCGCAAGCGGCAGCAACGCGCCCCAGATTCGCGCGATGGGCGAACGGGTGGAAGAACTCGTGGAACGGGATCTCGGCATCCTGCCTTCCCGCACGGAAGGGGTGCGCGACGGGCGTTGGGCGGTCGTGGATTACGGCGACGTCATCGTGCACATCTTCAACGACGAGACTCGACTTTTCTATCACCTCGAACGCCTTTGGGCGGACGGTGGCAACATGGAAAGATTCGACGAGCAGTCGGGCGAGTTGAAGGCGTAATCGTCCGCTTTTCTGCCCTACGTAGGGGGCAGGTATGCGTTGAACGCGTAAATCGACGAAAAAATAGTCTAATTTTTCTTGAATTGAATGGGTTGCGGATCGCCGTAACTCGTCGATTTCGGGCGGCGTTTTTTCTTTTCGACGATATAGTAGATAGGCTCTTGCGGCTTTTCCGCAGGGGTCTTTTTTTCTTCCTTCGTCGGCTCGCTCGCGGGGGTGGGAGACTCCTTTTTATATTCCCAACCCAGACGGGCGAGCCCGGCAACGTACACTCCGACAAAGCACAGCACGAGGAGTAGCAGGGTCCAAAGGAGCCCCTGCACGGTCAAAGAGAGCAATAAATTGTGCAATAATACAGTTTTCATACGCACAGTATACCATCTTTATTTTGTCCTATTTTGGTAAAAAAAGGGATAAAAAGGGGCGGTTTGTCAATACTTTTCGTATGGAACAGAACGACAAGACGAAAATTTCTACGAAGGAAACGGAGGGCGTGCGTATTTCGCAACGGGAAGCGGAGGAGTACCGCGCCTACAAGCGGCAGAAAAAGGTGGCGGAAATCATGAGCGCCATCGCGCGTTCCGCCTCTCCCATCGATATGAAGGACGATATCAAAAAACTCGTAGACCGCGCTTCGCGTTTTCGTCAGGCGGCGGTGAAGGTGACGCCCGTCGTCTTCGCGCAGGTGCAAAGGGAGCTGTTAAAAAGCTGCGTGGGGCTCGATTGCATCGTGGGCGGCAACGGGGAAACGACGGCGAAAGTCAAGGCGTACGAAGCGAAGCTCGCCGTCAAAGCCGGAGCGAGAGAACTCACCCTCGTGCTCTCCTCTTCCCATATTTTCACGGGGCGGTACGGGGAGATCCGCAAGGAGATCCAGCGCATCAAACGGGTGGGGAAGCGCACCAAAATTAAGGTGTGGATCGATAAAAAATATCCCTATCCCACGGTGGCGCGGATCGCGCGGCTCGCCTCGGAAATGGGGGTAGACTACGTCTGCGTGCCCTATTTTTTCGGCTGCGAGCGGTTGCGGTACGATCTGCTACGCACGTGCGGGTTGGAAGTCTCCGAGGTGGAAACGCTCGACGATTTTAAGAAAATGGCGGGGGCAGGTGTGGAACGAATCGTCACGACACGCGTTTTGGAGATCTATACGGAGTGGATGAAAGAGGCGGAAACTCTCCCTGTCGAGATGCAACCGCCCGTAAAAGCGCTCCTGCCCGCGCCCGCGGCGGAATCGGAGAAGTCGGGAAAGACGGAGAAAACTCCTGCTTCGGAGCTGAAATTCGTTTGAGAGAAAAGCCGTGCGCGCGCACGGCTTTTTCGTATATTTTTCCCACCGTCCGCATAGGATATTCCTATGAAGAAAATGGTTTTTGCCCTTGCTTTGGCGGTGGCGGTTGGATTTACGGCGGCGGTGGGGTTGTGCGTGCGGACGTTGGTTTCCCCCACGCAGGCGGGCGCGATCGAAGGGGGAATGCGCGTCGTGTTGGACGCAGGGCACGGCGGTATCGACGGCGGCGTGGTGGGGATTACGACGAAGACGAAGGAGAGCGATCTCAACCTCGCCATCACGTATAAGCTCAAATCGGAGCTCGAAGATATGGGGTTCGAGGTCGTTCTCACGCGCAAAACGGAAGCCGGGCTCTACGATGCGGCAACGAGTGGGTTCAAGCGTCGGGATATGGAAAAACGCAGGGAAATTATCCGTGAACAAACACCCGGTATGGTCCTTTCCATTCATCAGAACTTTTATCCTTCCAAAAGCGCGCGGGGCGGACAGGTGTTTTACAGCGCGGAAAACGAGGGGAGTAAGGTGCTTGCCGTTGCGTTGCAGACCCGACTCAACGCCCTGTACCAGACGCAGGGCGTCAAGGAGCGAAAGGCGGCGAGCGGAGAATTTTTCATACTCGAATGTGCGGACTGTCCCTCCGTCATCGTGGAGTGCGGCTTTCTTTCCAACGCCAAGGACGAGGCGTTGCTCGTCGATGAGGGCTGGCAAAAACAGCTCGCGCAGGTGCTTTCCGCCAGCGTGCTCGCCTATTTTTCCCATTCTACCGCCTAAATTGCCGAAAAAGTTTTGTAATCGCTTGTCATTTCTCGGAATCTATGTTATAATATAACATAGAATCGTATGGAGTTATAGCGAAATGTTGGAACAAAGAGAGCCCTTGACAAAATCAGAAGCCGCGCAGATCAACGCCGTGGCGCTCGCTTTCGTGGGAGATACGGTGTATTCCCTCTACGTGCGCGAGCGGTTGGCATTGTCCGGTTGCGGCAAGGTGGCGCAGTTGCAGAAGGTGGCGGCGCAGGTCGTTTCCGCAAAGGGACAGAGCGAATTTCTGGACAAGCTGTTGCCGCTGTTCACCGAGGAGGAGGGGGCGATCTTCCGCCGCGGCAGGAACTCCAAAAAGGGGAGCAAGAGCAAGAGCGCAAGCGCGCTCGAATACAACCGTTCGACGGGGTTCGAGGCGGTGCTGGGGTACTTGTACCTGACGGGACAGGAGGCGCGCATTCAAGAACTTTTAAGTTTAAGCGACGTGGAAAGTTTCGCACT
Source organism: Clostridia bacterium (assembly GCA_017626135.1). Classification (GTDB taxonomy): domain Bacteria; phylum Bacillota; class Clostridia; order Christensenellales; family Borkfalkiaceae; genus Scatosoma. The sequence goes on along the minus strand of JAGAJI010000056.1, from coordinate 2,259 downwards.
CACGCAGGAAAAAACCCCCTTCAAACCGGGGAAATTATAAGAGGAAAGTATGAAAACGGAAGGAAGAAACGCAGTCATCGAGCTGCTGAAAACGGATAAAAATATCGACAAAATTCTGCTGGAAAAGGGGGCGCAGGGTTCGCTCGGGCTCATCTTCGCGCAGGCTCGCAAAAAGAATATCCGCGTGCAATTCGTGGACAAGCAGGTGCTGGAAAAGGAGAGTGAGACCAAACGCCATCAGGGCGTCATCGCCTTCACGACCGATTACGAGTATTACGATCTCGACGAGATCATCGAAAATAAGAAGAGCGAGAAGGGGGGCTTTATCGTCCTTTGCGACGGGATCGAGGACGTGCATAACCTCGGCAGTATTCTCCGTGTTTCCGAGTGCGCCGGGGTGGACGGCGTCGTCATCACCAAGTCGGGCTGTGCGTCGGTGACGGAGAGCGTCATTCGCATTTCCGCAGGCGCGGCGGAGCATATGAAGGTGGCGAAGGTCGCCAACCTCAACCAAGCCGTGGAGAAATTGCAAAAGAGCGGTTACTGGGTGTACGCCTTGGAAGCGGGCGGCGAGGATATTTATAAGGAGAATTTCTCGGGCAACGTCGCCCTGATCGTCGGCGGTGAGGACAGCGGCGTGAAACGTCTGACGAAGGACAAGTGCGACAAGGTGTTGTCCATTCCCTTGCAGGGGAAGGTCAATTCCCTGAACGCCTCGGTGGCGCTCGGGATCGCCACCTACGAGGTCGTGAGAAATCGTTTGAAGGACTGATAGAATCCGTAAGGAGTACCCATGGTCGAGAGGAAAGAGAAAAAAACGGACGAGGAGTTGGTCAGGCTCTCGCAGGAAGGGGACAAGCGCGCGACGGAGGAATTGCTCCTGCGTCACTTCGGGCTCGTCCGTGGTATCGCGCGCAGTTTTTTCCTCGTCGGCGGAGAGACGGAAGACCTCATTCAGGAGGGAATGATCGGGCTGTATAGCGCCATTGAGGACTATAAGGGCAAGGGAAAGAGTTTCAAAAACTTCGCCTACCTCTGCGTGTCGAGGCGAATCATCGACGCCGTCAAGGCGGGTGCGAGGCGGAAAAATTCTCCCTTGAACGAAGGGGCGAGTCCCCTCGTCGAGGACGAGTGGGCGGATTCGGCGCTCAGCCCCGAGGACCTGCTCATTCTCAACGACGACAGACGGGAATTCCGTCAGAAAATGAGTGGCGTGCTCTCCGACTTTGAGTTCAAAGTAACGACCATGTATATGGACGGTATGAGCCACGCCGAAATCTGCAAGGCGACGGGCAAGAGCGCGAAGAGCGTAGACAACGCCATTCAGCGGAGTAAGAAAAAATTGCAAGACGTATTCAAAAAATAGAAAACGAGGTATCCATGTCCGCGTTCATCGCGGATGGAGACGCCAAAGCGTATGCCGCTCGGCAAGGAAAAGGGGGCGGACTTTGGCAGAAAACGAAGGAGAAAAACTATGGCATATTTAGCGTTGTACCGTATGTTCCGTCCGACGAGCTTAAATGACGTCGTGCGCCAAGAACATATCGTCACCGTACTCAAAAACCAAATCGAGACGGGCAGAGTGGGGCACGCCTACCTCTTCTGCGGACCGCGCGGAACGGGCAAGACGAGTATCGCGAAGATTTTTGCGCAAGCCATTAACTGCGACGCTCCCATCGACGGGTCGCCCTGCGGCAAGTGCGAGCGGTGTAGGGCGCTCAAAGATCCGTCCAACCTCGATATCACCGAGATCGACGCGGCGTCCAACAACGGCGTGGATGAGATGCGCGACCTGCGCGAAAAGGTGCAATATCCCCCCGTCGCGGGCAAGTATAAAGTCTTCATCATCGACGAGGTTCATATGCTTTCGCCGGGCGCGTTCAACGCTTTGCTGAAAACGCTCGAAGAGCCCCCCACGCACGCCGTGTTTATTCTCGCGACGACGGAGTCGCAGAAGATCCCCGCGACCATTCTTTCCCGCTGTATGCGGTTTGACTTCAAGCTTATTCCGCAGGCGGATCTGGAAGGGCGATTGCGCCACGTGTTTGATACCATCGGCAAAAAGTACGACGACGAGGCGATCGCCGCCATTGCGCGTTCGGGCGCCGGGAGCGTGCGCGATATGCTCTCCGTCGCGGATACCTGCGTGTCCTACACGAGCGGAAAGCTCACCTACGCCGACGTGACGGCGGTGCTCGGTACTGCGGATTTCTCCGCTGTGGCAGGGCTCTGCGAGGCGGTGTTGAAAGGGGATTCGGG
>JAGAJI010000055.1 GCA_017626135.1 Clostridia bacterium | reverse complement strand
CTGTAGCGTTTGTTGTTGGCAGGGTCAAGCTCATAAAGTCGATTTGAGGTGTCGGCAAAATCATCGGCTGCAGATGTGGTTATAGGAGAGTAAAACGATGTGGTCGCATTAACCGCTTTCTCAAGGGTTGCGCTACGATAATCGTCCCGCTCCCATTTTTCACGCATAAGGCAGGATTGCCTGAAGAGCCTGTCCATCTGCTCGGTGTCACCACCGCACCAAAATGCAAGAATGGTACAAAGGGAGAGGTCGGCTTCGCTATGGGTTTTGCCTTCGGAGATTTCTCCGTTCCATAAGGCTTTGAATTTTTCTCCCTGCTTGGATGCCGAAGCCTTGATAATAACCGAATCGTCCGAAAGATAGCTACCGGGAGCGTTTACGGATTTTGCTTGCGGTATCTTCTCACGCTTCATATCGTTTTCAAGGGTAGCAAGCACAGCATCGGTGCATTCCTTTAAAGGTTCTGCCCACACAACATCCTCGGTGTATACGGCAAATCTATCCGTTAAACCACCAATATACAGCTCCAAGCGGTTATGGGGATTTTTCATATAGTAGGCAGGGTCAGGTTTCTGCTTGCCTTCCTTATTGGTTATAGAGGGGAGCTTGGCTCTATCGCATTTGCCGTAGATATGGATGCCGCCACCGCTGACCGAACGTTCCGTATAGGAGTTGAAACGTTGTAAGAGTTCTTGCATCAAGGGGTCATCAAGAGCATAATCATCGGCATCGAGAAAGAAATATCCGTCCGGCACCTTGAATCCGAGTCCCGATGCGTTATGTGATTCCTTAGTAGCAAGAGCTTCATCGTAGGTCACCCATGTATGCGCCCAATTTGCGGATGTGCCTGTTGAGCCACCCTTTGCGGAGTGCGGTACTTTTGTTATGCGCCCGTCCTTATCTTTCTCCCAATGCCAATGAAACCAAATGCGTTGCGCTTTCAGATCTGCCATAAAATCCTGCATTGTTATTACCTCCTTTCATTTTGATATTGTGTTTTATGGTCATCGGTTTACCTCCTTTCTTGATTATTCGGTTTGTGCCTTTCCGCCTTCTAATGGAAACGAGAATGGCATTTCGGAAAAAATCTGCCAAATTTCTTATGAAAAATTTTTCTCCTCACTCTACACTCACGGGAAGGAGCAAAAAGTGAACCATTTTGCAAAAATTCTTAGATTTTTTATTTCCCTCACCCTAAACTCACGGGAAAGCGAAAAAATGAAGGGTTTTGCAAAAATATTTTTCTCCTCTACTGGTAGGTCACTAAAACGGCAAAAGTAAACCCCCTTTGCATAAATTTTTCCTCATAGGTAGCTCACGAAAACGGCATTTTTTAAGCCCCTTTTTGAAAAATCTTCAGAAAATAAAAAATCCGTTCCCCGGAAGGAACGGATTTGATACCTAATCAGTTTACAAGATTATCGGAAAATTCACACGATAATAGACTTTTTGCTTAAACTTTTACCCAATATTCAAAATAAAAAGAGCAAAATCTCTTGTAAATTTTCTTCGGATGGTGTATAATTTTGTTATATATTTATTTTGGAGAGGTGTAACTATGTCTGTTTGTTATAACAAACTATGGAAACTCTTGATAGACCGAAAATTAAAGAAAAAAGATTTACTTGCGCTTTCTGGCATTAGCCGTGGCACGCTTACAAAGCTAAATAAGGACGAAAACGTATCCACCGAAACACTCGTCCGCATTTGCACCGCTTTGAAGTGCGACATTGCCGACATTGTGGAAGTGACAGATATTAATAAATAGGAGAGGACACCTCATGACAGAAATAGAAAAGATTGCTTACGTAAAATCATTTATTGATAAATTAGCCATCGGCATTGATCCTACTGACGGCACACTTATCCCTGACGGCGAGGTTGCTCTCAACCCAAGACTATCAAAATGCTTTTTATATGTAGCGGATATCTTATCTAAAATCATTGAAAATCCGTCTGCCTTGACAGAAATGTATAAGACTAACGAGTGGATCGTCACGCCCGATGTTCTCGCAAGAATCGAATGCTCTGCGTTGAGAGTGGGTATAAGCACTTTTGCGAAGCGAATAAACGATGCGTTAAGATCTACTCGTAAATTTACCGCAACCGAGGTGAACAATTGGCTCTTGCATGAAGGATATTTGACGAGAATCGCAACGAGCAATAATAAGATGACCAAACGCCCTACGCAAAAAGGAGTAAATCTTGGCATCACTACGGATGAAGTAATGAAAGAGAATGGTCGGGCAAAATACTATGTTCGTTGTAATGTGAATGCCCAACGCTTCATAAGAGATCATCTTTCGGAAATTATTGAATTCTCTAAAACTTCCGTAGCATATTCGGGTGCATCAGTTAGACGCAAGCCTTCTGAGCCATTTGAAATCACTCAGGCAGAGCTTGCAAAATTTGAATTCTCCGAAACACCTTTGATGATAAGTCAGATTACTGACAGAATAAATGCGTTAAAGACACACACGAGTGCAGCGAAATTAAAAGCAACGGATATTACAGAGTGGTTGTTGAGCGTTGGAATTCTGAAAGTAGTTTCGCTTGATGCAAAGAACTATAAATTGCCGAGTGATATCGGTAGCGAAATGGGCATCAGCGTTGAGCGCAGAAGCAGTAGCAACGGTGAGTATAGCATTGCTCTTTACAATATAGAAGCGCAAAAATTTATAATCGATAACTTGCACGCAATAGTAAGAATCATTTGATAAGAACAATTTGGAGTCCAATATGGCAAAAAGCATAGTATTCTTCGACACAGAAATTAGTGTCAATGAAAACAAAATACTTGACATAGGCGCGGTTAGAGGTGACAAAACTGTTTTTCATTCTCCTTCCGTGTCGGAGTTTTGTGCCTTCGTGGCAGGTGCGGAGTTCCTATGCGGTCACAATGTAGTTCATCACGACATGAAGCACATCAATCCACACATTGGAGATGCTCTGCATCAGAAGGTAATAGATACGCTCTATCTTTCTCCTCTTATGTTCCCCAAGCGTCCTTATCACAAACTGCTTAAGGATGATAAGCTTCAAGTCGAAGAATTAAATAATCCCGTCAACGATAGCCACAAAGCATCCACCTTGTTTTATGACGAAGTAAATGCATTTTATCAGTTGTCAAAAAATCGCAAAATGATATATTGCGGTTTGCTTTATAGCCATCAGGAATTCCAAGGATTTTTTGATTATGTGGATTTCAAGCCTTATAAATATAATTTAGCACAACTGATTAGTGATGAATTTTCAGGAAGGATATGTGCAAACGCAGATTTAGACGTTCTTATAAAGCACTATCCCGTAGAATTAGCGTATGCGCTCGCTTTAGTCGGTTGTGATGATCATTATTCTACCACACCGCCTTGGCTTCTCTATAACTATCCCAAAATCGAAAATGTTATAAAATTTTTATGTAATACACCATGTGAAGAACATTGCAAATACTGTCGCAACGCTCTTGATATTCATAAGTGGCTGAAAACATTCTTCGGTTATCCTGGCTTCCGTAAATTTTCTGGTGATGAGATCTCGTTGCAAGAAGTTGCCGCACAAGCAGCCGTTGATGGAAAATCCCTTCTTGCCGTATTCCCAACAGGTGGTGGAAAGTCAATTACATTCCAATTGCCTGCACTTATGGCAGGGAGAGCAACGCATGGTCTTACAGTAGTCATTTCTCCTCTTCAGTCGTTAATGAAAGACCAAGTTGACAACCTTGTAGAGAAAGGCATCGAGGACGCAGTAACCATTAATGGAATGATGAATCCCATCGAACGCGCTGATGCCATCGAAAGAGTAAAGAATGGCAAAGCATCTCTGCTTTATATATCCCCCGAACAGCTTCGTTCAAAAACAATAGAGAGACTCTTGATGTCGCGCAATATCGTGCGTTTTGTTATCGATGAAGCGCATTGTTTCTCTGCTTGGGGGCAGGACTTCAGAGTGGATTATTTATATATCGGTGATTTTATCCGTAAGCTCCAAAAGGATAAGAAAACCGAGCGCAAACCCATCCCCGTGTCCTGTTTTACAGCAACGGCAAAGCAAAAGGTTATCTCTGACATATGCGATTATTTCTATAAAAAGCTCGATTTGACATTGGAGATCTTCGCTTCAAAAGCCACGAGAGAAAACCTTCACTATACCGTCTTACACAAAGAAACGGATGAAGAAAAATACAGCGCATTGAGAACGCTGATCGCTCAAAAGCAATGCCCGACGATTGTTTATGTTTCACGAACAAAACGCACATTTGAGCTTGCCGCCAAGCTGACGAGCGATGGTTTTAAAGCGCTTCCGTACAACGGGAAAATGGATGCCAACGACAAGATTGTCAGTCAAGAGGCATTCATGAACAATGAAGTATCAATTATTGTAGCAACCTCGGCTTTTGGTATGGGTGTTGACAAGAGCGATGTAAAGCTTGTTATACACTATGATATATCGGACTCCCTTGAAAATTATGTTCAGGAAGCAGGTAGAGCCGGACGAGATCAATCCTTGCAAGCTGAATGCTATGTTCTTTTTAACGATAATGATCTTGATAAGCATTTCATATTGCTGAACCAGACAAAATTAAGCATCAGCCAAATTCAGCAAGTATGGAAAGCCATCAAGGATCTCACGCAAAATCGCCCCAATATATGCTGTTCTGCTCTTGAAATCGCGCGTCAGGCGGGATGGGATGACTCTGCAGGTGCTGAAATGGAAACTCGTGTTAGAACTGCCATCTCAGCACTTGAAACCGCAGGCTATATTGTGCGAGGCAGAAATGTGCCGAAGGTGTTTGCTACGAGCATAAGAGCAAAGGATATGACTGAAGCGTCTTATCGTATTCGAAGTTCGTCCCTCTTTTCCGAAGAACAACGCACGGCAGCTCTGCGCATAATTAAATCCTTAATATCAAGCCGTAGTATTGCAACAGCAGGCAATGATGAAGCTGAATCACGCATAGATTATCTTGCCGACAATCTTGCACTGTCAAAAGAAGCCGTTATTGAGGCAATCAATTTGATGCGTCAGGAAGGTCTGTTGGAAGATTACAGCGATATGTCCGCATACATTAACGATTCGGACAGCCACCATAAGTCGTCGCTGATTCTCGAAAGATTTGCAAAACTTGAGTGCTTCATTCTCTCAAAGATTGATGATGAAGGTGCTAATTTCGGATTTAAGGAATTAAACGAATCTGCCCAAGCAGAAGGAATTACCACGTCAACAATAAAGAATATAAAAACCATTCTTTATTTTCTTTCTATCAAGAACTATATTCACAAAGAAGAAAATCGAGATAGTGTTTCCGTGGATGTAGTTCCGGCATTGGGTCTTAAAAACTTGATGGACAAGTTTGAGAGGCGTATTGAACTGTGCAGATTCATACTTGCCGAGCTGTATGCAAAAGCCGAGCAGAAAGAAAAAGAAGCAGAGGGCGAGGATCTAAAGCCTGTTGTCTTTTCACTGGTGGGGCTTTACAAGGAATATCAAAACACGCCTAAAATGAACATAGGCGGAATTCCTGTGGAGTTAAGTGATGTCGAGGATGCTCTTCTGTATATGTCCAAGATCGGTGCTCTGAAGCTTGAAGGCGGATTCCTCGTCCTCTACAATGCTATGGAAATCAAGCGTATCGTAAGAGATAACCGAATTAAATACAAGGTTGACGATTATAGATTGCTTGACGAATTCTATAAGCAGAAAATCCGTCAAATCCACATCGTAGGTGAATACGCAAATCTCATGGTGCGCGATTATGATGCCGCCTTGCAGTTTGTTCAGGACTACTTCAATATGGAATTCAAGAAATTCATAGCGCAGTATTTCAAGGGAGAGCGTGCAAAAGAGATTGAGCGAAATATCACACCCGACAGATACAATCAACTGTTCGGTGATCTTTCCGATATACAAGAGGAAATTATCAACGATATATCCAAATATATAGTTGTGGCAGCCGGTCCAGGAAGCGGAAAAACAAGAGTCCTTGTTCACAAGCTCGCTTCGCTTTATCAGTTGGAGGACGTAAAGCATGAGCAGATGCTTATGCTCACCTTCTCACGAGCTGCAGCTACCGAATTTAAAAAACGGTTACATACGCTTATTGGAAATGCGGCGAATTTCATCGAAATCAAAACATTCCACTCCTACTGTTTTGATTTACTCGGCAAGATTGGAACGCTTGAAGCATCGGAAAATATTGTAAGAGATGCTGCCGAAATGATTCGCAACGGAGAGGTTGAGCAAGGTAAAATTACCAAGACCGTTCTTGTTATTGATGAGGCACAAGATATGGACGAGCATGAATTCGCTCTCGTTCGTGCTTTGATGGCTCAAAATGACGATATGCGAATCATAGCCGTTGGCGATGACGATCAAAACATCTATGAGTTCCGTGGCTCTAATTCCGTTCATTTAAGAACGCTGATCGAACAGTACGGCGCAAACAAATACGAAATGGTCGAAAATTATCGTAGCAAAGCTAATGTGGTTGCATTGGCGAATGCGTTTGCGGAAACGATTACGAATCGTATGAAGGTTGCTCCCGTGGAACCTGTTACCGAGGAAACAGGAGTTGTAAAAATCACACGCCACACTTCTGCTAATATGGAAGAAGCAGTCGTTCAAAATCTAATTGCAACATATGCCGGCGGCAGAGCTTGTGTGCTTACGAACACCAATGATGAAGCACTTCGCATAATGGGATTGCTTTTGAAATACGGAAAACGCGCAAAGCTTATACAATCGCTTGACGGTTTCAGATTAATCAATCTGGTAGAGGTGCGAGTATTCCTTAACGCTATTAAAAAGGATTTGCATTCGCCCGTTATCCCCGACGAGATATGGAATAAGGCGAAAAAGGAACTCTTTAGCAAGTACTATAATAGCTCGTGCATTGATAATATTCGCAAGCTGGTGCTTGATTTTGAAGCCACTCATTCGGTAAAATACATTTCTGATTTGGAAGAATTCATAAGCGAATCAAACTATGAAGATTTTTATGTTGATAGCGAAGCAGAGGTAATCTATGTTTCGACCATACATAAATCTAAAGGACGTGAATTTGATAGCGTATACATGATGCTTAAGGATGCTCACGGAAAGAATGATGAAGAACGTAGAAAGCTATATGTCGGAATGACAAGAGCCAAGAGCAATCTATTCATTCATGCCAACACCGATTTGTTTGCAAAATATGTTCTCCCCGATGTAATTCATGTTGCTGATAGCAACGATTATAGTGAGCCGTCAGAAATCGTATTGCAAACAACGCACAGAGATGTTGTTCTCGATTATTTCAAAAACAAAAAGGAACTCATATTCGATTTGAGAAGTGGCACCTCATTAAAGATAGACGATGTTTATCTTAGTGCCGAACTTCACGGTCGAGATGTGCGTGTGGCGAAATTCTCAAAAGCCTTTGTAGAAACGCTTGAAAAACTTAAAACCAAAGGTTATGTGCCTACATCTTCGGAAGTTCGTTTCATCGTAGCATGGAAAGGCGAGGAAGATGATCAGGAAACTCCCATTATTCTCACGGATATACATTTTGTAAAAAAATAATATATTTTTGATGTTCACAATTTGTTATCTGGACTTATGCGCCTCCTTGTGGTATAGTGTTGTGCTACAAGGAGGTGTGCATATGAAAAATACGCTTGCAGAATTGTGGCACGGCAATATAAATCCGCAATCGGACAGCCGTAACAATACTCCCGAAATGAAACAGTTGATGGAGTATATGGCTAGGCATCACGAAGACCTATTAAAGGGTATGACAGAAGATCAACGTGATGTTTTAGAGCGGTTTGATGATTGTTGGAGTGAGTATGCGAGCCTTGCGGAAGAGGCGATATTCGTATATGCCTTTCGGCTCGGTGCAAGAACAATGCTTGAAGTAATGTTGCCCACGGCAGAAGAATAAACGCAAAAAGAAAGACCACACACAAGGTTTTATCCTTATGTGTGGTCTTTACTTGTTTGCCCCGCTTGAAGGTGTCGCTCAAAAATTTACTGTTTTTCGTAAATCCCTAAGTTGCACCATCTTTCAGCGTGCGTTTTTCGTTGGTGCTCTATCGGGAAAGACGAAGAACCCGACGGGTTCGGAAAAATACGAGCGTCTATACGCGAGTGTTTTTCTTTGCCGAGGCTCCACGAAGTGGAAACGGCAAGCCCCCGCGTCACCAACGAACGCACGCTGAATGCGTGCGTTCGTTGCCACGACTCCACAAAAAAACAGGAAGAACGTCCGCAAGGAGACTTTCTTCCCATTTTCGGTAAGCTATTGACGATTCCATGAAGCTTCTCAATCTTCTACCCCGGCTAAATAGTCTATAGAGACTTGAAAATATTGAGCTAAAAGAATCAAATTCGACAATTTGGGCTCTCGTAAACCGTTCTCCCAAAGGCTGATGATCCCTTTGCTGAGATTAAGCGCCTTTGCAAGCTCCACTTGCCCTATCCCCTTCTCTATACGCAATTCCTTCAATCTTTCACAAAAAATATTTTCCATATAAAAATTATCTCACAAAAGTGAGATAAATACTTGACTTCTTACTATTGTAAGATTATAATATAGATACAATATTTTCAAAAAGGAGAAAAATATGAGCTACTTAAAAAACAACGTTTTGAACCATCAAGAATCCGTGAAAATCGAACCGAAGATAAATCCGATCATTTTGCTGCCCAAATGGATTTGGGGGATTTTGGGATGTTGGCTTTTATGCATCCCTACCATTCAAGCGATCAGCACTACGATTAGAGTCAAAACGACGGAATACTTAATAACCAATACACGCGTTTTAGAGAAATACGGCTTGATTGCTACGCACACGGACGAAATGCCGTTGAGCAAAGTGGAAAATGTCGTCGTACAGTATAGTTTTTGGGGCAAAATCTTTAACTACGGTACGATCGTATTTCAAGGCACGAACCATAACAACGTAATCTTTTCTTACGTAAAGGATGCGGAAGCAATCAAAAAAGCAATTCACGAAATTATATAAATACACATTTACATAGAGATAGAACGGTATATATAAAAAAAGCTATCCGTTACAAAACCATATTTCCAGTCAGGTTTGTAAAGGTCGACAAAAGAAGAGAACGCCCTTCAAAGGCCGTTCTCTTCTTTTTGTATAGCGAAATATCGCATAGTGATATTTCGCTATACAAAAAGCGGCAAAACCGAACAATCGGTTTCGCCGCTTTGAGAATCTTATTCGTTGGACCCTAAATCGCCCGAGTCGTTCGACGAGGACAAACGAAGATTTTTTTGCTCTTCCAGTCTTTCTTTGGCTTCGCGTTCCGCTTCGGCAAGTTTTTCTTCCAGGCTAGCTTTCTCTTCCGCGTATTCCGCTTCCACTTCCGCCATTTTTTCCGCGATCGCCTGCTTATCCACTTCGGAAAGTTTGCCTTCCAACTGTTTCAAAATCTCCTCCGATTTCGTCTTCATCTCCCTCGCCAACTGACGGAAAGTGCCTTCGCTGAAATCGTTCTCGGCAAGCGTCGCTCTTACGGTAGCCGCCACGTTGTCGAAGTCTTTAATCGCTTGGGAAATCGAGGAAGGCAACAGTTTCCACGCCCAGTCGGGCACTTGTTTCAAATAGTTGAGCCCCGTCTCCGCTTTCGCGATGACCGCTTCAATTTCCGGTGCATACTTCGCTTTCGCTTCGGCAATCGCTTGGTCGATGCTTTCTTCCGCCTCGTCAAAAAGCTTGTCGAGCTCCACTTTTATTTCGTCCAGCTCTTCGCTCGCGGGGGTATTCTTGAAGAGTTTATCCGCATACTCCTCGATGCTGTTGAGCGTAATCTTGCCCTCAACGTTTTGCAAGCGTGCTCTATTCGCCGCCGTGTCTTCCATTTTAAGGGCGGAGAGTACCGCCGCTACTTGCGTTTCGGAGAGCTTGTAATCGTACAGCCGTTCCGCGCAAGCCAACGCGTCCGCGCTCGCTTCAAAGCCGCAAGCGCTCGCCTCGTACATAAAATAAGGTGCGGCGTAGGCAAGTTCCAACAACTTCAAATTACTCAGGCAATATTCTACGTGCACGGCAGCTTTCGCCATGCCGAGCGCCTTGTCGTAAACGGAGCCCGTCTGCAATCGCACGAGCTCGTACGCATCCGTCGCAAAGGTCTCCATCTGTGTGTGTGCGTTGGCGACCAAATCCACGAGTTCGTCCGTCTCCATCTCCACCGCGACTTCCAACGTCACCTCCCCCAGCTCCGCCGCCGTGAGCGCAAGTTTGAAATCGGAAACGGAAATATTTTGAATCGCTTCGTTCTCGGGATACTCCTCTTGGAGTTTCGTCAACCTACGAAGCAGGGAATACGCCCCCTCGCCGTCCGTCGTCACCGTCATGCCGAGCGTTTCCGCCGTCACCGTCACTTTCGAGTTGACGCTTGCAAGCAATGCCTCTGCGTTTTCGCCCACGACGTCCGTTCCGACGACTTGATTGTCTCGTCCAGATAACCGAGCTCAACGGCGAGCGTGACGATTTTCTCGATTGCCGCTTCCAAATCCATGCCTTCGAACTCGGTTTCGCCGTACAGGAGCACCTTGCCGTCGTTGTTTGAACCGTACGCGCTGACAATCTTATTCTCCCCGTCTACCGTCAATTCGATGGCAGGGTTGATATCCAACCCGATATAGGTCACCGCCTCCGTCTGTTTTTCGGGCACCGACGATTCGTTGCCGCTCGAGCTAACGAGACCGTTACCCAACAGTCCTTCCAACAGGGAACACCCCGTCAAGGCAGTCGCGCTCATCATCGCCGCGCAGAGTAACCCTACCGCTTTCATGCACTTCTTCATTGTAATTTCCTCCATTCAGTTGTTGTATCTATTATAGCATAGATTTTCGGGTTTTGGGGAATTTTTGTTAAAATTTTTTACAAATTTTTGAAATATTCGGAAAGGGACCCGTATTCGCGCTCCAACCCTGCAATATACTCCGCGTAATTGGAAGCGCTGATTTCCTCGCGGACTGCCTCGTACCCTTCCCGAGCCGTCTCTTGCAAGAGGGCGAAACGTTCCTTGGTATACTCGTTCACCTTTTGGTAATACGCCTCCACGGTCTCGGGCAATTCAAGCAATTCTTCCAAAAGAGTCGTATCGATATCGAAACTCTTTAAGAGGACGGACACGGCTTGGAAATTTTTAGACAGCAGATCCAACGAGGTACTCAAAAGAGAGTCGCTCAACGATTTAAGCACCGTCGCCAACGCCGAAGCGGAACACTTCACACCCTCCACCGCCAACGTGTCCAAGCTGTCGATTTTGACCCCGCAACTCTCTTCATAGGCGAGCAATCTTTCCGCCATTTCCGTCATCAACGCGGACATGGTATCGGGAATTTCTTTGTCTAAAATACTCCAGTAATCTTTTCCAAAGCCCAAAAGCCCGAAATTGTTGTCTTCATGGTAACGAATATCGTCAGACAACTCGGAAATCGCGAGGTAATCCTCCACGCGTTTCTCCACGGCGGAGAGGGTGGAACGGAATATGCCTTTGACCTCTTCCAAGGGCACGGTTTGGGCGTAAATCTGTTGCAATTCCTCGGCGGTCTTTTCCCCCGTCTCACGCAAAAAGGTGAGGGCAGGTATGCGTTCAACGCTCGATTTGAGGGATTGCACCGAATCACAGACTTCCATATTCACACGCTGACAGAAGGCGTCGAGCCCGACGGTTTCCGCCGCAACCGCAATATACGCGCCCTTGCCGCAGAAATAGTTTTCGAGGGCGTCGCCCACCTTGTCAAGCCAACCGTTTTCCACGCAGGAAGTAATGCGGACGGCGTCGGGAGTATTCAAATCCAGATAACCGAGTTTCGCCGTGTAGTCGACGAAAATTTCCACCGCCTCTTGCACCGACTTACCCTGCATTTCCAGATACCGCTCTTCGGCGAGCACGACGTCCGCGTCCTGATTGACGGCGGCGACGGCGGTGACCTTCCCCTCTTTGTCGACGGTGAATACCGCTTGGGGATTGACTTCCACGGAAATGACTTCCTGCTCTACCGTCAGGGGAGCGGTGGGTCGGAACAAATAGGCGGACGCGCCGACAGTCGCTACGCATACGACGCACGCGGCGGCGAAGGACGCAATTCTCTGCGGCGTTGCAAAGAGTTTTTTATACCAAGGCTCGGAAGCGGGCGCAAACGCAACCGTTTGCGCGCGATCGCAAGTGGGAATGGGTTCATTCAACACTTCGTCTTTGAGCGCGGGAACGGCGGCGTCCAGTTCTTCTTGCCAACGTTTTTTCCACGATTTCATTTACGGTTCCTCCTTGAAAGCATTTTTTAATTTCTCTATCGAGCGTTTGTATTTGGAAGTGACGGTGCCGGTCGGAACGCCGAGCATTTCCGCAATCTCTCTGTGCTTGTAATTCCATACCACGTGCAGGGTGACGATGCGCTGTTCTTCCTCCGTCAAAACCCGTTGCATCAGATCGGTGATCTCGTACCTGCCCCCCTCGTTTAAGGTTGCGCCGAGGTCTATCTCCTCCGTGGGGACTTCCCTCGATTTCTTCTTGATCTCGTTGAGCGCAAGGTTTTTGGCAATCTGCAAAATCCACGCCAAAGCGTTGCTCCCGGGGCGGTAGGTGTGGATACCGCGCTTGATATTCAAATACGCCGACTGCATCGCGTCTTCCGTATCCGCGGCATTATGAAAATAGGTATATAAAAAAGAATATACCCCTCTCTTGGTCCGTACGTATAGTTCTTCAAACGCGGCGTTATCCCCCGCCGCGATGCGAACCAACAGCTTATCCAGCTCTTTACCCTTCATTTGTTCCTCCGTTGCCAAGGCAACCGTTCTCTTTCGTTTCTCCGTTTATTAAACAAAGCACGAAGCTCTTTTGTTGCAAATTTTTTCTATATTTTAAAAACGGGATTTTTGCAATCCCGTTTTTCATTTTTACCGTTCAACACGGACATGGTATGCCCTAATACTTTTATTTTCTCTCTCCCAATGGTATGCCCTAATACTTTTATTTTCTCTCTCCCAACCGCAAAAAACGATGCAAGCTTGGAGAAAGACAAGGAAGGCGCGGATTTCCCGACGGGAGTTTACTGTGCGTAAACGAGCAAGGGAAAACGCAAGCCTGACGCCGTATTTCGAACAAGATTCTTCGTTTTTTATTTCGCTGCTTTTTCTTTGGCTCTTGCCTTCGCCCTCAACTCGCTATCCAAAATGCGTTTTCTGATACGCAAGGATTTGGGCGTTACTTCCAAAAGCTCGTCCTCGGCGATGAATTCCAGACATTCTTCCAAACTCATCTTGCTAACGGGAACGAGGGTCAGCGCGTCGTCGCTCCCCGAGGAACGGGTGTTCGTCAAATGCTTGGTCTTGCAGACGTTGACGTTGATGTCGTCGGAGAGGTTGGTATACCCTACGACCATGCCCTGATAGACGGGAGTGCCGGGCGTAATGAAAAGGTTGCCTCTGCCCTGCGCGTTGAACAGACCGTAGGTGACGGCTTCGCCCGTTTCAAACGCGACCAAAGATCCCGTCGTTCTACGTTGCATATCCCCTTTGTAGGGTTCGTAGGAATAGAAAATCGTGTTCATGATCCCCTGTCCCTTCGTGTCCGTGAGGAACTCGCTCTTATAGCCGAAGAGTCCGCGGGAAGGCACGGTGAATTCCAGACGCATACGGTTGCCGATGGCGTTCATCTGCACGAGGGTACCCTTTCTGTTTCCCATCGCGGAGAAGACGGGCCCCGTCATATCCTCGGGCACGTCGGCAAGGAAGCGCTCGATGGGTTCGTGAACGACGCCGTCGATCTCCTTATACAACACTTTGGGGGTAGATACCTGAAATTCGTACCCCTCTCGTCTCATCGTTTCAATCAGAATGGACAGGTGCATTTCCCCTCTGCCGCACACGCGGAAGCTATCTGCGCTATCGGTATCGTTCACGCGCAAAGAAACGTCGCGAAGAAGCTCCTTGTACAGTCTGTCGCGGAGCTGGCGGCTGGTGACGAACTTGCCTTCTTTCCCGGCAAACGGGCTGTCGTTGACGGAGAAGGTCATCTCCACCGTGGGTTCTTCGATCTTGACGAACTGCACGGGTTCCACGCAGGTAGGCTCACAGACGGTGTCGCCGATGCTGAGTCCTTCGATCCCCGAGAACGTGACGATGTCCCCCGCTTTCGCCTCGGGTACGAGCACTTTCTCCAACCCCTCGATCTGATAGAGGTTGACGATACGGCAATTCGTTTTCACCTTGCCGTCGTTGTAGTTGCAAAGGGTCACGTTTTCGTTGGCGCGAATGGTGCCGCGCTCGATCCTGCCGATCCCGATACGGCCTACGAATTCGTTGTAGTCGATGCAGGAAACGAGGAGCTGCCCGGGCGCGTCGATATCCAAATCCATGGGAGGAATGCTCTCCAAAATGGTGTCGAACAGGGGATTGAGGTTCTCCTCCTGCTTATCGGGCGTAAGGGACGCCGTGCCTTGACGACCGCAACAATACACGATGGGACTGTCAAGTTGCTCGTCCGTCGCGTCGAGCTCCATCATCAAAAGCTGCATTTCTTCCACGACTTCGGCGATACGCGCGTCGGGGCGGTCCACCTTGTTGATGACGATGATGAGCTTCAAACCGAGCTCCAACGCCTTCTGCATGACGAAACGGGTCTGCGGCAGAGGGCCTTCCGCCGCGTCCACGAGAATGAGCGCGCCGTTGACCATCTTCAAAACACGCTCCACCTCGCCCGAGAAATCGGCGTGTCCCGGGGTGTCTACGATGTTGATTTTGACCCCCTTATAATGCGCGGAAGTATTCTTGGCGAGAATGGTGATGCCGCGCTCTCTCTCCAAATCGCCCGAGTCCATGACTCTGTCCTGTACCTGCTGGTTATCACGAAAGACGCCGCCCTGCGCCAACATCTCGTTGACGAGGGTCGTCTTGCCGTGGTCGACGTGCGCGATGATCGCCACGTTTCTCAAATCTTCTCTGATCATAATGACTCCTTGTACGTAAAACTTTTTAACTTCATTATTTTAATACTTTTTTAACGAATTGACAAGAATTTTACACGCCTTTTGTAAATTTTTTTTGTCACATATAAAAAATTCTCTCCTTTTTAGGGGAGAGACTCGTATTTTTCGTTTATAACTTTCGTGTTTTTAAGTTTTTATACCTCGTGAAACGAATCGTCAATCCGTTGTCGTCTACGGGTTCGCCCTCGTCCACGCATTGAAAATCGGGATTTTCGTCCAGATTCGGAAAAAAGACTTCCGCCCCGCCGACGGCGTCCACCTTGGTGACGAGCACCTCTTCGCAATAGGGCAAAAGTTCCCGATACACTTCTCCCCCGCCGATGACGTAAATTTCCTCGTCCTCGTGGTCTTTCATCGCCTTGAACAGTTCCTCGTACGAACGGACGATAACGCAGTCGTCACGTACCTGTCCCCTCGATAAGACGATATTCACTCTGTTTTTTAAGGGCTTTGCGTTCGGGAAAGAGCGCAGGGTATTTCCCCCCATCACCACGACGTGATTCATCGTGGTTTCACGGAAGAATTTCATGTCCTTGGGCAGGGAAAACATCATGCCGTTCCCCTTGCCGATCCCCCATTCTTTATCGGCGTGTACGATGGCTCGTATCATCTCAAAACCTCACTCAACGCGTACATGGTATGCCCGTTTCCCTTTTTAGATGGCAACGGGAATCTTTTTGTCCAGCTTTTCGTACTCGTAATCGACGAGCTGAAAACTGTCCACCGTAAAATCGTAGAAGTTTTTAATACTCGTATCCACGACGAGCTTGGGCGCCTTATGACGGGGATTTTTCAAAATCTCCTCCACGAGGGGAATATGACGATCGTAAATATGCGCGTCCGCAATGACGTGCACGAGCTCCCCTGCCTTCAAGCCGGATACCTGCGCGAACATGACGAGCAAAATTGCGTACTGCACCACGTTCCAGTTGTTTGCCGTCAGCATATCGTTGGACCGCTGGTTCAAAATCCCGTTCAGGGTATCTCCCGTCACGTTGAAGGTCATGGAATACGCGCAAGGATACAAATTCATCTCGTGCAAGTCCTCGAAGTTGTAAATATTCGTCATGATGCGGCGGCTGGCAGGATTGTGTTTGAGGTCGTACAGCACTCTGTCCACCTGGTCGAACTCCCCTTCCTTGTACTTGTGCTTAACGCCGAGCTGATAGCCGTACGCCTTGCCGATGGAGCCGCTTTCGTCCGCCCAACTGTCCCAGATGTGGGAGTTCAGCTCGTGGATATTGTTGCTCTTTTTTTGCCAAATCCAAAGGAGCTCGTCGATACAGGACTTGAACGCCGTTCTGCGCATGGTGAGAATGGGGAACTCCTCCTGCAAATTATAACGGTTGACGATGCCAAACTTCTTCACCGTGTGCGCGGGCGTACCGTCCTCCCACTTGGGGCGAACGTATAGCTCGGTATCCCAAAATCCGTTTTCCATAATATCCTTCATGTTTTGCGCAAAAATTTCGTCTGCTCTGCTCATCGTTTACTCCTCGATAACTTCTATCAGAAAACTCACGGGACGGAATCCGTCGTTGCAGGAGATCATGGCGGAACGGGGATTTTTCATCCAACCGTCGTAAAAATTTCCGCCGCCTGCGGCGAGCGTGCGCACGAAGTACGCCATGCTCTCCCAAGCGCTCTCGCAAAGGTCCTGCGGTCTTTCCCCGTCCTCGGAAATGAATACCTGCCCTATTTTGATATCGCAAGTGTGTTCGATGGGATTTTCGTACTTCTCCATCAGGTCGGGATACATCGTCTTTCGCATTGCCGTAATTTGAATCTTCATGAAAATATTATACCATAGCCGAGGGAAAATAGTCAAGTTTACAAACAACAAAAATGAGACGAGGAATGAAAAAATTTCACCTTTCACGAGTCGAAAGGATTTTTTTTACTTTTTTTAGAAATTATTTTTAGAAAACGTTGACAAAACCGCAAAAAACGGGTATTATATAAGTGTATAAATATATTGAAAGGAGATTGTATATCCCATGAACAAAAAAACAGTCAAAGATATCGACGTAAAGGGCAAAAAAGTCCTCGTCAGATGCGATTTCAACGTACCTATGAAAGACGGCGTCATCACCGATGAAAACCGTATTCTCGGCGCTCTTCCCACCATTCAGTATCTGATGGAACAGGGTGCGAAAGTGATCCTTTGCTCCCACATGGGCAAGCCCCACAACGTGTTCGATTCCAAAGTGGAACTCAATAAGAAGGAAAAGGCAAAGGTTGCCGCTCTTCCCGAAGAAGAACAGGCTGCCGCTACCGCAGAACTTTTGGAAAAGGCAGCGAAAGACGTCAAGAAACTTTCCCTTGCGCCCGTTGCCGCAAGACTCAACGAGCTCCTCGGCGGTAAAGTGACCTTCGCAACCGACGTCATCGGCGAAGACGCAAAGGCAAAAGTTGCCGCTTGCAAGGAAGGCGAATGCGTGCTTTTGGAAAACCTTCGTTTCCACAAGGGCGAAGAAAAGAAATTCCCCGAATTCATGGAAGCGCTCGCAAGCTACTGCGACGTCTACGTCAACGACGCGTTCGGTACGGCGCACCGCTCCCACGCCTCTACCGCAGGGATCGTAGAGGCAGGGCTCGTCAAGACGGCTGTTTGCGGTTTCCTCATTGAAAAGGAACTCGAAGTCATGGCGGACACCTTGGAAAACCCTCAAAGACCTTTCGTGGCAATCCTCGGCGGCGCAAAAGTTGCGGACAAGCTCAACGTAATCTCCAACCTCTTGGAAAAATGCGATACCCTCGTCATCGGCGGCGGTATGGCGTACACCTTCTTGAAGGCGCAGGGCGGCAAGATCGGTACTTCCCTCGTGGACGACGAAAAGATCGAATACTGCCTCGATATGCTTAAAAAAGCGGAATCCCTCGGCAAGAAGATCCTTCTTCCCGTCGATACCGTTGCGGCAAAGGAATTCCCCAACCCCATCGACGCTCCCATCGAAACGACGGTCGTTCCTTCCATGGATATCCCCGACGACATGATGGGCCTCGATATCGGTCCCAAGACGAGAGCCCTCTTTGCGGAAGCGGTTGCAAACGCAAAATCCGTCATCTGGAACGGACCTATGGGCGTGTTTGAAAACCCCATTCTCGCAGAAGGCACCAAGTCCGTAGCGCAGGCGCTCGCAGACGTATACGGCAAGGCAACCACCATCATCGGCGGCGGTGACTCCGCAGCAGCTGTACAGGTACTCGGCTACGCTTCCAAGATGACTCACATCTCCACGGGTGGCGGCGCTTCCCTCGAACTCTTCGAAGGCAAAGTACTCCCCGGCATCGCTTGCTTGAACGACAAATAAGAAAATAACGGAAAGGCGAACTCGTTTCGCCTTTCATTAAGGAGAAATACATTATGCGTAAACCTATTATTGCAGGTAACTGGAAAATGAACAACACCGCGTCCCAGGGCGTAGCGCTCGTCAAAGCGATCGCTCCCCTCGTGACCGAAGCAAACTGTGACGTCGTCGTATGCGTTCCCGCGATCGATATTCCCGCCGTCAGCGAGGCGATCAAGGGCACGAACATCAAACTCGGCGCCGAGAACGTACACTTTGCGGAAAAAGGCGCTTACACGGGGGAAATCTCCGCGGCAATGCTCTTGGAATACGGCGTGGAATACGTCATCATCGGGCACAGCGAACGCCGTCAGTATTTCGGCGAAACGGACGAAACGGTGAATAAGAGAACGCGCACCGCGCTCGCAAACGGTCTTACCCCCATCGTCTGCATCGGCGAATCCTTGGAGGAAAGAGAGACGGGCAAGACGGAAGAAGTGCTTGCGACCCAGATCCACGAAGGCTTGAAGGGCATCGAAGACATCAAGAAAATCGTCATCGCTTACGAACCCGTATGGGCAATCGGCACGGGCAAGACGGCTACCGCAGAGCAGGCGAACGAAACGATCGCGTTCATTCGTAAGACGGTGGGCGAAATGTTCTGTCCCAAGTGCGCGGACGCCCTTCGTATCCAGTACGGCGGCAGCATGAACGCAGGCAACTGCAAAGAGCTCATGGCAATGCCCGAAATCGACGGCGGTCTCATCGGCGGCGCTTCCTTGAAAGCTCCCGATTTCGCTACGATCGTCAACTTCGACAAGTAAGCTTTCGGGCGACGTTACCCATTGCTATGTGGCGTCGCCCCAAGGCAGGTATGCGTTCAACGCATACCTGCCCCCCTATTTAAGGAGTAAACATGAAAAAACCTTACGCGATTATTATCATGGACGGTTACGGGCTCAATCCTTCCGTAAAGGGCAACGCCATCGTCAAGGACGGCAGCAAGTACGTCAATGAACTCAGGAACAAGTACCCCTCCTCTCAGCTCGGCGCAAGCGGTATGTCCGTGGGACTTCCCGACGGGCAGATGGGCAACAGCGAGGTGGGTCATCTCAACATCGGCGCAGGTCGTATCGTCTATCAGGATTTGACGAAGATCACCAAGGACATTCGCAACGGCGAATTCTTCCAAAACGCCGAACTTCTTCGCGCGATGCACGCGGCGAAAGAACAGGGCAAAAAGCTCCATTTGTACGGGCTCGTTTCGACGGGCGGCGTACACAGCCATATCGAGCACCTCTATGCGCTCGTGGAAATGGCGAAAAAAGAAGGGCTTGACAACGTGTATATCCACGCATTCACCGACGGGCGCGACGTCGCTCCCACTTCGGGCGCAGGATTCCTCAAAGACTTGCAAGATAAGCTCGACGAACTCGGGTTCGGCAAGATCGCTTCCGTGACCGGCAGATATTACGCGATGGACCGCGACAACAACTGGGACAGAGAGGAAAAAGCGTACGATATGCTCACCCTCGGTACGGGCGTGCAGTTTGAAGGAAGTGCGGAAGACGCGGCGAAAGCTTCCTACGAAAACGGTGTGACGGATGAGTTTATTCTGCCCACCAACCTCACCCAAAACGGCAAGCCCGTGGCTTTGATCGGGCAGGGCGACAGCATCATCTGCTTCAACTTCCGCCCCGACAGAGCAAGACAAATCTCGAGAATGTTCTCGCAGAAAAATTTCCCCTTCACGGACGCAAAGACGGGCGCAACGCTCGGTTTTGAACGCAAGACGGAATTTTTGGCTCCCACCTACGTGGGCTTTGCGGTGTACGATTCCTCGTTTGAAAACGTCGGCGTGGCGTTCCCTCCCGACAATATCACCAACACCCTGCCCCAGTATATCTCCTCGTTGGGCTTGAAGCAGCTCCACATTGCGGAGACGGAAAAGTACGCGCACGTGACCTTCTTCTTCAACGCGAAGCTGGAAGCACCCGTGGAAGGCGAAACGCGTATCGTGATCCCTTCTCCGAAGGTTGCCACCTACGATTTACAGCCTGAAATGAGTGCCTATCTCGTGACCGACAAGGTGCTTGAAGAACTCGACAAAGGGATTTACGACGTCCTCATTTTGAACTTCGCGAACTGCGACATGGTCGGGCATACCGGCGTGATGGACGCGGCGGTCAAGGCGGTGCACACCGTAGACGAATGCGTCAAGAAAGTGACGGATAAGATTCTCGCGATGGGCGGTAGCGCGCTCGTGACGGCGGACCACGGCAATGCCGATCAGATGATCGCGGACGACGGTGTGACGGCGTTCACGCAACACACCACCTTCCCCGTGCCCGTCATTCTCGTTTCCGAAGAATACAAGGACGTGCAGCTCCGCGACGGCGGCGTGCTTGCGGATCTGGCACCCACTCTGCTCGACATGATGAAACTCCCCCAGCCCAAAGAAATGACGGGGAAATCTTTGATAAAATGATGGGATTTCAAAACTTTTTCAAAAAAGACCTTAAAAAATGCTTGCGATATTCTCACGAGTGTGGTATAATGAACAGGTAACTTTGGAAAAGGGCAAGGTTTGCCATCAAAAGAAAAAACAGAAAAAGGAATAGATAGTATGTTGAATTTGATCAATTTATTAGTTCCGACATCCGGTCAGGCATCGTACGGGCTGTACATGGGACTTAGCATCACCATGATTATTCTTATGGGTATTTCCGCGCTTGCAAGCGTGATCTGCATCATGTTGCAACCCAGCAATTCGCAGGGTATCGACGCTTTGGGCGGTTCGAGCGAAACCTTCTTCGGTAAGAATAAGGGCAAATCGACGGAAGCAAAATTAAAGAAATGGACCTGGATCTGCCTTGCAGTCCTCGTAGTGTTCTCCATCACCTTCTACATTTTGCAACTCGAAGCAATCTGGTAATCGTTTAAGAATCATTCGGCGGCTTGGTTTTCAGCCGCCGTTTTTCTTTCTTGCGGAACGTTTGATAGCGCGAACTGCGTTTGCTTTTTGGGGTCCGCTCTTTCACCTTTCGGCGATTAATAAACCGCTCTGCGGTTAATGCGCGAACTGCGTTCGCTTTTGTGGGTCCGTTACGCGACTTCGTCGCGGTGGCTCTGCCACACCGCCAAAGGCTCTGCCTTTGGATTCCGCCAGGAACTGAGTTCCTGGACTTCCGATTCTTACATAGGAGGTGTTTCATGAACGCGAAACAATCGCTATTCTCCGCCTTTGAAGAGGGCGGTCTGGCAGGGAAAACTGCCACGGAAATTTTGAAAATTCTCAATATCCCCTATCGGGAGAAAAAACGGTTGACCGACTTGCTCGACGAGCTCGTGGAAGAGGGGCGACTTTTTCAAAACGACGGGGGCAGGTATGGGACGATGGAGCAATTAGGGCTGATCAAAGGCACACTCCGCGGGCACGAACGCGGCTTTGCCTTCCTCGTTCCCGAGGACAAAGATGCCTATCCCAACGACTTCTTTATCCCCCACGTGGGCTTGCACGGAGCGCTCCACGGCGACACCGTGCTCATTGAACGGGTTTTCAACCGTAGCGACGACGAGGGCGCGGTGGTAAAAATCCTCGAACGGGGCTATTCCACCGTCGTCGGCACCTTCCGCCGTGACAGGCGGGCGGGCGTGCTCATTCCCGACGAGAAAAAGCTTGCAACGGAAATTTATATCCCCCTCTCCGCCTGCGCAAATATTCCCAACCACGTGAAAGCCGTGGCGAAAATCACCTCCTACCCCCACGGCAAATGCCCGGGCGGCGAGATCGTCGAGGTGCTCGGTGACGAGGAGGATTTCTTCGCCGAGGAGCTCTCCATCATTCGTTCGTATGGCTTGCGCGAGGAATTCCCCCCAAAAGTGGAACGGGAGGCAAACAGACAAGCGGCGCGACTCATCACGGAGGAAGAGATTTCCAAGCGCAGAGATTTGCGTGAAAAAATCGTCGTCACCATCGACGGCGCGGACACGCGGGATATCGACGACGCCGTTTCCCTCGAAAAGGACGGCGACGAGTACCTGCTCGGCGTGCACATCGCGGACGTGAGCCACTACGTCGCCTACCGCTCCCCCCTCGACCTCGAAGCCTACGAACGGGGCACGAGCGTCTACTTTCCCGACCGCGTGCTCCCCATGCTCCCCAAAGCTCTCTCCAACGGCATTTGCTCTTTGAACGAGGGCGAGGACCGACTGGCGCTCTCCTGCCTGATGCGCATCGACGGCAAGGGAGTCGTAAAGGACAGCGAAATCGTGGAAACGGTCATTCGTTCCAGCCATAAAATGACCTACGACGAGGTGGACAAAATCCTCGACGGAGAGGAAGCCGTCTGCAAAAAATATGCGCTCGTCAAAGACATGGTATGCCTGTTTGGGGAATTGACCCACATTTTGCAGGCAACGCGCGAGAAAAAAGGGAGTATCTCCCTCGACGTGAAAGAGGCGAAAATTCTCTTCGACGGCGAGCAGATTGTCATTCCCGATTACAGGCGTACCTTCTCCCACCAAATCATCGAGGCGTTCATGGTGCTTGCCAACGAAACGGTGGCGGCGTATATGCAATCCATCGAAGCCCCCTTCGTCTACCGTATCCATGAAAAACCGAGCGTAGAAAAGGCAGTCGCCTTTCAAACCTTCGCCAAAACGCTGGGCTTGAAAG
This sequence comes from Clostridia bacterium, assembly GCA_017626135.1. GTDB lineage: Bacteria > Bacillota > Clostridia > Christensenellales > Borkfalkiaceae > Scatosoma. Next base: position 17,645 of record JAGAJI010000055.1, on the reverse strand, counting down.
CCCGTTTCCAAACGGACGACGTCAAGCCCTACGACTATCAGAACCTACTCAAAGCCGCGGAAGAACTGCCCATCTTTTCCGTGCTCAATCGCACGATGCTTCGCTCCATGCAAAAGGCGAGGTACTCCCCCGATAACGAGGGGCATTTCGGCTTGGCGAGCAAGTGCTATTGTCACTTCACCTCCCCCATTCGCCGCTACCCTGACCTGTGCATTCACCGCATCATTAAGTTCATCATAAACGGCGGATACGGCGAGGCTTGCGATCGATTCGGCGACTTCGTCAAAGACGCCGCGAAACAGTCCTCCGAGCGAGAACGCAAAGCCACCGACGCCGAGCGCGACGTGGACGATTTGTACACGACCATGTATATGAGCGACCATATCGGCGAGGAGTTCGACGGCGTGATTTCAGGCGTCACTTCCTTCGGACTGTTCGTCGAGCTCCCCAACACCATCGAGGGGTTTATTCCCATTGAAACGTTATACGGGCAATTCGTCTACGACGAGCCCCGTTTCCGTCTCGTTGGAAAAACGGAGAGTTATACGATCGGGCAGAGCGTGCGCGTCAAAGCGGTGGACGTGGACTTTGAACGCAGAAGAACGGAGTTCCGTCTGTTAAAATGAGCCACCCATGTACGAGTTTATTAAAAAAGCTGTGTCACAGAAAACGGTTGATTTAAGCCAAAATTTATTTTCGGCGGATTGACGAGAAAAATGCAAGAAAGACAAGCATTTTGCGATGGCGCATACCCTCTGCGGTCTGTAACTGAGCAAAATACGCAGTATTTCGCAGTATTTTTCCGTCAAAAATCAACCGAGTGATGTGACAGAGCTATTAAAAAATCGGAGTTAATTATGAAAATCATCGCAACGAATAAAAGCGCTTCTTTCGAGTATTTCATCGAGGAAAAATATGAAGCCGGCATCGTGCTGGAAGGCAATGAAATTAAATCCCTGCGCGCAGGCAACGTCAACATGAACGACAGTTTTTGCTTCGTGCGCGGCAACGAAGTGTGCGTGAAAAATATGCACATCGCCTTTTACGACAAGTCGGACGCGTTCAGCACCAAGGAGACGAGACGGGACCGAAAGCTCCTGTTGCACAACGGCGAGATTGCCAAAATCGCAGGCAAGATCAACCGACAGGGGTATACCCTCGTTCCCTTGAAACTCTATTTTAAGGGCTCCCTCGTCAAAATGGAAATCGCCCTTTGCAAGGGCAAACATACCTTTGACAAAAAGCAGTCCATCGCCGAGCGGGACCTCAAACGCTCTGCCGACCGTGAAATCAAAAACGCAGGATTTTAAGGTTTGGCTATGTCACAACAAACGACTGATTCGTAAACGTTTTTTACGTTTTACGATTTGACGTGAAAAACAACTAAATTCCGCCAAAGAAATCGGCGCGGACGGTATCTACGTCGACGAGCCGATCTCCTTAGATTGACCGCAAAAAAATGGAAGGTACTCCCTTCCATTTTTTATATTTTCGTTACGGTTTCAACGCATAAACCCTCTGCGACGGGTTTCGACGAGATGATATTCCTTGACGTTTTCAAACTCCGCCGTGACGGGGCTCTTGGGGGAAGAAAAGACAATCGAACCACCCATGTCTGCGATCATCGAATAGCCGACCCCGCAAAAGAAGACGGGCACGCCGTACAAATAGGCGTAGGAGCGGAGGATCGCCTGCGTCAGACCGTCCACGGCAGGCCCGAATACGCAGACGATAAAATCGCTTCCGCAAAGAGAAAGCGCCTGCATCACTTCGGGAAAAAAGAGGTCCTCCGCAACGACCAGTCCCATCTTCCCGAGCTTGGTCTCGTATACCCGAAGCGCCGCGCCTGCGCTTACCTCGCCGTCGACGGCGTGCAGCGTATCGGACACTCCGATCAGTTTCCCGTTCTCCGCCACCACGGCGGATTTCCGTTTCAACCCGCGCGTATCCGTCGTGCAACCGCACACCGCCACCCCCTTCGAAGTTTTCGTCAAAAGCGCGATCTTCTCGAACTCGTCGCTCTCGTTTTTAAGCTCCTTTTCGTAGGAGACTTCCCCCATGCCGTCAAAGCCGAAGAGGAGAAGTTCCTCGTCCACGCCCTCGTAGTTCTCTCTGAATTCCCGAAGCCGACCGCGGCTCACAAACCGAATTTTCATAAACGCCCTCCGATTTTTCTTTCCTTCCATCGTATGCGAAGGGAAAAAATTGCGTGCGTATACATAAAAAAAGGTCGAATACAAATACTTTGCATATGAAGTACTTAGCCGTGATTTGGGGAATTTTTCTGACCGTACTTTGCGCCTGTCAAAGAGCTCCCGAGCCCCCTGAAACCCCTTTCAACGCATACCTGCCCCGTCCGTTTGAAGAATATTTCGCCGATTACGTCCCCTCCGCCGAGGTGGCGGAAAGCGAAGAGACGAAGGTGTGGGACGTGTCCGACGTCGATATTTCCCAAATCGATACGAGCCGAAAACTCATTGCCTTTACCTTTGACGATGCGCCTGCCAAGACCATGGAGAATATTCTCGCCGTCTTTGCCCGTTTCAACGAAGAAAACCCCGATTGCCCTGCCACCGCCACCTTTTTCTGCAACGGCATTCGCATTCGGGAATCCGTTCTGCCCTTGCTCCAAACGGCGTATGCGATGGGTATGGAGCTGGGCAACCATACGCACTCCCACCTCGACCTCACCAAGCTATCCACCGATCGACTACTTTCGGAAATCGAAAGGACGGACGAGCTCCTCTCCCGCGTAGACGGAAAGCCCGTCCACCTGCTCCGTCCTCCCTACGGGAACGTGAACGAACAGGTGAAGGCGATATCGAAAGCGCCCGTGATCCATTGGAGCATCGACACGCTGGACTGGCGCAAAGACGAGGAAACGACTATCTACGAACGCGTCTGGCAAGGGCGTTTTTCGGGGGCGATCGTTCTCCTGCACGACGGCTACCCCCATACCGTGTCCGCGTTGAAACGGCTTTTACTCGATTTGAAGGCGGACGGATATCAGGTGGTGAGCGTGTCCGCCATGGCAAAAGCGCACCGCTGCGACTTGAAAAAGGGAAGCGTTTATATCCGCATCAGAAAGCGACGAGATCTATCTTGACAAACGAAAAAGGGAGCCTAAGCTCCCTTTCTTTGTCTCCTATATCAACGGAAAAATTCGTCGTAAATGGCTTTGATACAAGCCACGTAGTCGTCGTTTTCGACGCCGACGATGATGTTCAGCTCACTCGAACCCTGATCGATCAAATTCACGTTGATCCCTGCCTCGGAAAGCGCCTTGAACAGTCTTGCGGAAGTACCGACGTTTTTCGCCATGCCGTGTCCCACCGTAGCGATGAGGGCGATATTCTCGTGCGCATAAATCCGATCGGGATTGACCGCCTCCCTCATCTCCTCCACGAGCACTTTCAAAACGCCGTTTTTTAAGTACTCGTTGTCGATGACCAAAGACATGGTATCGATACCCGAGGGCAAATGCTCGAAGGAAATGCCGTGTTTCCCGATGACGGAAAGCACCTTTTCCACGAAGCCGACTTCGGCGTTCATCATGGATTTTTCAAGGGTGATCGCCGTGAAACCTTTCTTCCCGGCAATGCCCGTCACGACGGTGTCCTTGGAATCGGGCGTGCAGGTTTTCACGATGTACGTACCTGCGTCGTCGGGACAGAAGGTATTGCAGATCCGAATGGGAATGCCTGCGCTTCTGACGGGGAAGATGGACTCGCTGTGCAATACGTTCGCGCCCATGTAGGAAAGCTCGCGAAGCTCCTGATAGGAAAGATAGGAAATCCATTTGGGATTGCTGACGATACGGGGATCGCAAGCGTAGAATCCGCTCACGTCCGTCCAGTTTTCATAGAGGGACGCCTTGACGGAACGGGCTACAATGGCGCCCGAAATGTCGCCGCCGCCGCGCGAGAAGGTTCTCACCTTGCCGTCCGCGCCCAGTCCGTAAAACCCGGGGACGACCGCGCGATCGTATTTTGCAAGCGTTTTTGCGCCGAGCGCGAAGGTGTTTTCATCCAGACTGCCGTCCTCCTTGAAGCGCACGAATTCCGTCGCGTCCACGAAGGGCACGTTCAACACCGCCGCCATGATCTTTGCCGCGAAATATTCGCCGCGGGAAGCGCAATAGTCCCGCCCTGCACCGCCGAGCATTTCCGCTTTGACTTGATTCAGCCCTGCCTGCATACCGACGTCTTTCTCAAGCTCCCTTTCGATATTGAGAAAGCGGGTGGAAATTTTGTCAAAAGTCTCCTCAAAAAGGGACGAATCCCCCGCGTCCAACGCATCTGCGCATTTGTACAGAAGGTCGGTCACTTTGATATCGCCGTTAAAGCGTTTCCCCGGCGCAGAGACCACCACGAAACGGCGATCTTTATCCGATTGCACGATTTGCGCCGCGCGCAGAATGATATTGCCGTCCGCCATGGACGTGCCGCCGAATTTACATACCTTGATGCCCATTACTACCTCTCTTTTATGAATTTTATTCTCTCACTCTTACTCTACGTTTATACGTTAATCACCAACACGACGAACAGCGCCAGCAGGAAACAAATTGCTTTGATCCAGAACTTGGAAACGAAGATCTTTTTGAGCATTTCTAAAAATTTCATTGTTTATTCCCTCCGTTGTTTTTCTTCGCCGTCAACGGCATTTCCTGCCAGTAATAATCTTTGAGCGCCTCTACGAGCATATCGTAATCGGCGTAGCGCGTCACCGCACCCTGCTTGATGATGGAGATGATCCCCGTCTCCTCGGACACGACGAGGGAAACGACGTTCGCCACTTCGGTGATACCGATTGCCGCTCTGTGGCGGGTGCCGTATTCCTTGGGATAACTCGTCTTCTGCGTCAAAGGCAAAAAGCACCCCGCCGCCTTGATCTTATGTCCCTGAATGACCATCGCGCCGTCGTGCAAGGGCGCTTTGGGGAAGAATATCCCTTCGATCATCTGCGGAGAAATTTCCGCGTCGATCGTAACGCCGCTCTGTAAGACCTGCTTGGGCAAGCTGCCGCGCGAAAGGACGATGAGCGCCCCTACGTTTTTCTTGGACATATTCTGCAACGCCTTGACGATGGCGTTGATGCAACGTTCCGTTTCCGCCTGCGAATAGACGGGTGCCGCGGATTTTTCCGAGCCGCTCTCCTTGACGAAGTGCACGTCCCAGAAATACTTTTTCACTTCCACGCTGAAGAGGATCAGCATGACCGCCGACAGCAAAACGACGTAAAACATGAAAAATTGCTTAGTCATGATTTCGCTGTCGAAAATATGCATACAGCCGCCCGCGACGAGCATCGCCCAGTACACGAGCATGAGTTTGGTTGCGTCGTTGTCGCGAAGCACTTTCGAGACGAAGAAAATGATGCAGAAAAACATCACGATCTCGATCGCGTACAAGACGTGGAAGTTCGTAAAGAACGCCACGATATTTCCCCAGAACGTCGATGCGTTAAACGTCGACGCCAAAAGCCGTATTCCCATTGAATCTATCTCCTTTGTTAGCCGCTTTGGATTGTCCTCTTTCACGCGCGAGCGCGTGCGTAAGCATATCCTTTCCTATATCGGTATATGCTTTACTAATATTATATAAGATTTCATACAAAAAATAAAGTGTTTTCAGCCTTTTTTATCCGTCATTTTCAGGAATTTTCAAAAAACACCTTCGCCGTCACCGTTTTCAAGGCGGAATCAGGGGTAAGTTTGCCGCACTTGACCTCGCTGATGGCGCCGTATACCGCCTGATAGAGCTCAACAACGCGCGCCTTGCCGAACTTGGCGACCTGTTCCCTGTTCTTCTTTGCCGCGTATTCCTTCACGCCGAGCGCCGTTGCCACCTCTCTGTCTCCGCCGCGACAAAGGGACGTCTCGTACAAATTCCTGAAATAGGACGCAAGCGAGGACAGCAACGCGGTCTCGTTGTTTCCGCGCGTGGATAGATCTTTCAACACCTTCATATACGCGGAATAATTTTTCCGTGCGAGCGCATTCGCCAGCTCGTAGATCTTATACTCCGAATCGGGGTAGACGAGACCGTCCACGATTTCGTCCGTCAGTCGATCGATTCCCGCCGCCTCGCAATAGCTGAGCAGTTTTTCCGTCTCCTTGGAAATCCTCGACATATCGTACACGCAATAGGACGCGAGTTTGCCGCAGGTCACGCCGTCCACGTACACCCCGGCACGCTTGCAGGTGACGAAAATCCATTTCTTGATGGTCTCCTCGTCCGAGCGACCGCAATCGACGTAGGTGACGTTGGGCTTTTTCGCAAGAGACGCCGTTCCCGCCTTGCCCTTCCCGCCGTTGACGATCAGGAGAATGCCGTCTTTCGGGGGCGTCTCGAAGAGGGGTTTCAGATAAAAATCAAACTCCTTTTCGGTGGGGTAGAATTCCAGAACGCGCACGAGGCGTTTCTCGCTGATGAAGGGAAAGCAATTGACCGCATCGACGAGCGCCTTGAGCTTATCCCCTTTGAGGGTACTCCCGTCGAAGGACACGTAATCGAGGGTGGGCTCGCTCACGAAACGGCTTTTGAGCATTCCCTCCCCCTTTTCGCGGAAATAGACTTCCTCCCCCTCGAAAAGGTAGATGGGTTGCGCACCGTTTTCGTCGGTAAATTTTTTGAAATCTACGTACTTCATACCCGTCTCCTCGTCCTTTTTTTCTATTATATCATATCCCACGCAAAAAAGCAAGGAAAACGAAAGGATTTCTTTTTCCTCCCTTTTTCCCCTTTTACACGTTCAACGCGACCATGGTTATGGCAAACGCCAAAAAACAGACACCGACGAGCGCATAGGAAAAAGATTTTTTCAAATTGAACTTGTCCGTACAGAATATCCATCCGAAATAGTAGGCAACCAACGCACCCGCGGAAAGGGTCAAGCCTTGCACGGCGAACGAGGAAAAGTCCAGCGTCTGGAACAGGAGCAAAAGCAGGGACCATACGGCGTTCGGCAAATACAAAATTACAGAGGCGAACCCGATCGGCAATAGGCAGGCGAGCACGACCAACAGCAACAACGCGGAAAAGAGGGCGCTGACGAGGGGAATGAACAGGCAGTTGAGGAGCATTCCCCAACCCGAGACGTAGCCGAACGCTTGCAGCATAAGGGGCGCGGTGAAAATCTGCGCGCTCAGGGACGCCGATAGAAAGGATGCGACCGCACGATAGGCTCTCTCCCCCACGCTCAAGGGCAACGTGTCCCCCTTTTTGATCAGTTTCCGCTGTTCTCTCGTCAGCTGTCTCGGAAAGCGTTTTCGATAGAGTTTTTGCAGTTCATCAAATACCTGCCCTATCGGTTTTGACAAAAAGGCGATCCCGAAACACGCCGCAAAGGAGAGCTGACAGCCCACCTCGAACAGGGCGGACGGAGTCGGGAGCAGGACGATCATCAGCGCCAAACCGAGGGATTCCAAAAAATCCTTCCGAACGGAAAGCAAGCTCGACGCGTAGGAAATCAGGCAGATGACGGTTGCGCGGACCACGGACGCGGAAAAGCCGCATACGCCGGCGTAACCGAATAACAGCGCGAAAAGCAGGACAAACCGACCGAGTTTGGGGAGTTTTTCAAAAGGTTTCCGTTTCAGGAGGGCGAGGCAGAATCCGTACAGAACGCCGACGTGAAGTCCCGACACTGCGAAGATATGCGCGATTCCACCCCTTCGGATATTCTCGTACAATCCCTCGTCGATGCCGTCGGTATTGCCAAACAAAACGGCTTTCGTGACGGCGGCAGGCGTCTCGTCCATGCCCTTGTCGATCGCCTCTTCCACACGCAGACGCAGAAACAAAAATAAATCGAACCGCTTGCCCGTCACGTAGACGTCGCCCGTCCACGTGCGGAGGCGCACGCCGTCGCCAAAACTCTTCGCCGTGAGGGAGAAATTCTCCGCGGTCACCGTCGTTGCCCCGAGCTTCCCATGCAGGAAGAGCTCGTCGCAAAGCCCGATATTTTCCCCGTCCGAGGCAGGCAGGTACGCGATGAGTTTTCCGCTCACCCGTTCTTTGCCGATACGGAGTCCGTCCAGAACGACCGCCGTCCGACTCCCGTACTCCCGCTTTTCCACCACGTAGCCCGTGACGTACTGTTCGCCCAACCACCTGTCACAGTCGAAAAACGTGCTCGTTTGTAGGGAGAAGGAAAAGAAACCGAGAAAGAAGAAACATCCCAAAAGGGCCACCGCGCAGGCGGTTTTCCACGCCTTCTCCCTCGTGCGACAAAAGAAAAAGGGCAGCCCTGCGAGCGGGAGCAAGCAGAGCAGCCACAACGCGGATATACCGCAGAAATGATAAAAGAAATAGAAAAGGATCCCTAAGCAGAGAAAAAGGGCGGCAAAAAGGACGGGGCGGAAATTGAACAGCTTTTCTATTCTCCTCGTACCGTCTCTTTTCTCCATAGTAAGACCCCTTGATTGAATACCCGCTTACGCCAACGTGATTCGGTCGGATACCGAGCGGACGAACAAGCCCTTCTCCTCGCCGAGCGACACGCAATCGTTGACGTACGACGTGAACTTATCCGTGACTTTGGCGACGCGGAGCAAGGATGCTACGACCGTCTGAATCTCCTCCATGTACAGCGCCACTTTATCTTCAAGCGCGCTGCGCACGATGGCGACGATCTCGTAAGGGGTATAGTCCGTTTCGTTCTTGCGAAGGGGTTCGCCGAGCTCGACGCGGTACTTGTCAAAGCCCACCGCTTTGTCCGACTTGCGATAGTATTCCATACCCAAAAGGCGTTCGTACTTAAATCCGCACAGGGCGACGAGCGCCTGCATATGCGCTTCCGCCTTCGAGCCGTATTTGGTGATCCCCAGACTCGTCAGGCATCTGCGGACGAGGAAGTCGTAGGAAATGGGCTCTTCCGCCGCCACGATCGCTTTCAGGCGCGCGATAATCTCCTTGTCGTTCTCGCCCGACGTGATATAGTTGGCGTTTTCGAAACGCTCTTCCAGCACCGCCTTTTTGTACGTTCTCTTGGCGCGGTTGAGCTCCGCTCCGCCCTTCTTGTCTGCGCCCGTAAGCTTGTCGAGCAGGTCTTTGATCTTCTTGATCTCACGTTTGGGATTGTTGTAGTAGTTGACGCTGTACAGCCGCATCACGTTCCAGTTGTTGCGTTTGAGCGTCTGAATCTGCAAGACGTTTCTGTCCTTGACGGAGAAGTTGTTGGGGGTGTCGCACATGACGGCGAGCACGAAGCGCTTGCGGTCCTTGGGGTCGACGACGGCTACGTCGATCTTGAATCCCGACACGCCCACGTCGTATCTGCAATCGTAGCCGTACGCGGCGAGTTCCTTCGCAATGTACTTGCCGATGCCGTCCTTCTTTCTGACGACGTCGTTCGAGGAGACGGCGAGGGTGGTTCTGCCCTTCTGTGCGAAGTCGAGAAAAGCTTTCAAGCCCATCACCCCACGGGATCTGGTCTTAGAAAGATCGATCATCGCGCCCGTCATAGACGAAAATACTACCATTTCTTCGCGCGCACGGGAGACGGCGACGTTGAGTCTGCGCCAACCGCCCGCCTGATTCAAGGGTCCGAAGTTGAGGGAAATCCTGCCCGTCTTGTCGGGGCCGTAACATACGGAGAAGAGAATGACGTCGCGCTCGTCCCCCTGTACGTTTTCCAAATTCTTGACGAACAACGGCTCTTCACGCTCGTAGGCAATCGTATCCAGCTTTCTTTGCGCGATCTCTGCCGTGAGCTTTTGCTCGATATAGTCCTTCTGCACCGAGCTGAAGGTGACGACGCCGATGCTGAGTTTGCTTTCCTTGGGATCGGAAAGACGACGAATCACCTCTTTGACGAGGGCGTCCCCCTCCACCTTATTGCGCTTGGTCATGCCGCGGTCGTACACGCCGTCCTCCACGAGGACGAGGTTGACTTTGCTTGCCAACGCGTCGGGGGAAGGGAAGGTGCACAGACGGTTTTCGTAGTACATGGCGTTGGAGAAGGCGATCAAGCTCTCGTGCTTGCTTCTGTAATGCCACGTCAGATACCGCTGCGGCATATTGATCGCAAGGCAGTCGTCGAGCAAGCTCTCCATATCCTCGTTTTCAAGATTGTCCTCGTCCACGTACGCATTGTTGAAGAAGGTGGTCGGCGGCAACTGTTTGGGATCGCCGACGATGACGGCAGCTTTGCCTCTCGCCAAACTCGAAATCGCCTCTGCCGTCGGGATTTGCGACGCTTCGTCGAAGATGACGAGGTCGAACAATCCGTTCTCCGCACGCAGATACTGCGCGACGGTAATCGGGCTCATGAGCATACAGGGCGCAAGCGTCTTCATGAGCTCCTGCGTCTCGTCGAAGAGTTGTCGAAGCCCCATGCCGCGAAGGTTGCTCTTGACGAAACGGTTGAAGTTGGCGACTTCAAGTGCCAAAGCCCCTTCCGTATTTGCCGTAGGAAGCCGAGAAATGAGCTTCGCGCGAATGTATTCCTTGGTCATGCGCGAAAATTCTTCCATCGCCATGCGCAAGTTTTCCGCGCGTTCCTCGGACACCGCCGCAGAGAAACGCGCCAACACGGGATCGAGCGGAAGGGTCGTCTGCAAGAAGTTCTTGTAGACGTTCTTCTCAAAGCTCTCTACGATGTTTTCACTCGTCACCGTGCCGTTTTCCAGCGCGTCGGTGATGAAGGTAAGCCCGGCGGCGTCCAACGCCTTCGCCGTCTTTTTATACATACACCACGTGGCGAGCATATCGATATTTTCAATGAGCGCGCCCGCCCTCGCCGTGTAGGCGTCGAGGACTTCCTCTTCCGTCATCTTGCGTTTGTCGGCAAGGGTGACGGACAGGAAACTGTTTTCCGCCTCCTTGAAACTCTCCATGGAATGGAGCAGCCCCTGCAAGACGGGCGAAGCATAGCCGCACGCCGCGCGAATACACATACTGTTGAAACTGTCGGGATTGTAGTCCATGAAGACCGACGCGCACAGATCGTGCAATTCGTAGAGGTCTTTGAGAAAGTTCTTACGGGCGTCGAAATAGTCGATCCTGCCGAAGGCGAAGGTGAAATATTGAGAGAGTTTGGTGTTCGTGCGAATACGTTCCATCGCCTCGAAAATGCCGTACAGCGTTTCGAGCAGACGAATCGTTTCGTCGCGTTCCAAAGGACGGAGCGTCAGCTTTTCCAAACGCTTGACGATCCCATTCACCGTCTTGTTGTTGTCGTAATCGATTCTGCCCGCGTCGAGCCACGTACCAAGCGCCTTGTATTCCTTGGAAATATCCAAAAGCTTTTTGCACGTGCCGAAGTATTTTTCAAGACAGGCGTCCAAACGGCGGTTGGCGTTGTAGAAGGCGTAGAATTCCTCTTCGCTTTCCTTGAAATATTTGTTGAGAGAACCGCTCAACAAACGCTTGGCGATCTCGTACAGATTTTCCAACTTCTTACGGGTGAGCGTACTGATCGTCTGACGGTACAAATCGAGGAAGAGCGCCACGTAGTTTTTGAGGTGCTTAATCTCCGCGATCACGACTTCGGACGCACAATAGACGGAATCGCGCGTCTGCAAGGTGTACTCCGTCAGATTGACGTTGGAAAAGGGCGAGTTATAGACGCCGCCGCATTCCTTCGCCGCAGCCGCCGCCTGAATCATCATGCTCTCGTAATTTTCGATCTTTTCCTTCGTCAACCCGTCGTAGAAGGTGCTTTCGATGTTCATGACGTCGGGCGCGTTCTTATTTTTCAGACAAAGGAGGATCGCCTCGTAGATAGACACGCCGAGACGACGCTTTTTATGGAGCGCGGTGACGGGTTCGGCAAGCTCTTGCCTGATCTTTTCGATTGTCGCCGCCTTTTCGGAAATGCTCACCTTATCCTGTCCGCCTGCAAGCGCCAACGTATTCGTGAGTTTTTGCACCACTTCCATCTTGTTCGTCTTGTTGGAGTGGAGTTCCAGACAGAAGTCTCCCAGTCCTAGCAAATCCAAACGTTTCTTGACGACGGACAACGCCGCCTGTTTTTCCGCAACGAACAGCACCCGCTTACCGTCGTTGAGGGCGTTGGCGATCATGTTCGTAATCGTCTGCGATTTTCCCGTTCCCGGAGGCCCGTGCAGGACGAAACTCTTTTGCTTTTGGGAAAGGGCAATGGCTTTCCATTGAGATTCGTCCGCCATGAGCGGAGTCAGCGTCACCGCGGGATCGACTTCGTCCTCTCTTTCCTCTTCAACGCCACCTTCCAACAGGACGGAATTGTCGAGCAGGGCTTTGATGATCTTATTCTTGGAGAACTCCCCTATATTCTGACGAAGGTCGTTCCACATCTGATAACGAGAGAAGGAGAACGCCGCCACGTACGCGTCGTCAACGACCTCCCAGTTGCGCATTTTTACGATCTCCACGCGCACCATCGCCAGAATTTCCGAAATCTTCAAGCCCTGTATGGCGGTGGCAAGTCCGCGGATATCGATGTTGAATTCCTGTTTCAAAAATTCAAGCAAGGTGGAGTTGACGGAGGGCTCCTCGTCCGTAATCGCGAGGGAGTACCCGCTTCCGCCTTTGCTCTTGCGAATCTGAACGGGTTGCAACACGAGGGGAGCGTAGTGCTCTGCGCCGTCGATACGGGAATACCATTTGAGGAAACCGAGGGCTAAATACAAAATCTTCGTACCCGATTCCTCGTATGCTTCCTTGTTCTTTCTCACGAGTCGGCTGACCGTTTCGCCGAGCGGCACCGATTCCGCGTACGTGCGCAAAATGCCGGCTTTGTATTCCAGCTCGATGAGATCGCGCATACTCTTGACTTCCGTACTCACGCCGAAGTTCTCTTTCCCTGCCATGACGGCTCTCACGCCGTCCGTCGCAGGTGCAAACACGAGTTCGCCTTGATCGGTCAACGCAGACAAGGCAGCGTCCGCCGAAGTCGTGACCAAGCGAATGGACGTTTTCGTCGGGGAGAAATTGAGCAAACTATTCTTCATGGAAAGATCGAGAAGTCGTCTCTCCCATTGTTGATCTTTGGTCTGTTCGCCGTCCAAGGAAAGCTTTTGCATCTCCCTGAGAGCCTTGGGCGCGGCGTCGTGCGCCATGTCCTCTTCGCGCAGGATCTCAAACCCTTTCACGCTCTTGGCGCGCAGGGGCATGGGCAGGATATTCGAGATACGGCAACGGCGTACGTCTACGTAGCGGTCGTAATACCCCGCCTGCAATTTCTGTTTGAAATGAGTCTCGGACGTGGCGTACGCGGCGTTCTTGTCCGAGAAGAGGTCGGCGACGTCGAAACAGCTCACGTTGTTGATACCGTCGGCGACGTACGCGTCCAGTCTTTGCATATCGTCGGAGACGGTGTCGAGGAAACAGCCGTCGTACAGCCATACGCCGCAGGTGACTTCCTTTTCCCCGAAAACGAGAATGGGATGCAAGCCCATGCTCTCCAAACAGCTCGCGGCAAACACGGACATTTCGAGGACGCTCGCCGCTCTTTCCGTGAGAATCTTGATCCCCGCGCCTGCCGCTACGGGCGCAGTCAGATCGCACGGCTTTTTCTCCGCCGAAAAGCGACGGAAGACGGCGTAAAGCGCCGCAACGACGCTCCGCACGACGTTTTTGTCGTTCCCGATATACCCGCCGAGTTCACAATGGACGTTCCACTTTTTGAGCTGATCCAAAATTTCCGTCCGCACGCGCGCGCAATCGCCGAGTTTGGGACGAACGAAGGACGCCAGAAGCTCGGCGTCCCCATCGACGCCTTGCCAAAAGTCGAAGGGCAGCGTTTTTACCGTCCACTCCTTCGAGGCGATGATTTTCTTATTCTGCTTGACGGTGACGAGGATTTTCTCTTCCGTCACCCCTTCCACGTTCGTGAAATAGAAGGGGGACAAAAGATTGCCCAAGTCCACTTCCACCACGCTCTCGAACGGGATATTGAGCTCCTTCTCGCAGGGCAGGAGCATACCGTTTTCGTTGGTGACGGAAAGGAGCAACCCTTCCAGCATTTCCTCTCCGTCGTTCTTGATCTGCAAGGACGAAAAGAGGGGTCTGTGTGCGAAATAATCGGCGTAGGAGATCACCTTCGCCACTTCTCCGCCAACGGATATCAATTCTTCCAACTTTCTTTTTTTCTGCGCCATACTTTTCTCCGAAATGCCCGAACCCGGGCTGGGGATTTTCTTGATTTAATTATACATGGAAATCCGAAAAAAATCAACTTCCCAAGGGGATTTTTTTCTACCTTACGACAATTTATTTTTATTGAATAAAAATAATCGCGCGTTTTTTCACGAATTACGTTTTATTCCAGATATTGCGACACCGTATAGGACAATCGATCGAGCACGTCTTCCAAGTCGCCGAACAGCATACACCCCGCCGCTCGGACGTGCCCCCCTCCGCCGTAGGTACCTGCGATCTTGTTGACGTCCGCGTAGGTCTTGGAGCGCAGGGAAATTTTGTACTGTCCCTTCTTGATTTCAAGCAAGGACGCCGCCACTTCCACGCCGTCGATATTCAAGGGGAAGTCCACGAACCCTTCCGTCATGCCCTGATCGGCGCCACATTCCTCCATATTCTTTTTCGTCACGGCAATCACCGCAAAACGCCCGTCGTGATAATAGCGAATACCGCTCATCGTCTTTGCATAGAGCGCCGCGCGCTCCTTGGGCTGGCGTTTGAAGAGCATATAATTATACCGACAGATATCCGCGCCCGCCTTGACGAGCTTCGCCCCGAGCAAAAGCGTTTCCTCCGTCACGTCGTCGTGGGAGAAATTGCCCGAATCCGTCAGCAGACCGAGCAGGAGATATTCTGCGATTTTTTTATCAAACGGCACACCCAGGTATTCGATGAGCGTTGCAATATGCATACAATTCGCCGCGCAATTCTGCACGAAATCGTACTTCCCGAACCGCGTATTCGACACGTGATGATCGATATTGATCACGTCGATTTTCTTGCGTTTGGCGATAAAATACTCCTCGGAAAGGGCGCCAAGCCGCTGTTCGTCGCTGCAATCCACCACGATGAGCAAATCGTACTCCCCACGGGGTTTTTTGACGATCTTTTCTACCCCCTCCACGAAGGTGAGGTTGGAGGGAATTTCCGTTTCAACGCATACCTGGTTGGGGGTTTTCAAAAAATCGAGCGCCGCAGACAACGCCAAAGCGCTGCCGATGGCGTCCCCGTCCGGGCGCATATGCGTGAAGATCGCCACCCGGTTTGCCTGCCGTATTCTCTTTGCAATCTGTTCCATAGTAACTCCTAAAAATGCACCTCCCTCAAAACAGAGGGAGGTGAACGATCAATCTTCGTCCGTGGTTTCGGGGGTGGAATAGGTGATGTTCTTGAACAGTTCATCCATCTTCGCGCCGTAAACCATGCTGTTATCCAAACGGAAGGTGAGCACGGGCACCGTACGGGTGTGCATGACCTGCGCGAGCTCGTGGCGGATATAGCCCGCCTGTTCCTGCAAGGCTTTGCGCACTTCCTCGGGCGTGGTGTCCCCCGCCCCGTAAACGCTCACGTAGATATACGCCGTCTTCAAGTCGGGCGCCACGTCCGCTTCCGTGATGGAGATCATTCCCTTCACGCCGGGCATTCTGTCCTTGTGCATACGAATGATCTCGCTGATTTCCTTTTGATATTCGCCGTTTAATCTCGAGGTTCTCGAAACTTTCATTACGCTTTGATTTCCTCCGTGACATAACACTCAATGATATCGCCCACGCGAATTTCGTTGAACCCTTCGATGGCGCAACCGCATTCGTAGCCGTGGTTGACTTCCTTGACGTCGTCCTTAAATCTCTTGAGTTGTTTGACGCCGCCTTCGCAAATCATGATATCCTCGCGGTAAATTCTGAGCTTACCGCCGCGGACGATCTTACCGTCGAGCACGTAGCAGCCCGCGATCGTACCCACGCCCGTGATGTTGAACGTCTGACGGACTTCGCATTTGCCCGTCATGACTTCTTTCAGCTTGGGCGATAGCATACCCTTAAGCGCCGCTTCCATGTCGTCCAGAAGTTCGTAGATGATGCGGTAGCTTCTCACGTCCACCTTGGACTGTTCCGCAAGCTTCTTCGCCTTGGTGTCGGGACGCACGTTGAACCCGATGATGATCGCGTTCGCGCTGTCTGCCAGCATGACGTCCCCTTCGTTGATGGCGCCTGCCGCCGAGTGAATGACCTTCACGCGCACTTCTTCGTTGGAGAGTTTCTCCAAGGACTGCTTGACGGCTTCGACGCTGCCCTGTACGTCCCCTTTGACGATGAGGTTGAGGTTCTTAAGTTTCCCCTCTTCCACCTGCGCAAAAATATCGTCGAGAGATACGCGGCTCTGTTCTTTGATCATGCTCTCGCGTTCTCTGTTCTTTCTCTCTTCCTGTACCTGCTTCATGAGCGCTTGATCCACCGCCATGATGCTGTCGCCTGCGTTGGGCACTTCTTCAAACCCGAGCACGGATACCGCCATGGAAGGCCCTGCGCTCTTGACCGCCCTGCCCTTGTCGTCGAACATGGCGCGAACGCGACCCATGGTCGTACCCGAAAGGATATTGTCTCCCGTCTTGAGCGTACCCGTCTGCACGATGATGCTTGCCACGGGGCCCTTGCCCTTGTCGAGCTTCGCCTCGATGATGGTCCCCTTCGCCTGACGGTCGGGGTTGGCTTTGAGTTCCTGCATTTCCGCCACGAGGCTGATGGAATCGAGCAGATCGTCGATGCCCATACCCGTCTTTGCAGAAACGGGAACGAGAATGGTGTCGCCCCCCCATTCTTCGGGAACGAGCTCGTGTTCGATGAGTTCCTGTCTCACTCGGTCGGGGTTGACGTCGGGTTTATCCATCTTATTCATCGC
The DNA here is from genome assembly GCA_017626135.1 of Clostridia bacterium. Classification (GTDB taxonomy): domain Bacteria; phylum Bacillota; class Clostridia; order Christensenellales; family Borkfalkiaceae; genus Scatosoma. The sequence goes on along the minus strand of JAGAJI010000055.1, from coordinate 837 downwards.
CACGATGATGGGCACGTTCGCCGCCTTCGCGTGGTTGATCGCCTCCACCGTTTGAGGCATGATGCCGTCGTCCGCCGCCACGACGAGAATAACGATGTCCGTCACCTGCGCGCCGCGCGCTCGCATTGCCGTGAACGCCGCGTGGCCGGGGGTGTCGATAAAGGTGATCTGTTTGCCCTTCGCCGTCACCGTGTACGCACCGATGCTCTGCGTGATGCCGCCTGCCTCGCCTGCGGTGACCGCCGTCGAACGGATCTTATCGAGCAGGGAGGTTTTCCCGTGGTCGACGTGACCCATGACCGTTACGACGGGCGCACGCGTCACGAGCTTCGCGGTATCTTCGTCCGCCGCCGTCGCCATCAGCACGTCTTCCGCCGTCTTTTCGGGTTTGTATTCCAGATCGATCCCCATGTCTGCGGCAAGGAGTGCTGCGTTGTCGTAATCGATGGAATCGTTGATCCCTTTCATGATGCCTTCCTTGAACAGACGCTTGGTGATCTCCACCGCCGATACGCCGAGCTTTTCGGACAGGACTTTCAAAGGAATGTCCTGCGTCGTCACAACTGCGTGTTCGATCTTGATGGTGGCAATCTCCTTGCTCTTCTGTTTCTTGGGCGTACGCATCTTTCTGTAGCCCGACTTATCTTCGTCGAAATCCTCCACCGTCATGCCCTGCTGTTTGATAAGAGAGCGCTGGGAAAGAGGTTTCTTTTCCGTATACGTCTTTTCAAACGTCTTTTTCTTGGCAGGTGCGGACGTTCTCGAAGTGGTGGGTACGGGAGCCGCAACGGGCGCGCTCGACACGCCGCCCATCGGTCTTGCCCCCGTCGTGGGTCT
>JAGAJI010000054.1 GCA_017626135.1 Clostridia bacterium | reverse complement strand
TGTCATACTTTTGACCTGTGCCGCGTTCAAAAGCAGGCCACGGCTCGGCTCGGAAATGTTGGTAAAACGGATACCTGCAAGTCTTGCGATGTCCTCGCTTGGAGCTTGGCTGTTCGTATTGTCCATCTCCGATCCCTTGCGTAAAGCTCCCGCGAAGGGGGCAGACGTAGAATTTCGTATGTTTCATATTGCCCGTCTCTTGCATATTGCGTGCAAGACGCCCGGACAGGAGCGTCCTTTCGCTGACGCCGAAAATATCCGCCAAGTCGGACAGGGTGGAGACGTCGGGAAATCCGTGTCCCGTCTCCCACTTGGAGACGGTTTTGGGTTGGATTCCCAGCCTGTCCGCCACCTGTTTTTGCGTCATGCCTTTCGCTGTTCGTAGCGTATAGAGGAGTTTTCCGTTTTCGATCAAGTCCATAGTTTTTTACCTCACTACGTCCATTATACATCAAAATTCCGCAAAAATCAATCCACGCTCCGTTTACTTTATAAATTTTTACTCCGACGCAACCTTCCACCGTTCTTTCGGAAAGGGGTGCTAAGCAGCTTGCAGGGGGGGGATTCACAGATGGGAATAATTTGCAAAAACTTATTTTTTTGCTTTACATTTCTTTCAGAATGTGGTAAACTATTTCTATCACGGTGATACCTATTGCTTTTTCGTGTGTGTCGGAGTGCCTTGGTATCATTTTCAAAAGTAGTTGTAAAGGGCAAAAAAAGTCGAAAATTTACCCCATGGGGTATCTTGTTTCCTTGGAAACAAGATGAAAAAGACTTATCGGAAAGAAAAAACGTCAAAGAAGTTGAAACAAGGAGGGAGACATGATAAAAATAGCCGTCGTGGAAGACGAAGAAGAGTGTTCGAAAAGAATGGATGAATTTCTCAGTCGCTACGGGCAGGAAAAGGGGATAGAATTTTCCGTACGGTTTTTTAGGGACGGCGTGGATTTTATCAGCGATTACGATCCTCAGACCGACGCGGTCTTTATGGATATCAAGATGCCGCACATGAACGGCATGGATTGCGCCCTGAAACTCAGGAAGTTGGACGTGGACGTGCCCTTGGTCTTCGTGACGAGCACGGTGCAGTACGCTGTGAAGGGATACGAAGTGGACGCGATGGGGTATATGGTGAAACCGATCTCCTATTTTCCCTTTTCGTTGATTATGGACAAGTTGGTGGCGAAGATCACGCAAAATCCGCAGGACGAAATTTATATCCAAGGGCGGGACTACACGAAGCGCATTTCCGCGCGCAATCTTTATTACGTCGAAGTCATCGATCATTATCTGATTTATCATACGACGGAAGGGGAGTATCGGGAAATCGGGAAACTCAAAGACGTGGAGGCGAAACTTCTCGAATTCGACTTTTTCCGTTGCAGCAACAGTTATCTCGTCAACCTGCGCTTCGTGCAGGAGATCGACGAGGAACAGGTGGTTATTGGAAAAGAGCGGATATTCATCAGTCGCCGCAGGAAAAAGGACTTCCTCGTGGCGTTGAACGAGTTTTTGAAAAAGGAGAGAAGATAGAGCATGCCTGCGCTGATATCCTTTCTGGAAGGGAATATTTTCGGATATTTGCAGCATACGGTCCAAATCGTCTTTGCGGAAATCCTATTCGGATTTTCTTTGAAGAAAAAGGAGCGTTTCGCGTTGAGGCTCGTCGTAGCCTTGTTGATCTACCTTCCGTTGTCTTTGGGGCTGGAATTGCTTTTCGAACGGTTTTTACCTTACGGTTGCTATCTGATATCCTTCCTGTTATCCTTCCTTATATATCCTATATTATATAAAGCCAAGCTCTGGGACGGATTGTTTTGCGTGGCGGCGGCGATCGTCATGCAGAATTTGTCCTTTTCGGTAGCGACCATCTCCGTGGAATTTCTCGGCTTGGATCCCAAAAAGGTAGGGTTGCTGTGCACGAGCGTGCAGGTAATCGTTTATATCCTTATTCACGTTCTCGTTTTCGGGCTTTGCTATAAGCGACTCAAAGACGTCAACGGCGCGGGGGAAGAAAAACTTTCCATGATTTTCATTTCCCTGGTTTTGACGGCGGTCATATATATTCTGCAAAGAATAGGTCCCGCCGTGGATGGGAGCACGATTTGGTGGCGAATCATGATCATTTTCTACGACGTTCTCGCCCTGTTCATGTTGTTCGGAATGTACGACAGAAGTAAATTGAGACGGGAAAACGCCATTTTGGACTCCTTGCGGGCAAGCGAGGAAAAACAGTACGAATTCGATAAGCGTGCGATCGAGATGGTCAACTTAAAGTGCCACGATCTGCAACATCAGTTGATGGCGTTGCGGAATATGGTGGGCGCGGAACAGGAACAGGCGCTCAAAGAAATCGAAGAGGCGGTGCTCATTTATAACTCGGTAGCAAAGACGGGCTGTAAGCCGTTGGATACCATTCTTTCCAACAAGTATCTGATCTGTGAAAAATACAACATTCGCTTTACGTATATGATCGACGGGGAAAAGTTGGCGTTCATGAAAGCCTCGGACGTCTACTCCCTGTTCGGGAACGCCTTGGACAACGCCATTCGCGCGGAGACGGCGGTCGAGGACGTGGACAAACGGGTGATCGACGTCTCGATGGCGGCAAAGGGGAAGATCCTGACCATACATATGGAAAATTACTGCGAAACCGAAGTCGTCTTCAAAAACGGGATCCCCGTGACCACGAAAGAGGATGCGGACAACCATGGATTCGGAATGATCAGCATCAAGCGCATCGTCGAGCAGTACGGCGGCGTTATGTCCGTGGAATGCAGCAACAAAATGTTCCGTCTGGATATTACCATTCCCATCAAAACCCTCCAAAATACCAAACAATAGACGAAAACGACCGCTTACGAATCGTGAGCGGTCGTTTTTTACCGTTTACGAAGCGCAGATGGCCGCCCTTGACCATTTACGAATTTTTGACGACCATTTACGAAAAAGTTAAAATATTTTCATTTTTTATTATATAATATGTTTACTTTTATCGTTAAAAACGATTCTTACGCCCGAGGGGGAAAAATCCTGCACGGCGTAAAAAAATTAAAGGAGGATTTTTAATGAAGACCAGAAAGACTAAGAAGTTTGCCAAGATTCTCACGCCCGTGTTGGCTACGACCTTGGCAGTAACGCCGATGTTCAGTGCTTTGACTGCATCTGCCGCAAACGGCGGGAGCGCAATTCCCCGTTACGACACGCAGGCGGCGGCTACCGCTGTAGCAACCGAATTGAACATCAAACTGACCGGGGAAGGCTCCGTTCTGTTGAAGAACAAAGCCAACGCGCTGCCTCTCAACAAGAAGAGTGTAAAAGTGACCGTATTCGGCGCGGCTGCATCTTCGTTGCAAGGTGGTTCCGGTAAAGTGCAAGAAGTGCTCGCAGACGACGGTTTTGCGGTAAACGAAACGGTTATCACGGAATCGACGCTTGAAGGCGCAACCGTTGGCGACTACGCCGACGCGGCAATCGTCGTATTGAAACGCGGCGGTGGCGAAGGCTCCGACTTGGCGGTCGCTACGAAAGAAAAAGCGAACGACGCAGCGGAGAACGGAGGCGTTTGGGAACATAAACGTCTCGCACAGGACGCGGAAGGCGACGACGTGAAGCACAACCAGATGCTTACGGCCGCCGAACTTGAAATGATCGAGCTTGCAAAAGCGCAATGCGATAAGGTTATCGTCTTGCTCAACACTTCCAACGCCATGGAAATGTACAACCTCGACAACGACGACGGCGTGGACGCAATCATGTTCATCGGTCGTCCCGGCGCAAACGGTATCAAAGCGATCCCCAAACTTTTGAGCGGTGAATGGAATCCTTCCGGTAAGTTGGTAGACGAATGGTACAGAGACTTCTCTGCCGACCCTACGTGGTACAACTCCATCGCAAACGTGCAGAACGGCGCGGGCAGCAACACCTACATACTCGCCGACGGTAGTCAGGCAAGCAGCATTTCCATGCACGGTGTGGATTACTCCGAAGATATTTATATCGGCTATAAATATTATGAAACCGTATACGCAGAAATCCTTGCAGGTCGCTTGCAGTACGTAGACGGCGTGCTTTCCACGGGCGCAGGTACGCCTGCTCAGGCAGCACAATGGCACGACGACAACGTCGTATATCCCTTCGGTTACGGTCTTTCCTACACGAACTTCGAGATCGGAACGCCCGTACTCAGCGCAGACAGCCTGAAAGCAGCGGATATCAGCTCTTCCGTAGGCAGCCCCGCAAAAGAAAAGACGGTTACCGTAACGGTAGACGTTACCAACACGGGCTCCGTATCCGGTAAAGAAGTCGTAGAAATCTACGTACAGGCTCCTTACACGGTCGGCGGCATCGAAAAGGCGGCGGTAAGCCTCGTCGGTTACGCAAAGACCAAAGAATTGAAACCCGGTGAAAAACAGACGCTTTCGATTCAGGTAAATCTGCAGGATATGGCCTCCTACGACTATGCAGACGCAAACGGCAACGGATTCAAGGGCTATGAGTTGGAGGAGGCCATATCCTGCAGATTTACCTGAATCGAAAGCGTCTGTTTTTCACCGGGTTTCAATTCTTTGGTCTTTGCGTAACCGACGAG
>JAGAJI010000053.1 GCA_017626135.1 Clostridia bacterium | reverse complement strand
GTAATGTCAAGAATTTTGTGTAAACACCTTGCAAATATTTTGGTGGTTTAGCTAAATAAATCAGTTAATTGAGCCTGAGCAAGCGAAAAACCTTTATGTATACGCTCTTCGCTTTCTCGGTTGTATTCCAACACAATCCCGCAAATAAATCGCTCCAACGAGGCTTCGTTTGGAAATTGTACTTTTTTCTTGCATTGGCTCTTGATTTGTTTGTTAAAATTTTCAATTAAATTCGTCGTATAAATGCTCGGGCGAATACTTTCAGGGAAATCGTAATAGCAAAAAAAGCTCGTTACGTCACTCAATCTTTCTACTAATTTTGGATAAACTTTTCCGTACTTCTCACAAAATTGTACTAATTCCGACATAGCGGCATCGACGTTTTTCTGTTCGTGAATGCGCTTAAAGTCATTCAGCGAAACGCTTACGGGTATCAAAAATTTGAAAACTTACGAAAACGGATTTTCCTCGTTTCGAGCGAAAATTCCCATCAGGTGGCAACCTGATGGGAACTATTCGGTAAAAATTTATTCAACTTTTTTATTTCTCCATACCACAACATTTGACATAGAGCCCAAATTTATGGTTATTTTTTCTTAATACGCGCGCGCAAATACGATGACGTGTTCCGCCTTCTTCCCGCAAACTGCGCAAGTCTCCTTGCTTTCGCCCTCTGCGAATACGCGGGCGGTCGCCGCCGTTTCTTCCTTGATCTTGTCTTCGCAAGCGCGACATCCGCACCAACCCGCCTTGACGAAGTTGCCTGCTTCCACGCCTGCCAAAATCCCTGCCATATCGTCCGCGTAGACGATATGCTCGTCGCGGCGCCTTCTTGCCTTTTCCAAAAGTCCTTTCTGTACGTCCGCAAGCAGCGCCTTGATGCCGTCCACGGCGTTATCCAAAGGCAATTCCGTCTTTTCCAAGATATCTCGTCTCGCGCAGAGCATCTTGCCCGCCTCGATATCGCGGGGGCCGAGCTCGATACGCACGGGCACGCCCTTCATTTCCCATTCGTTGAATTTCCAACCGGGGCTGTTGTCCGTGTTGTCCAAGGTCACGCGAATACCCGCCGCCTTCAACTGCGCCTGCAACCCCTCGCACGCTTCCACCACGCCGGGCTTTCTCGCCGCGATGGGTACGATCACGCATTGAACGGGCGCAACGACAGGAGGAAGTACAAGCCCTCTCTCGTCGCCGTGCGTCATGATGATGGCGCCGATCAGTCGGGTGGAAACCCCCCACGACGTCGTGTACGCCGTCTGCAAGCTGCCTTCGCTGCTAAGATACTTGATATCGAACGCCTTGGCGAAATTCTGTCCCAAATAGTGGGAAGTGCCTGCCTGCAAGCTCTTGCCGTCCCGCATCATCGCTTCCATGGTATACGTTGCCACGGCGCCTGCAAAGCGTTCCTTCTCCGTCTTTCTGCCTGTCAAAACGGGAATTGCCAAACAATTTTCCGCAAATTCTTGATAGGTGCGCAGCATCGCCATCGTTTCCGCTTCCGCTTCTTCCGCGCTCACGTGCGCCGTGTGACCTTCCTGCCACAGGAATTCGCTCGTACGAAGGAAGGGACGGGTCGTCTTTTCCCAACGCATGACGTTGCACCACTGGTTGACCTTCATGGGCAGATCGCGATAGGATTGTATCCATTTGGACATCATCGTACCGATGATAGTCTCCGACGTAGGACGGATTGCCAAAGGTTCGGTGAGTTCCTCACCGCCTGCGTGGGTAACGACCGCCACTTCGGGCGCAAAGCCTTCCACGTGTTCCGCTTCCTTGGTAAAATAGCTCATGGGAATGAGCAAGGGGAAGTATGCGTTCTCCACGCCGCGGCTCTTGAAACGGGAATCGAGTTCTCTTTGAATATTCTCCCAAATCGCATAGCCGTAAGGACGAATCACCATCGTGCCCTTGACGGGGCCGTAATCCACCAACTTGGTCTTCAAAACCACGTCGGTGTACCACTGGGGGAAATCTTCGTCAATGTTTGCAATTTGTTCTACGAACTGTGTCTCTTTTGCCATAGTTTCTCACTATGCCTCCTTTTTCTTCTACTGACTCTTTCTTCTACGGATTGACCGTTAAATTTTCAAGAAACCGACCCTTAAAAGCAATTCGGCTTTCAAGGGTCGCTATTCTTTTTTCTACGTTTGAGCATTCGCTCCCTTAAAAATTAATTTCTCTTGGGAGGCAACTCCGTCGGCAGACCTTCTTTCATGCCGTCCGGTCTCTTCGCTCCGCCGTTCATGCCGAGCAAATCGGCGACGTTTCTTCCCTTCGTCTCGATCTGGAACACTTTCGCGCACGCAGGGCAACGATGGTAGCTGGATTTATCGTTGATCTTCAAGAGTTTGCCGCAGTTCGGGCACTTGATCTCCCAGTTGCGTGCTTCCTTGTAGATGACGACGGGCTCCGGAGCGGGCTCTGCTTTGGGTGCGGGAGCGGGTGCGGGAGGAGGCGGCATCATCATGACGGGAGGCATCATGGGCTGTGGAGGCATGATGAAGGGACGATAGTTGGTCTGAGGCGACGCCGCTGCGGCTCCTTCCGTTCCCTTGCTTTCGTTCTTCTTCACCACCACGTTCACGGGCGCTACGGCCTGTACGTTGACGGGCGTAGGCGCAACGTTTACGCGGAGCGGGTTGATCGTCCTGAGCTTGCCTTCGAGCACGCCCACTTCCTTCTGCAACGCCGCCACCTGTCTGGTGTATTTCGTCTCTGCTTCCTCGTTCGCCTCTCTTCTTGCATTTTCTTTATAGAGTGCGCGTTCGAGCTCTGCGACTCTCCGACGAAGCGCTTCGACTTCGGCGTTGTCGACGGACTGCACTTTCGGCGCCTTCTGCTTAGGCATATAGATATTGATAGGAGCAGGTTGGCTTTCCTTCTGCTTGGGCATATAGACGTTGACGGGCGCAGGCTGATTTTCCTGCTTGGGTACGTATACGTTGACGGGCGCTTGCTGACCGTTCTGTTTGGGCACGTTCACAACGATAGGCGTTGCCTCCGCTTTCTCCTGTTTGGGCACGTATACGTTGACGGGAGCTTGCTGACTGTTCTGCTTGGGAACGTTCACGACGATAGGCGTTTGCTGAGCGTTCTGCTTGGGTACGTTGACAACGATCGGCGTTGCCTCTGCTTTCTCCTGTTTGGGTACGTTCACGACGATCGGCGTTGCCTCCGCTTTCTCCTGCTTGGGCACGTATACGTTGACGGGTG
>JAGAJI010000052.1 GCA_017626135.1 Clostridia bacterium | reverse complement strand
TGACCGAGAGCAAAGAACAGCTTTGCCCGAGAGAGCTGCCCGTTAAGCAAAGCCTTGATAACACTTTGTAGGGGCGAGATAAGCGAACGCCGATAGGTAGGCGAGAGCGTGACCGAGGGCAGCGTTTACTTTACACTGTTCGAGTGTGTATCAATCGCGCTATAGTTTCCCTGCTCCAAAGGGATAGATAGGGGGCAGGTACGCGTTGAAAAGTTAAAGGGTGTCGAGCGCCTGCGCAATATCCGCAATCAGATCCTCGTAATTCTCAATGCCGCAGGAAAGGCGGACGAGATCGCCCGAAATGCCTGCCGCAATCAACTCTTCTTCGTTCATCTGACGGTGGGTTGCGCTTGCGGGGTGCAAACAGCAACTTCTCGCGTCGGCGACGTGCGTTTCAATGGCGATGAGTTTGAGCGCCTTCATGAACTTTTCCGCCGCTTTTCTGCCGCCCTTCACACCGAAGCTGACGACGCCGCAAGTCCCCTTGGGCATATACTTTTGCGCAGTAGCGTAGTACTTGTCCGAAGGCAGACCGGGATAGGTGACCCAACCGATTTTGTCGTTACTTTCGAGGTATTCCGCCACCTTTTGCGCGTTCAGACAATGGCGTTCCATGCGCACGTGGAGGCTCTCCAACCCGAGGTTGAGATAGAACGCGCTCTGCGGCGATTGCGTACAACCGAAGTCTCGCATGAGCTGTGCCGTCGCCTTGGTGATATACGCGCCGCCCATGCCGAATTTTTCGGCATAGGTGATGCCGTGGTAGCTGTTGTCGGGGGTGCAGAGCCCGGGGAATTTCTCCTTGTGCGCCATCCAGTCGAACTTGCCCGAATCGACGATACAGCCGCCGATTGCCGTGCCGTGTCCGTCCATGTACTTGGTGGTGGAGTGGGTCACGATATCCGCGCCGAACTCGAAAGGACGGCAGTTGACGGGAGTTGCGAAGGTGTTGTCCACGATGAGGGGAACGCCGTGCGCGTGCGCCGCTTTGGCAAATTTTTCAATATCGAGCACGGTCAGGGCAGGGTTGGCAATCGTCTCGCCGAACACCGCTTTGGTGTTGGGGCGGAACGCTGCGCTGAGCTCCTCTTCCGTACAGTCGGGGGAGACGAAGGTGAAGTCAATGCCCATCTTCTTCATGGTCACGGCGAAGAGGTTGTACGTGCCGCCGTAAATGGAGGACGAGGAAATGACATGATCGCCCACCGTCGCGATATTGAAGACCGCAAAGAAGTTCGCTGCCTGTCCCGAGGAGAGGAGCATCGCCGCGCTGCCTCCTTCGAGCGCGCAGATTTTCGCTGCGACCGTGTCGCAGGTGGGGTTTTGCAGACGGGAATAAAAATAGCCGCTTGCCTCCAGATCGAAAAGCTTGCCCATGTCCTCGCTCGTCGCGTATTTGAACGTCGTGCTCTGGATGATGGGAACCTGACGGGGTTCGCCGTTGCCGGGGGTATAGCCTCCCTGCACGCAAGTGGTTTCAATGCTTTGTTCACGTTTCATAATCGTCTCCTTCACGAACGCGGTTTGCTTTTTTTCGCTCGCGCGTGCGTGACTTATTTCTATTTGATTCACGTATTAGTATACCACAATTATACGTGTTCGTCAAATCTTTTGACGAACTTCGCGAAAAAAAATCTTGCGCAGCACGCTTTTTCATCGGGTGGATTTTTGCGCGCGTACGGAGAAAAAATAAGCGTAGGGGCATACCATGTATGCGTTGAATGACGGTTATGGGGAAAACGGGAGCAAAACGCACGAAAGGCGGGAGAAGGGAGAAAAGTTGGGAAACGGGAAAAATTTCATATTTTTCAGGAAAATCTGTGAAAAATGCAAATCCACGCCCGTTTATCTTGACAAAAGGTATGGAAAGGTATATAATATGTAATGAGAAAGTATAGTTTCTCAATAGGCTCTGCCATGTCACTCGGTTGATTTTTGGCGGAAAAATACTGTGAAATACTTCGTGTTTTGCTCGGTTACAGACCGCCGAGGGTATGCGCCCTCGCAAAATGCTTGTCTTTCTTGCATTTTTCTCGTCAACCGCCGAAAATATATTTCGGCTAAATTCAACCGCTCTCCGTGGCACAGCCAAAAAATATTTTTATCTATTTGGAGGTTATTCAATAACTATCATGGGTGAACACCTAAACCTACTTGCAAGTAGTGGTAAGCTAAACCTATCGTTGATGTTCGTCATCATCGTACTCATACTGCTTTCGGGCTTTTTCTCCGCGACGGAAACTGCGTTTTCCTGCGTGAACAGAATGAAACTCAAAAGCGCCGTTGCACAGGGCAAAAAACACGCCAAATCCGTTTACTATTTTGCAGACGAGGGCTACAACAAGCTCGTCACCGCCATTCTGGTGGGCAACAATCTCGTAAACATTCTGGCGTCCACGTTGGCAAGTATTCTCTTCGCATCGCTGATTCTCAACGCGGAATTAGCGGCGACCGTCTCCACGGCCGTGCTGACCGTTGTCGTGCTCATCTTCGGGGAAATCACGCCCAAGTATCTTGCGAGCGTCTATCCCGAAAAGATCTGTTTCCTGTTCTATCCGCTGATGCAGCTTTTCTACTGGATTTTATTCCCCATCTGCAAGATTTTCGATTTCTACAAACTTGGACTTGCAAAAATTTTCAAACTCAAAAAGGACGACGTCGTGACGGATGAAGAGCTTTTGAGCCTCGTCGAAGAGGCGGAAGAACAGGGGACGCTCAAAGAGGAGGAATCGGAGCTCGTGCGCTCGGCGCTCGAATTTGACGATTTGAAGGTGGAAGACATTCTCGTGCCCCGCGTAGACGTGTACGCGGTTGACGTGGACTCCACCATGGACGAGGTGAAAGAACTGTTTGAAAAGACGGGGTATTCCCGTTTGCCCGTGTATAAAAATACCATCGATAACGTGATCGGACTCGTGCACGAACGGGACTTTTTCGTCGGCTACGTCAACGGCGAAAAGGAAATCGGGCATCTCGTGCAGGACATTGCGTTCACCACCGAACATACCCGTATTTCGACCCTTCTCAAACAGTTGCAAAAGCAGAAGATCCACATGGCGGCGGTGTCCGACGAATACGGCGGCTTGGTCGGCATCGTGACCCTCGAAGATATCTTGGAAGAGCTCGTCGGGGAAATCTGGGACGAACACGACGAGGAAGAAGTCCATTACGGAAAAATTTCCGACGAGGAATACTGGGTGGACGGCAAATGCGACCTCGAATCTTTCTTCGAGCTGTACGAGCTTGAAAACGACGAGGAAGAGTTTGAATCCAACACCGTCGGCGGTTGGGTGACCGAAGAGTTCGGCGGTATTCCCCCCATCGGCGAGTCCATTTCCTACAAGGGCGTGGAAATAAAAATCGTAAAAGCCACCAAGCAAAAGGTGCTGAAAGTTCGTTCCAAACGCGTGGTCGAATCGGAAGAAAGCGCCGATAAGGCGTAAGGTTATGCCTACGGTCGTTCCCGACGAAATCATCCGCTCCCGTCGCAAGACGTTGGCAATCACCGTCGACCCGTTTGCACGGGTGATCGTTCGCGCCCCTCTCCATTGCAGCGAGGCGCGGATTTTTGCGTTTTTGGAAGAGAAGCAAGGTTGGATTTTCAAGCAAAAAGAGAAAATGAAGGGGGCAGGTATTTGTTTACCACCCGAAAACCTCGATGGCTACGCCTTTTTATTGCTCGGCAAAACGCATACGGTTCGGCTCACCGACGAGAAAAACGTGCGTTACGACGGGGAGGCGAATATCGTCTACGTGCCCAAGGCGAACGCGCGCGAGCGGCTGGTCAAATGGCTGAAAGAGAACGCAAAACGAATCTTTTCGGACTTGACGGCAAGGACGGCGGCGCGCATGGGGACGCAATACAAATACGCACGCGTCAATTCCGCGCGAGGGCGTTGGGGCTCGTGCTCGGGGGAGAATGGGATTCACTATTCCTTCCGCTTGCTCTACGCGCCCAAGGACGTCGTCGAATACGTGGTCGTGCACGAGTTGGCGCATACCAAATATAAAAATCATTCCCAAACCTTTTGGGCGGAAGTGGCGGCTTACGTCCCCGACTGGAAGGTCAGGCGCGCGTGGTTGAAAGCGCACGGAGCGCTGATGGAAGTGTTTTAAGGAGGAGCGTTATGAACAAACATATCAAACGGGTTCTTTGTCTGGCAGTTTGTCTGACGACGGTGTTCGCGACTTCCTGCGACCTGCTGTTGGAGTCCCTTCTCTCATCTATGCCCTCGTCTACGTCCTCGCACGGCGATCCTTTGAAAAACGAGAGTTCGAGCAGTTTCGGACAGAAGGATAGCTCGGAGGAGGAAGAGGAGAGTTCGTCGGGGATCGAGGTGGAATTGCCACCCGTGGAAGAGCCCGATCCCGAAAAGGAGTTGATCGGCAGGGAGACGGATGCGCTCGGACATGAAATCGCCCGTTATTCGGACGGCAGTTGGGAGGA
>JAGAJI010000051.1 GCA_017626135.1 Clostridia bacterium | reverse complement strand
ATCGTAAGGCTGAATTTTCGTCACTTCGTAATACCCCGTCAAGGTGTCCTTCTCGGAAAGTTCTGCGTACGCAGGGTTTTTGACGAGCTCGCCCTGCTCGTTTTCGATGAGTCGACCACTCAAAATCCCCAAATCCCGCGCAAGCGTCGCAGGGTTGCAACTGATCAGCGTCAGGCTTTCGATCCCGCTTTGCAAAAGCGCCTTCAAAACACTTCGCGCGATACCTGCCCGCGGCGGATCGAGAATCAGCCGCACTTTTTCCCCCTGCTCCTTTTGCAGAACCGTCGATAAATGCTCTTCCACGTAGCCGCAGATATTCGTCATATTTTCCAGTCCGTTTTTCGCTTTCAGGTTGTCCGCGCATTTGGACGCTTCTTCTTCGAGCTCAATCCCGTACGCGCGCTTGGCTTTTTTGGCAATCATCGCCGTGAGCAGACCACTCCCCGAATAAGCGTCGATCACCACTTCGTCGCCGTCGTGACACACCGTCTTTAAGGCGTCGCGATAGAGTTTTCCGCGCACGTTTTCATTGACTTGCAAAAAGGTGACGGGCCCCGCCTCGTAGCGGATTCCCCCCTCCGTTGCCTCGAAAAAGGGGGTACCATGTACGAGTTGAAACTCTTTTCCGAAGATCACGTTGGTATCTTTGTCGTTGAAATTTAAGTACAGAGAAAAGCTTTGAAAATCCTTCGACAAGAGCTCGACGAGCATGGGTATTTGGGGAACGTTGCGTTTTGCCGTCACGAGCGTGAAGATAAAGTTGCCGCCGATTTCCCTGGCGACGATATGTCGAATCGTACCCGTTTTCGTCGTTTCGTCGTAACCGTGCACGTTGGCAGTTTTCATAAACGATTTCAAAATCGCGATGAGTTTTTCCGCCCATGCGGGGTGAATGGCGCAGGCATTCACGGGCACGATGCGGTGGCTGTGCTCGGCGTAGAAGCCGATGACGTCCTCGCCGTTTTTATCCACGCCGATAGGGAGCTGCAATTTATTGCGGTAGCCGTAAGGCAAATCGCTCCTGACGGCGACGGGCACGTCCACGTGGAGCCCGCCGATCTTGCGGAGAGCGTCCTTGACCACGTTGCTCTTATAGAGGAGCTGGGCGTTGTAATCGAGGTGTTGGAGGGCGCAACCGCCGCAACGGGAAAAGACGGGGCACTTTTCGCGCACCCGTTCCTCGGCGGGGGTGAGGATTTCCTCTACCTTCCCGTAGCCGACGTTGCCTTTGATTTTAAGCACCTTGAAACGCACTTTTTCGCCGGGTAAACAAGCAGGCACGAAAAAGGTAACTCCTTCGTGCCTGATGATGCCTTCTCCGTTCGTACCCATGGCGTCCGTCACGGCGCAAATACTGTCGTTCTTTTCTATCATAAAAACTCCTGTAAAGGGCTTTTTCTTCTCTTTTTGGTTTTACGTGGGGAGATTCTCTTTCGCCCATGGGCGAGGGAACCGTTCCACGGTTAGCGACGCGAACTGCGTTCGCTTTTAATGAGTCCGTTTGTTTCGCCTTCGGCGATGAAACCGCTCTGCGGTTAGGTCGCAACCTACGGTTGCTTTTTATGGGGGCGCTTTCGTGGGCCACACCCGATAAGGGTTTCACCCTTATAACCCACCGGAAACTGAGTTTCCGGACTTCCAGTCAATGCCGCGTGATGCGCTCGCTTTTTGTGGAGCTGAACATTTCGCCTTCGGCGATAAAACCGCTTCGCGGTTGTCACGCAACCTATGGTTGCTTTTAGTGGGTCCGTTTTTGTGGGCTCTGCCCACACCCGATAAGGGTTTCACCCTTATAACCCACCAGAAACTGAGTTTCTGGACTTCCAATAGGCGCGAACTGCGTTCGCTTTTTATGGGGCGCTTTCGTTTTCGTGGGCTCTGCCCACACCCGATAAGGGTTTTACCCTTATAACCCACCGGAAACTGAGTTTCCGGACTTCCAGTCAATGCCGCGTGATGCGCTCGACGAGGCGGTTGACTAATACGCGGCATTTGAACATGACGTAGTCGTACGCGATAAAGAATATCGTACCACCGATGAGAATGAGCGGAAGGATAAATCGATCGACGAACGCGATGGTCGTCGTCATCTCGAATACGAATCGCCATATCACGTACATCGTGCCGTCAAACCACGCCGCTTTTACGAAACACGCCACCCAGGTATTTATCTTCAGTTTCAATTGCAGCTCGTTGACGAGCGGATGAAGCCCGAAAAACATGATAAACGGGAGCACGTCGAAAAACTGCGCGCTACAAAAAATCACGCTGAATACGCACGTCGCCACGTACGCCAACGCATAACCCACGTAGCTCTTTTTCGCAAGCGGCAACATCAGCGCAACGCAAGCGAGCAGATAGCCCGTGAAAAGAAAAATCGACGAATATACCCCCACCGTCATCAACGTGGTCGCCAACGCGCACGCGAGTGCCGATAAGGCAATCTCATATGCCGGAATCTTCTTCATGTCTTATCTGCAACCGCAACAAAGACTGAACAGACAATCTATGCACAAATAGGTGTAACAGCAAGAAATACAGTTGGAACAAGCGTTCCCGCCCATCTGCTCGTCGGGCAGGGGCTCGTGCGCGTAAGGGTTCTGTCTCTCCTCGCGCGCCGATTGTTTCTCATAGTCGTTCTTCGCGTTCATCTTGTCGTACGCTGCGCGGTATTTCGTGTTGTTCGGATCCATCTGCATCGCGATTTCCAGCTGTTTCTTGCTGTCGTTCGACCAGTTCTTCTTATAGAACACCACCGCCTGCAAATAGTGCCACTCCGCACCGCGATCGTTGCAATCGTCAAGTTTCGCCTGCGCTTCGCTGAGTTTGTCCGACTTCAACAGCTCGGCAATCTCCTCGTACGAGCTCTTACCCTCGGTGTTCTGACGCTTTTCTTTGCGCGAAGCCATGATCTCTTTATAGGCGTTTTCGAGTTGCGTCAGTTTCCGAGCCGCCTCGTTGCCCGCCTCGCCGTCCAACCAACGGTCTTCGCTGTATTTCCCTTTCAAGGCATAATAGCGCTCGGTGATTTCCCCATCCGTCGCCGTTTCGCTCAGTCCTAAAAGTTCGTAGTACTCTCTCATGAATATCTCCTGTTTCTCCTGTCGGCTTGCTCTTTTTTCAAGCCCTTATTTCCTGTTTTTCTTTTTGCAATTTTTCGCGCAATCTTCCCCTTCCATCACCCGTTTGGTGGTAGCAGGTAAGCCGCGAAGCAAAATATTGTCCGACAAATCCCGATTGAAATGGAAGTGAATTTGCGATAAATTCTCCCGTATATCGAAGAACAGCGCATGGAAGGCGTACCGCACGTCCTCGCCGCTTTTTCCTTCCAAAAGCTCCTTTTTACAGGTCGCCTGAAAGGCAAGCGCGAAGGGATTGTACGCCCCCTTCTTCACGTCCTTGTCGTAATCGTCCAACGCATCGATGAGGTAGATCCATTTCCCCACCGCGTAAAAAAGGTTGTGCGTGGCGCTCGTTTTCTTCTCCCCGAGCGCGTAATCGGAGAACTCCGCGAGCATATTCGCCGTAGCGTCCGCCGCCCTGTCCAAACTCTCCGTCTTCGCCTTCTCCACCTTCTCTTGGTTGGCAAGGTTCTCGCGCACGATGCGCTCGATTTCGGGGTAGGTTTGCTTGACTTTTTGAAAACCGCGCTTAAACCAAAGCCGTTTGCCCCGCCCCTTGTCGCCGTCCTGAATATCGTCGGTATACTTGTAGTACACGAGCGCGGTATTCAGCGCGCCGAGCCGTCTCGTGAGCTCGTCCACCTCCGCCATCTGCCGCGTGCGGATACAATGGGTCAGACAATGGGATTTCTCGATTTTGACGTCCACGCCCGCAATGTTATGCAAGATGACGGAAAGGAAGGTCACGTCGTAGGAAAGCCCCATTCTGGCGGCTTGACCGCATACCTGCCCTATCCCTTTGCATACGCCGCAATACATCGCGCGGTACAAATTGTCGTCTTTGATATATAAATACGGCGTATCCGCGCGCACGTAACCGAACATAGCGTCTCCTTGTATCCCTTTTGTTAACTTATCCCTATTATAACGATTTTATACGAAAAAGAAAACTGCTTTTCCACCCTTTTCCCATTCTTCACCAAAAATAACGGATTCTTTCACGCAATCAACAAAATACCCGTCAGACGCCAAGCCCTAACAGCGTATACACTTCGAGATATTTCGCCTCGTTTCGTTCGTATTCGTCATAGCTATGCGCCAACTCACTTTGCACGGGCGGCGTGCTGACGATCGCCACGTAGGCGTATTCCCGTTCTTCCTCGGAATAGGATTGCAAAATAATTTTCATTTGCGCAATCGGACAAGGATAGTTTTCCTGCAAATAGCGCACTTCTTCCACCATTTTGAGACGATTCGTCCCCGGCATCAAGCAGCATTCCCACGCGCCATCCTTTTCCCAACAGTAAATTTCTATTCCCTTCATGTTTCCGACGTACTCGTAGTAGGGCGCAAACTCGGGATCCACTTTGAGTTCGGAAGGTTCGCAAGCAGTCATCGCAAACGTCAGGAACGGGATCAATAACAAAAATAATTTTTTGCGCATTTTGTCACCTTGAGAATAAAGTACTCTTTATTCTTTAATTTTTTTCTTCTTTATCAAACACGGGTACGATTACTCCGTCTGCGTAGCGCAAAATTCTTAGGAACCTTCTCCGGATTCCACGCGTGTGATTTTATCTTCCGCAATCGTCGGGAACGCGGACAGCGTAAAGCGCAATCCCTCTACGGTATATTTCCCATTCCCGGAATAAACGGTATACGTCGTGCCGTCTCCCATGGTGAAGGTAATCTCCTGAAAAGTACCGCCGCCCGTCGGCGCACTTATGTCTACGGCGAGCGTTACTCCCTTCCAAGCGTTGACGAGCCGTTCAATCTCTTCCCTGTCCTCGGTGATATGAATGGTCGTCGGCGTGCCCGGCGCAACGCCGATATAGCCGCTTTCCACGGAAATTTCCGTCACTTCCGCTCCGTCGAGCGAGCCGAGCCATTCCTCGTAATAGGACAAAGGAAGGACGGGCTTGCAAGCCGTCATGACAAACATCAACAGGGGGATGAGTAACAAAAATAATTTTTTACGCATTTCGTCACCTCGCGAATAGAGATATTTTTATTCTTTACTCCTTGTCGGGTACGGGCACGATTTCACCGTCTGCAAAGCGCAGGATCAGCTCGGACATCTTCTTTAAGTCGTTTGCGACCACCGTCTTAAAACGCAAGGGGCGATAGCGCAGGGCGATCAAGCTCTTGGGCGGTTTCATCGCCGTGAGCAAGTTCAGGCGCTTGATGCCCTTAAAGCTGTCCTTGACGTCGTTTCCCGAAAGGGCGTACAGCACGTCCTGCGGGAATTTATAGGGATTCGCCGTCGAAAGCACGATCGTCGGCGTGTTGTCGTTTTCGTCCTCTTTGGTGCGCGCGTTGTAGTATTGCATATACACGGCGAGCGCTACCCCCGTGTGCGTATCCATGGCGTAGCCGTACTCGTCGAAAATCTCGAACATCGCGTCCACGGTGCCGTCCTCGGTGGCAAATCCTGCGTAGAATTCCTTGTCCAAAATTTCCTTTTCCGCACTCGTGATGGAGTATTCCTTCTCCTCGGCGAGTTGCTGCATACGCTTGGCGGTGAGCTCGGCGTTTCTGCCGCTGATTTCAAAGAGCAAACGTTCCAAGTTCGAAGACACCAAAATATCCATGGACGGGGACATGGTACGGAAGAAATTGCGTTTCACGTCGTACACGCCCTTGTGGAAGAAGTCGGAAAGTACTTTGTTGCGGTTGGAAGCGCAGACGAGTTTTCTCACGGGCAAGCCCATCTTCTTGGCGTACCAGCCTGCCAAAATGTCCCCGAAGTTTCCCGTGGGCACGACGAAGTCGATTTCGTCCCCCATCTCGATCTGCCCTGCGGAGAGAAGATCTACGTACGCAGAGAAGTAGTACGCGATCTGCGGCGCCAAACGACCGAAGTTGATGGAGTTCGCGCTCGAAAGGCGCACTTTGCGCTTGGCGAGCTCGGCGTTGAACTCTTCGGAAGCGAAGAGCTTTTTCACCGCGCGCTGACAGTCGTCGAAGTTGCCCTTGACCGCCGCCACGCATACGTTGTTCCCGTCCTGCACGCACATCTGCAGACGCTGCATCTTCGCAACGCCCTCGTCGGGATAGAACACCGCCACTTTGGTACCGGGTACGTCGCGGAAGCCCTCGAGCGCCGCTTTGCCCGTGTCGCCGCTCGTCGCGGCGAGAATGAGAATATCGTCGTTCACGCCCGTCACTTCCAGACTCTTTTTCAAAAGGTAAGGAAGGAGCTGCAACGCCACGTCCTTGAACGCGCACGTAGGGCCGTGGAAGAGCTCGAGAATATATAAACCCGTTTCGCCGTCCACTTTGACGAGAGGCACGGGGTCGTCTCCTTCGAACGAGGAATACGCTTTCTCACAGGCGGATTGAAGGAAATCAGCGCCCAGCTCGTCCGCAAGATATTTTCCCAAAATGAACGCCGCGCGTTCGGAATAGCTCATGTTCGCCATGTCTTGGAGCTCCGCTTGGGAAAGGGTGGGGAAGGTCTCGGGTACGTATAAGCCCCCGTTCTTCGCAAGCCCCTGCACGATCGCCTGTGCGCCCGTTACCCTTTCTCCGCCTCTTGTACTGATGAAATACATCTTTTTATACCTGCCTTTTGGATTTTTTACCTGTCTTCGCGTTCGCGCGCCGTATTTTTTAACGCGCAAAACGGGCAGTCTGCCTGACCGCCATCATTTTTCCCATTATTCTATGTACGTCCGTTTTTGACAGCGCGGTGGAAAACCGAGTTTTCCACCGCCCAAATTGCCGACTGATTGATTATAAATACTTGGTTACGAAATCGGGCAAGTCTTCCTTGTTTGCCGAAACGGATACGGTGATGGTTACGCCGCTGTCCTTGCTCACTTTGTCGAGCATATAGAAGAACGCCGCCATTTCCTGTACGGGCTTGCCTGCGATACGAACGACGCCGTCGATGAAGACGTATTCGTTATCGTTGTTGCCTGCGATCACGCCTTTTACGAATCCGCAAAGCGCTGCTTCGCCTGCAATATCGTATTCGCTCGTGTCAATAAAACGAATTTCGCGTTCTAAATCATACATACCGCGCTTGCTGTCGGTGATGAAAATCATATGACCTTTTGCAATTTTCACGGTCTCGTTTGCCGCGTCGATCATCATCTTCGTTTTCCCTGTACCTTTTGCGCCGTAAATAACTTTAATCATAATAAAATCCTCCCAGATTTTGTGTTAGTTTCCCCGAAACCGTCTACGTAAATTTCGGTTTCCTATAGTTTAGCAGATTTCGCGCATAATTTCAAGACCTTTTCGGAAAATTTTTCGTATTTTTTGAAAATTTTTTCGGAAAATACACAAAATCTCCCCAAAAGGGAGCTACGCTCCCCTGCTGAAGTTCCGTCGGTGAGAAAAAGAGAGCGAAGAACGTCCTTCCTCGCCCTCTGAAATCGATAGATTCAATCGATTATTTCAATTCACTCACGAATCTTTCAATGCGGCGCAAGCCCTCTTCGATGTCCTCTTCGCCGAGCGCATAGGAAAGCCGCACGCAGTCGTCCGCACCGAAGGAAATCCCGGGCACGGTGGCGACCTTCTCCGCCTCCAAAAGGGCATCGGCAAACTCGATGGAGTTTGTGATCGCCTTGTCGCGATACACTTTGCCGTACAGCGCGTCGATGACCAACATGACGTAGAACGCCCCGTCGGGTTCCACCGCCCGAACCCCTTCAATTCCGTCGATGAGTTGCAAAATTTTCGCCCTACGCTTGGCAAATACCCCTACCATGTCCGCGATCTCCGACTCGGGCGCCGCGAGCGCCTCGATCGTCGCGTACTGGGAAATGGAGCTTGCGTTGCTCGTCGCGTGGCTTTGGAATGAGTCGATCGCCTTCGCCACGTCTTTGGGCGCCGCCAAATATCCCACGCGCCAACCCGTCATGGCGTAGGTCTTGGACACGCCGTTGACGGTGATCGTCAGATCCTTCATTTTCTCGCTGCATTTTGCTATCGAGAAGGGCTTGACACCGTTGTAGCAAAGCTTTTCGTAAATCTCGTCGGAGAGCACGAAAATCCCCGCCTCTTCACACACTTTGGCAATCGCACGGACTTCCTCTTCTCCGTATACCGCGCCCGTGGGGTTGGAAGGAGAATTGAAAATGAGCATCTTGGTTTTTGGGGTGATCGCCGCCTTCAATTCCTCTGCCGTAAACTTGTATTTATTCTCTTTCGGGCATACCAGGTATTTGGGCACGCCGCCGCAAACCTTCACGACCTCGGGATAAGTCAGCCAGTAGGGCGCGGGAATGATCACCTCGTCCCCCTCGTCCAAGAGCGCGTAGCAGGCGTTGAAAATGGAATGCTTTGCACCATTGGATACGATGATTTGGGAAGGCTCGTAGTCGAGTCCGTTGTCCCGTTTGAACTTCTCGCAAATTGCCTTTCTCAAAGGCAACAACCCCGACGAGGGGGTATATTTCGTATACCCTGCGTCCAACGCCGCTTTCGCCGCGTCGATGATGTGGGCAGGCGTATTGAAGTCAGGCTCGCCCACCCCGAAGGACACCACGCTTTCCCCAGCTTGTTTCATCGCCTTCGCCTTCGCGGAAATCGCCAAAGTCAGGGAGGGGGAGATCGTCGTCATTCTTTGCGCTACTCGATTTTTCATACGTAATTCTCTCTCCGTTTTCTTATTGTTTTATTATTTTCTTAATTATTTTACCCGTTTTTGAAAAATAAAGCAACCTTCTGCACCCCGTTTTGATGAAATTGTTGAAAAATAATCAAAATTTTTAGAGATGGTTTGAGTATTATCTATTTTTTCGATTGTGATAATCAAAAAAATAGGAATCCGCCGCAACCAACGACGGATTCGCAAACACACTCGTTGTTATGATTTGACGAAGGTTGTGCGTAGCGGAAATAATCAAATCGCCTGCGCGTGTGACATAGCGGAAATAATCAAATCGCCTGCGCGGCGAGACGCTCCCGTTTTTTGTTGAAGAAGTAGAGCACGAGATCGGTGCAGACGAAGAAGAGGTTGAGAATATAGAGCGCGAGCACGTAGTTGAGTTGCCCGCTGAGGATTTTGCCGACGATTCCCGCAATATACCCCACGATGATGGCGAACATGAACACCAGACTCTTCCCCTGCGTCGTCTTCGACGTCCAGCTCTTGTAGACGGATACGGGCCAAGAAATTCCAAAACAAATCAACATGATGCTTTCCAAAACAGTTACCATAATTTTTATCTCCTTAAAATGTATTTACACCCCTATTATACACTTGACAAACGATAATGTAAAATATATAATTATTATGAAAATAATAACGGTTAGCTATGAATTTTTCCTTCCACGCGTACACGGTGGGGTGGAAAGATCCGTAACGGGAGAAAAAAATGGAACTTGCGAAACTTCGTTATTTTTACACGGTGGCAAAACTCGGGCACGTCACGCGCGCGGCGGAAGAAATTCACATCGCGCAACCTGCGCTTACCAAAGCCATCAAACAGCTCGAAGAGGAGCTGGACGCGCCCCTGTTCTACAAAAAGGGCAGAAATATCCGCCTCACCCCCTTCGGCGTCTACTTGAAGAATAAGTTGGAGCCTATTTTGACCCAACTCGACAATATCCCCTCGGAGTTAGCCTCCCTCAAAGCCGAGCGGCGTTTTACCGTCAAACTCAACGTGTTGGCGGCATCGAGCACGGTCACGGAAGCCGTCATCGCCTATAAGAAACGCCACCCCGAAGTGATTTTTCAGCTCCTACGCAACGAGGCGGAGCCCGACTGCGATATTTCCGTCGCGACGGATACGGCGAACGTAGCCGTGCTCCCTCCCATTCTCCAAACGACGGAGCTGGACGAGCAAATCTTTTTAGCCGTGCCCAAAAATTCCAAGTACGCGGAAAAGAACGGGATTACCCTCGCGGAAGTCAAGGACGAGGGATTCGTGCACATGGGCGGTTCCCGACTGTTCAGCGCCGTCTGCGACGAATTCTGTTTAGAGGCAGGGTTCAAGCCCCACGTGTCCTTTGAATCGGACTCCCTGCTCGCCGTCAAGAACATCATCGGCGCGAACGCCGGCGTGGGCTTTTGGCCCGAATATTCGTGGGGAAAAGTGTCGGCGGACGTCGCTCTTTTGCCCATTCTCGATCGGGATTGCAGGCGCACGCTGACGGTGAATTTGCACGAAAGCCCCTTCCCCTCGGAAGTCACGGCGGAGTTCTACGATTACCTCGTCAAATTCCTGCAAAAGCGCCGTCGCGCCGCGCGGAGCTGATTTCTGCATAAAATGAAAAATTCTATTGACAAATCCGACGGCGT
>JAGAJI010000050.1 GCA_017626135.1 Clostridia bacterium | reverse complement strand
GTCAAGGGGTATGGAGAAATTTTCGTAAACGTATGAAAATATGGCAAATTCTACTGTGGGTGGAGTGGATTTTCGGGCGAAAGCGGAACGAAATTTGGGCGGAAAAAGTGAACACGGCGGAGTTTTTTCAAAACTCCGCCGCCGTAAAAGACTTCTTTGCGCTAAAATTGAAAGTAAGCGAACGACGAGACGTCGGACGAGGACGCCAGCGCCAACCAACAGAAGGCGACTGCCAACACGAGATACACGCACGCCGAAAGACGTTGCATATACACCGACTTCCCCTGCAAGGTGTGGAGGGAAAGCTCGTGTTCGCTCCTCTCCTCCCACAGACGAGGGATCATCGCCATACAGACGACGCTCATGCAAATCTGCAAAATCTCCATTACGCCGATGCCGAGGTTTTGGAAGGCATTCGTCACAAACCCTTCGCCAAAACCCGTGCACAGCGTCACGAGCACTTCGCCGAGCTGTCCCACCGACTGCGAGCGGAAGATGAACGCACCGAACACGACGAGCATGAACAAAATCGCTCTGCGCACGAATACCACAGCCGGGTTGGTCAAATCGATTTTGAACTTTTCGCAGAATTTTCCGAACGGCTTGCGCATCACCGTCTCGATCGCCTGCACGAGCGCCGAGTACAGGCCCCAAAGGACGTACGTCCAGTTGGCGCCGTGCCAAAGTCCGCAAAGCAGGAAGACGATGAAGATATTCAAAATCTTTCTCGCCTGCCCCTTGCGACTGCCCCCTAAGGGTATGTATACGTAATCGGTGAACCACTTGGTCAAGCTGATATGCCAACGGCGGAAAAATTCGGTAAAGCTCGTGGACAGGTACGGGCGGTCAAAGTTTTTCATGAGTTTCACGCCCATCATGCGTGCCACGCCCGTCGCGATGTCCGAATAGCCTGCGAAATCGTTGTACATCTGCAAAGCGAACAGCACGCCTGCAAGGAAGACGGAAAGAGAGTTCGCCTCCGCCACATTCCCGAACACGTTGTTCACGAAGATACCGCAAAAATCCGCTACCACGCATTTGCGGAAAAATCCGCCGAGGGCGATTTTGAACCCTGCGTAGGTATCCTCCCAGTTGAGCTTGTGCTCCGCCTTGAGTTGCGGCAAGAGATGGTCGATGCGCTCGATGGGACCTGCGACGAGTTGGGGGAAGTAGCTGACGAAGAGAGCGTAATAGCCGAAATGTCTCTCCGCCTTGTAAGCCCCTCTGTACACGTCGATGACGTAGGAGAGGGTCTGGAAGGTATAGAAGGAGATGCCCACGGGGAGGAGAATATTCAGCGACACCGCGGGAATATGCATCGAGAACAGGTTGAGCAGGTCAATCACGCTGCCGAGCAAAAACTCGAAATACTTAAAGAAGAAAAGTACGCCCAGACACACGACGAGGGTGAGTACGAGCAGGAATTTTTTGACCGCCTTATTCTCCGTTTTTTCCATGAAGATGGCAGCCAGGTACGAGACGAGCGTCGTTCCCACGATCAAAAAGATGAGGGTGGCGTTCCAGCTCATGTAGAAATAATAGCTCGCCGTAAGCAGAACGATCCATCGGAATTTATGGGGCACGAGGAAGTATAACGCGAGCACCACGGCAAGGTATACGAGGAATTCTATCGAGTTAAAATTCATGCGTTCCCTCCCTTGCTACCGAAGGATAGCAGATTGACCGCGGCAAACAGCATGAGCACCGTCACCGTTTCGTATAGACTTGCGCCTAAAAGCATCGCGTACGCAAGCGTACAGAGCGTGATGAGAATAGAAATGAGCGGCAATACGTAGCCCGACGCTCTGCATTTAATATCAAACACGCTTAAAAATAACACTATCCCCAATAATATCAATAAAAGCGGTTCATTGAATATCACACTATTTTCCATAGCTTTGTATCATTTCCTTCACTTTTATCTTATCGATTTTTCCCGAGCTCGTTTTCGGAAATTCCGTTACAAAATGAATAATTTCAGGGATCTCATGCTTGGACAATTTATCTTTCAACAAACACCTGGTATCCTCTTCCGTATAATTTACGCCCTTTTCCAGCATAATCATCGCGCCGACTACTTCACCGTATTTTTCATCCTTTACGGGCACGACCGCCGCTTGGTAAATTCCTTTCGTGGTAAGCAAAGCCGTTTCTACTTTCCCTGCCGAGATATTCTCGCCGCCACGGATAATCAGATCTTTCTTTCTGCCGTTGATATGCAAAATACCCTTCTCATCGAAATATCCAAGATCCCCCGTATGAAGTCTTCCTTGCTCGTCCACGGCTTCCTTCGTCGCTTCTTCGTTATTGTAATAACCGAGCATCTGAGTCGCGCCTTTCACACAAATCTCGCCCGTTTCCCCGACTGCAGCTTCCTCGCCGTTGTCATCCAAAATATATGCTTCCGTCATAGGATACAATCTCCCCACACCCGCGGCTCTATCCTCAACGGGATCGCCATAGGACATCGTGGAAATCCCCACACATTCGCTCATGCCGTAACCCGGCATCAACTGTAAGCCAAGCTCACCCTCGATAAAGCGCATTTGCTTTTCCGTAAACGGTCCACCTGCCATTAAACCCAATCTCAGCGAGGATACGTCGTAATCCTTATGCTTGCTGTCTGCAAGAAGTTCCAAAATAAAGGTTGGAACGGAATACAACACGGAGATTTTATATTTCTCAATGCAAGATAATACGTACTCCGCTTTCGTCGTTTTCGGGAACACGATATCGTGACCGCAGAATGTCGCACAGGAGATAACCGCAAATCCAAAGACGTGATTTAACGGTAACAAGCTGATCGCTCTGTCTTTTTCATTCTGTTGGAATAAGGGCATCGCATCCACGGGATTGGCGATACAATTTTTATGGCTGAGCATAACCGCTTTACTCTTGCCCGTAGAGCCGGACGTGAAGATAATCATGAAAGGATCGTCGGGTTGAACCTGTTTCGTCGCATACCTGTACCCCTCGTTTTCCTTCTTTTCGAAGTCGAAGGCGATTTGCCAGACCTCTTTTTCTCGATTTTGGAACGACCACGAACCCGTGCTGTCCACCGCCAACCCCAAGCTCTCGTTGGTGATATACCAGTCGGGACAAATCTCCACGCCCGTATTCGCGATATAGTCGCGCACGGTGAAATGTGCGTCCGTCGCAACGACGACGGCGCCGATGGAAGAGAGCGCGCAAACCAAAATCGCCACGTCGGGCGAGCGCGTCGCACGAATGGCGACGAGAGCCCCCTTCTTCATGCCGAGTTCCAAAAACTTCGCGCCCAGATTTTCCGCGGCAACGAGCGCCTCTCCGTAGGTAATCACCCTGTCTTCGGTGATTAAATACGCGCTCGACGGGGACATGGTGCCGTGCTTTTGCAAATATCCATATAACGTAATTTCTAATTGTTGCGCCTTCGTCATCTTTTTTCCTCCTTACGACAAAGCTTTTTTCAAATCCCGAATGAGCATTTGGGTACGGACGCTCGCCCCCTCTTCCGAAAGATGATAGTCCGTATCGTAGAAATATTTACCCTCCATCAAGTAGTCGTACGCCGACGAAATGACGGGATATCCGAGCCCCTCGCGCATACGGTTTTCGAACTGCAACCAACTTTGCGTATCGATATCCTCTTGCGTGAGGGTGTTTTTATTGATGGGCGCAAAGGAGAAGAACACCTTCGCCCCCTTCGCCTCCATTTGTCCGTAGATCTCGTTGAGGTTGCGCAGGGAATCCTCGGTGACGAAGTGCATCGCAAACAGCGTCTCCAAGCCGTAATTCGCATCCTCGGGGGAATTTTCACGTGGCATCACGATATCCCCGTACTCGTTGTAGTTTTCGTTTTTCCTGCCGTAATCGGACGGCGGCAGGACGCTGCGGATCTTGTTATATTCCGAGAAACAGTCGAAGAAGGCGCCGATCTTCGAACAATCTATCTGCGCGAGCAGGTCGTAATTGCCCTCCACGCAGACGAAGGTCCTATATTCCGCTCTCAGCTTATACAAAAGCTGGTAGGAGCTCATCTGCTCGGGCGCGTGCACGAATACGTCCCCTTCCCCCAGATAGGGCAGCATACATTGAAACTGGAACCATGCGTTCGTGCTCCCGATGACGCCCGTATCCACGATGAAATACTCCTTTCCAAAGGCGGCTTCCACGTCGGGGGAAACCAAGCCGTAGCTCATGCTGCACCCTGCGAAAAAGACCATCTTCTTCTTGTCCGCGTTCAACATGAGTCTATCCACGTCGTCCGCGAACTGCGCCGTGTCGTTCACCCCCACGTACCGCGGCGCCATGGCGGCGTTGATATGCACCGTGGGGATCCCCCGCCCGAGAGAACTGCTGAAAGAGCCGTTGCTCACGTTCATCAGATTGTCGTAGAGGTAGATCTCGTCGATCAGGCTTTGTCCGAACGCCCCGATCTTCAGCGTGTCTATGGTGTTGGGCAACACGAGCGTCCCGACCTTGACCCCCTCGGTAAATCCGTCCGAAACGCAGGTGACTTTCTTCCCGTTGATATACGCCGGAATGGACAGGAGGTCGATCTCCGCCTCCCCCTTGTACTCGGTCAGCGTAATATCCCCCGTCTCTCTAGATTCGTAGTTCGTTTCATACGCGAACAGGGAAGGATCCGACCATTCGCACCATTCGGCGTACAACACGATGGACTGATTTTCATGGATGGTCACACGGCTACCCAAGCCCACGTGATCGCCGCTCCCGTCGGGCTCGGTATTCCAACCGGTCTGCGTATAACCGTCACGCTTAAACGAAGTTCCGATATCGGTATTCAATCGAAGGTGATTTTGAAGGACCGCGTCCTGCGTATAGTAGTCCGCCGTATTGCTTTCGTCAAGGAAAGTCCCGCCGTTCAAGTAGTAGAACACCTTGCCGCTCACCCGTCCCGTGGAAAGGGAAAAACGGGTATCGTAGCGCACGTTCAAAATGGTCAAAAGATAGCGGTTCTCCCCCGTCTCGACGAGGGTATATTTGCCCGTATACGAGCACTCATCAAATACATACCCCCCTTCTACGGTAAATTCAAAGGCAGCGCTCTCTCCCCGTTTGACCGCGGCGGCGTCCTGCTTTACGCATATGCCGAGGGACTGTTCGAGCACCACGTACACCAAGTCGTCCTTGGGGATCTCCACCGCCGTCTGACAGCCGCACAGCGCCGTCAACACCGTCAGACATAGCGACGCAAACGCAAATAATTTCCGTCTCATCTCACTCCCCCTTCAAGTACGCGGCGTAATAACTCCACGAATAGTTGTTGACAAAACTCGGCAAAACGTCCTTGTCCACGTAGAAACAAGCTCCGTCGGTGTCGGATAAAAGCTTGTCGGTGGAAATGCCGATCTGCGTCGGTTTGGTATGCTTCAAATGAATTTTTTTCAACGCCGTGCAGCCGTCGAAACTGCCGTCGGGAATACGCTTGATATTCCGTTGCAAGGTAATCTCCTGCACGAGCGCGTTTCCACGGAAGATGGTCTTATCCATCGCGACGACCGCTTTGCCGTCGATCGTCCACGGCAGCGTGAGGGAAGTCTGTTCGAGCCCCTCTTCCGTCAAACCGACGACGCGCACGCCTTCGCCCTCCGTTTCATAGAGAAAATACTTTGCGTGCGAGCTATCCCCTTCGCCGTCGGGAAGTTTATTCTCGGGCAAGGCGGGCATTTCGGGCGGTTGGGTGGCGTTGGGAACGCTGCTTCCCATTCTCGTTTTCAAGGCGTTTACAAGCGTCAACGAATACGTGGTCATGCCCGCGTCGTTCAGATGCACGTTCGCGTCGTAAAACCACTCCGCCTGCATGACGGCGTCCGTGGGATCGCCGAGCAAGGGAAAATCGAACGCTTCCGTCAACGCGTCCACGAACCCGTCGAAGTTGTTTTTTCCCGTCTCCGTCACGCTGAGTGCATTGATGGGCGCGAAATAGAAATACATCTTCGCCCCTTTCCCGTAAATTTTTGCGTAATAGTCGTTTATATAACTGACAAAGTCTGCCTTTATCAGAGAAGTTTCAAAATCAAAAGTGCTGTCGGGATCGTACGCGCCCTGCATAATATTTTCCGTGCGCGCGTAGTTTTTCATATCCCCACGTTCGTCGAAGACGGAGCTTGCATACACGCCCTCCCCCTTTGCGCCGCCGACCAAGGCATATTTATATTTTTCCGCTACGAATTTGGGGAAAGTGCCGATGAGCTGAGCGCGATTGTCCGAATCAAGCGCGGAAATCATGCCTTTGTCCTGATCGAGCGCCCGCCAAGCCTGCTCTGCGGAAAAATACAGGCTCATGCTTTGGGGAATAAGCTCGGGCATAAACACAACGACGTCCCCCTCGCCGATCCCGTCCAAAGAAAGATCGACCGTCATCTTCGTGCCGAGCGCGCCGTACAAACCGAAATTGCGCACTTTATAATCAAGTCCGCAACCCTGCAATTCCCTTTCTACAAGCGCGGAATCTACGCCGAAGGCGACCGCCGAATTTCCCACGACGACGATCTTTTTCCCTTCCGTTTGATAGAGCGCGTCGTACATATTTGCAAACTGCCCGTAATACGTCTGCCCGAACTGCGGTGGCAAAGCCAGACCCGTGACGAGGAGCGCAAGTGGCATGAGCAATATCAAAACGCACCCTAAAATAACTGCTACGATTTTATGTTTCATGCTGTCAATATTCTCTTGAATTTTATAAAAGGCATGGCGCGCCGCCTTTACAGGCGGCGCGCAACCTCATACCTTACTTCTTTTTGGAAGTTTTCCTTTTGTTCTTGCCCGAAGCGGAGCGGGAAGAAGAACTACTCTTAGCGCCTTTCTTCCCCGCCGACGTCCCCTTCGGACCTTTTCCGTTATTTACTGCTTTTTTTTACTTCCAACGCTACCTTTGATTGCGAAGAAGCCCCAAACGACGATACCGAGCGCCGCCACTACGTCAAGCGCGTAGATCGCGATCACCCACCATTCGGTGCTGTAACCGACAACTTTTACGTTGAGGGAGTTGGAGTTCGCAACGGCGTAGAGAATGTTGTGCGCTGCCTGACGGAGAGCGGTTACGTCCTCTGCACTCGTGGGATCGGGATTCGTCCACATCAAGTTGTTCAAGGAAACGAGGATCAAGTCGTTGCCCGCGTAGATCATCTGCTTGGAATTCATGAAGGAGTCGTCCGTCTTGTAGTCGCAGATCACGAGACCTTCAAATCCCCATTCGTTGCGGAGAATTTCCGTCAACAAGCGGTAGTCACCGCCCGTCCAACGAGAGCCGATACGGTTGAACGAGGACATGATACCCATCGAGCCTACGAATTCGGTAATTCCATCTGCCGTAGCGGAGGCAACCTCTGCGGGATTGTCGCTACCTTTCACCGCTAATTCGAAGGGTTTGAGGTAGAGTTCACGGAGCGCCTGTTCGGTACAGAACGTAGCCACGCCTGCGCGGTTGGTTTCCTGATCGTTGAGCGCAAAGTGTTTGAGGTCGGTGTAGACGCCCTTCTGCGCCGTACCGTTGATGACGTTGACCGCAAGTTTACCCGAAAGGATAGGATCTTCGGAATAGTACTCGAAGTTTCTGCCCGAGAAGGGAGATCTATGCAGGTTGACGGCAGGAGCATACCAACCGGAGTAAGGCAAACCGTTGCCGCTCACGTCGCCCCAAAGACCCGTTTCGCCGACGATCTTACCCATCTTGTAAGCGAGATCCTTATTCCACGTGGAACCGATGACGATTTCGCAGGCGAAGGTCGTGTTGCCCTTGTAGGCAGAGCTCTTACCGGGCATGAAATTCACGAAGCCGATAGGCCCGTCGGAATCGTTGGTGAGGTTCTTATCGATGGATTCGATCGCGATCGTCTGGAACGCGCCGTTGTTTGCAAGATCCTTCATCTGCGTGAAGGTCAAGCGGTCAAGGAGCTGTTCCCACTTGGGATCGTTATAATCCACACCGCGGAGATCACGAATCGTGATATCGCTGCTGTCGGGATCCATCGTAGGCATCGTCGCACCCGCAATCACGGGGTTGTTATGCGTCTTATCTTTGAGCATATCCTCTTCTTCGTCGCTGATGTAGTTGCGTTCATTCGCCTCGTCGTCGAAGGGTTGAGGGAAGGTGTTCGCGAAGTCCGTACGGGACATACCGGTACGAATGGATTCGCCACCCGCCGTGTTGGTTACCTTGAACGCCTGCAATCTGTAATCAACGTCCCAGAAGCTGTACGTTCTTTCCTGTGCGTCCGCCGCCAAAACGGTGGTGTAACGGTTCACAACGGGAGTATCCGTAACGGGGTCTTTTTCAAACTTGATCGCATCCTCTGCCGCAAGTTCCACCGACTTTTGGTCGTACGCTTCGTGCGAGTTCTTGCCGGCGATGATTCTGTACGTACCCGCTTCCGTTTCATAGCCGCAGAAGCCGTTTGCGTTCGCATCGTTGAAATCGTAGGAAGCGAGATCGTAAGCGCTTACCTTGAAGGTAGCGGTATGGCTTTCGCCTGCCGCAAGCACGGGCGTCTTCGCAAAATCCACAAGCTGCACGTGCGATTTTTCAATGCCGCCGAAGACGTAAGGAAGACCCATATAGAGCTGGATGACGTCCTTGCCTGCCATGGAACCGATATTCTCGGAGGTGATCTTGATCGTCAAACCGTCTTTCACGGAGCCTTCTACGGAAGTGATTTTCTGTTCGAACTGCGTGTAGGAAAGTCCGTAACCGAAGGGGAAGAGCACGTGGTCGTCGTACCAGGAGCCGCCCTCTACGAACCCGCGGGTTTCGTAGTAACGGTAGCCAAGGTAAACGCCTTCTTCGTACGCAACCATCGTATGACCTGCCACGGGGCTGCCGTTCTGCAAGTAGGACGCGCCGTTCTTGCCGTCGTTGACCTGTGTGTTGTCACCGAAGTTCTGCCAGGTAGGATCCTTCGTGAAATCTTTGGAATAGATATCCACCGTTCTGCCCGAAGGATTGACGTTGCCGTTCAACAGAGCGCCGATCGCCTCTGCGCCCGTCGAACCGGGGCCGCCGATCCAAAGCACCGCGTCAATACGCTTGTTGGTTGCGGTGTTGTTGTATTCCGCAATGAAGTCGCATTGGAAGGACGTCAGCGTGTTGAGCACGACGATAACCTTGTCGAAACGGGAGGTTACCATATCGAGCAATTCGTACTCGTTGTTGTTGAGTTGGAGATAATGGTTGCCTTCAATGCCGCCCTCTTCCATATCCTGGAAACGGGGAAGGTCGAAGGATTCGCCGCCGATACGGGAGATGACTACGATTGCCGCGTCGTCGTATTCCGCAAAGCTTTTATACACGTCGCCGGTATAGCTGGAAACGGGCGTTTCCCCGATGGGAAGGGTAGGCGCGGAAGTGGTCGCGTCGGAGAGCGTAGGGTTGGCACCACGGCCGCTACCCGACTTACCGTTGTCATTGTAGAACGATTTGAGCGTGGGGTTGACTTCGTAGCCGCCCGCTTCCAGACCGTCGTAGATGGTCTTCGCGGAATCGCCGCTGATACCGCCCGAGCCCGAACCGCCGAGCACGAGGTTGACCGAGTTTTTCCCGAAGACGGATACCTTGGGTTTTGCGGACGCTTTGTTCGCTTCGCTGGAAGGCGTCGCGATGGGAAGTGCGTTGTTCTCGTTGAGAAGAAGGGTAAAGCCTTCCTCTGCGATTTCCACGTTCAGCGCGTCGCCCGCTTTCTTCACGTCTTCTTTGGAGTTGTAGTCCGATTCGTAGAGTCTTTCGATCGAATCGTCGAACTTAGGCATAGGTCCGCCGAGGACGGTGCCCAAGATAGACTTGAACATCCCCATCGTCAGGACGTTGACCGTGACGAGTACGCCTGCAATCACGACGGAACAAATGCCCCAAATAATCGTACGCATTTTAGGATTTTTCTGTTTCGTTTTCTTCATGTTTTCACCTCTATTCCGTTATTAACCCAAAGACTTATACCAGAGGTTATCGTAGATGGGATGATAGCTAAACTTAGCCGAACCGGTGGTGTTGAGCATAATGCAGTCCACCATGGGAGCGAAGGCGCCCGTCGTACCGCCGATGATGGCGTTGGTGTTGCTCGTTACGAACGTGATCACGTTCTCACCCGCTTTCAGACTTACGTTGGTTGCAATCGTGTAAGTCTTGAAAGGCGTTGCGTTGGAGTCCACGTTCAACTCGCCGTCCAGAGTCAAAGGCGAATAGTTGAGCTCAGTCCCGTTCACGGAAATCTTCCATGCGTTTTCACCCGTAGGACCTACAGTGACGCCCGTTACGAATTCGGTTGCGAGGTTCGCTTTCAAGGTAACGCCCGATACGTCTTCCGTCGAGAAAATTCTGAAGGTGAGCGTCGCGCCCTGCTTATACAGATAGGTTACGAAGTGCCCTACGCTGTCGGGTACGACGCTGTTGGTGGGATAATCGTTGGAATCATGAATGATACCGGAGATCCCTGCGCCGTCGGAGGTGATGATACCTGCGCCGTCTGCCGCGCCCGAGTAACCGGGGAATTTCTCCAAAGGATCAATGAAGGTAAATTCTGCGTGGAAGACGTTCGTCTCGACTGCGTCCGATACCCATTGTGCGTAATACGTAGCGTTGTCGCTGATGGTGACGGGGAATTCCACTTTCGTACCGCCCTGCGCTGCCGTCCACCAACCGTTGAAGGTATGTCCTACACGGGTAGGTTCCGTCACAGGCGCTGCTACGGTGTCGCCCAGTCTCAAATCTTTGATCTGATCGAAGAGAACGGCAGGTTTGCCGACGTAGTTATAACGGAAACCGACCACGTACGTCTTTTCCTTCCAGATCGCATACAGCGTGCCGTCTGCTTCGGGCGTGTAAGGGAAGGTAATACATTCGGATTTTTCCGTAGCGTTCTGATTGAACGACCAACCTACGAAATCATAGCCGGTACGCTTGGGAGTAGGAGCGTCCTTACTCTTCAGGCTGGTGCCCGACATGACTTTCTTGGCTTCGTATTCCTGTGCGCCGTCGAAATTGCCGTTGAAGCTGATGGTGAATACACCGCCCGACGCCCAGATTGCGTAGAAGGTGACGTCGTCTTTCACGACGTATTCGTCGAAGTTCACCGAAGAGCCGCCCTCCGGCTTATCCTGCCATTCATAGAATTCAAGCCCGTTGCGCGAAGGAATTTCTTCCGCCGTGGGGGGCGTTACTTTATTGTCGTAAAGAACCGTTTTTACGATATCTTCATCATTGTCGTAGTTCATATCGAACGTAACCGTACATGCTTTCGCCGTCCAAAGTGCGTAAAGAGTTACGTTGCCGCTCGGTGTATAGGGGAAAGTAACGGCTTGAGAATCTTCGCCGTTCGTCGTGCGCCATTCCACGAAATCGTGACCTTCTCTCACGGGCGTCGTGGGCTCTTCAATAGATTCGCCTTCGCCTGCAATCACGCTGTAAGGACGGGACTGTCCGTCGTTGTAGTCGAACTTGACGGTGAAACCATCTTCTTCGTAGCCGCCCGGCGTTATACACGAGGTCGCAAGTAAGGAAAACGTAAGCACGCTTGCAAGAGCATTTGCAATTAGGATCTTGCTTTTGTTTTTCATTTCTATCCTCCTGAAATTATTGAGTGTCGGAAATTTTGGGGTTATTCAAAAAATCGATTACAGCTCCGACGAACATTGCGGTCCGTCGGAGCCGTTCGATTTACTTATTTAATCTTTTCAGATCAATAGGTAAGTACATTCCTTAGTTTTCTTTCTTGCGAAGAACCATGAATGCCGCGCCTACGAGCATCGTGATAGCAGCCGCGCTTGCGATCGTGGAACCACAACCCTGAGCGTCAGCACCATTCGCGCCGTCTGCACCTGCAGGACCCTGAGCACCCTGTTCGCCCTGAGGCCCTTGAGGACCAACTACGTTTGCGGATACGGTCGTGCCGTCCGTCAATTCGATGGTAAGTACGCCGTCAACGATTTCGATCTTAGCGATACCTACGCCGTCTTTACCGTCAGCACCGTTCGCGCCGTCTGCACCGGGTTTGCCGTGCAAACCGTTAGCGCCGTCGTTACCGGTTACGGGGATACCCGTATTCACGCCGTTGATGTACCAGTAGCCGTTCATGATAGCAATCATAGGCATAGCGCCGTCTTCCACCGTCAAGGTGATGGTACCGTTTACGGTGTAGTTCTGTGCTCTGTAGCTTACGCCATTCCAGCTGCTTCTTATGATAATCTGCGTGTAGGTAATCTTTACGGATACTTCGTATTTACCTGCGTCTGCCGTTGCCTTGCCGGTTACTTTACCGGTTGCTGCGTCAAGCGTAAGACCTTCGGGAAGTCCGGTCGCCTCTACTTTGTAAGCAGTGATCTTGCCAACGTTTTCAGCTGTTGCCGCTGCGCCTGCTTCTACGACTACGTTCTGACCAAGTGCTCCTGCGTAGATCGTAGCGTCAAGTGCGGTTTCTTTCCAAGCCTTATCCTGCGATGCAAGTACGGAAGGAGCGGGTACGGGAGCTTTATTAGGATCGCCTGCCGCTACGCTGAGCTTCACGCCGATGCTTGCGTTGAGATATGCATGGCTGCCCAAGCCGCATACTCTGACCGTTACGGTGAAGTCGCCGGAAGCGGTAGGCTTACCGGTGATGACGCCGTCTTCAAGCAAGGTAACGCCTGCGGGAAGACCGGTCACGGATTCGATTTCATAACCGTCTTCGCCGAAGAACTTAGAAAGTTCCACACGGGATTTTGCGGAAAGGAGATACTGATAACCAACGTCTTCGTACTGCGTCAATTCTGCGCCGGCGATAAGAGCGACGTCTGCCAAGCCGTTCATCATTGCGTTGTTATTAACGGTGGTGTAGTAGACTCTCTGCGCCGTCGTACGTACCCAGTACCACTGCGTGTACGCGTCGTAGGATTCGCCGTCTTTATACTGACATACGACTACGTTCTTTTCTGCATTCCAGTCACCGTCAAGTTTCTGAGAAGTGTTGCCGAGAGGGATGGTCGTACCACGAGCCATTGCCCAACCGGACCAACCGGAGTTACCTGCGGAGTAGAAGTCGGTTACGGAGAAGCCGTCGAAGCCCCATTCGTTTTCATAGAGCTGGATAGCTACTGCATAGCTACAGGAGGTAGCAACACCGATTCTGTTGAATGCGTTCATGAAGCCGTTGTTTTCGCCTTCTCTTACGGTAAGTTCGAACTGTTTTGCGTAGATTTCACGGATTGCCTGTTCGGTTGCGAACGTGCACGTGTTCATACGGCTGGTTTCCTGATCGTTCAGGAAGGAGTGTTTGGAGTAAACGTGGCATCCCTTGGAAACTGCGCCCTTTACGTTTGCAGCTGCGATCCAACCGCCCTGTACGCCGTCCTGCGAGAAGTACTCGAAGTTACGTCCTGCGCAAGGGTTACGATGGGTGTTCATTGCGGGGCCATACCAACCGTTGGTATGTAAGTACATGGATTCTTCACCGACAAGTTGACCCTGTCTGTATGCAAGATCCATATTCCACGTAGCTGCGAGGATAACTTCGCAAGCCCATGCCCAACCGGAGCCTTTTCTACCCTTCAACTGACCGGGGCCGTCCTTGTCGGAAACGTGGGGTTTGTTTACGGAATCGGTAGCGACGTTCTGATATCCGCCGGAGCTGATAACTGCCTTCAATTCGTCCCAGGTAAGCTGGTTCATGAATTCCGTCCATCTTGCGTCGTCAAGAGGCACGCCCTTCATGTCGTTCAAGGTGATCGCATAGTCGCCTGCTTCGTCAGCAACGCCTGCGCCCTGCGTCCAACCTTCCACGTCTGCCGCCGTCTTCACCCAAAGGTTTTCGTAATCTTTTTCAACTGTCGCCGTCTTAGCGTCGTCATAGTCGTAGTATGCGTAGCCGTTGGTGTAGTGACCCCAAGCGTCGAACGCTGCGTCGACGAACACGTTGTTCGCGCCGTCGTCTACGAGGAGCCAAGCAAGACGCTTGCCAAGGTCAGCCGCTTCGCCGTCTTCTACGAGTTCGGTACGGCTGAGATAGAAGTCTTCATGGCTTTCCGTCCAAGCGTGTGCGAGGGTGTTGTATTCGCCCCACTTGCTGTCGATAGGCTGCGAGAAGATGTTGTTGGGAGTTTCGGGGTTGCCGTCTTCATCCCACGTCAACAATGCAGAAGCCGTCAACGTTTCGCTGTCGAGTACTCTGTGGGAGTCCGCTCTAACGGAGAGAACGTAATCGCCCGCTTCGAGTTCGTAACCGCAGTTCTCGTTTTCGTTCTTATCGTCGTAGTCGAAGGATGCAAGATCTTTCACATTGATGGTAAGTTCTACGATTTCGGATTTATCGGGTTGAAGCAAGCTCGTCTTGTCGAATTTCACGAGATCGACAGCCGCTTTTTCGATGCCGCCGGGGGTGTAGGGTTTGGTCGCGTAAAGCTGTACCACGTCCTTACCTGCAACGGAACCGGTGTTCTTCACTTCTACGGATACCGTAACTTTGCCGTCTGCCTTGGAAAGGTCGCCCTTCACTTCTTTGATCGTCTGCTCAAAGGTGGTGTAGGACAAGCCGTGGCCGAACGGATACGTGACGTTTTTCTGATACCAAGCTTCGCCTGCATCGCCCAAATCAGCCGCTACGGTTTCGTAGTATCTGTAACCCATGTAGATGCCTTCTGCATAGTCGATTGCGTAGCCGTTGTACGTCGTTTCGCTGGTAGCCGTATGACCCATAGCAACGGTGTTGCTGCTGTCGCCAAATTTTTCGTTTACGACGTAGTTCGCGCCACGGTAGTTACCGAAGTTGTAATAGGTAGGATCTTTTGTCTGATCTGCCATGAAGATGTCTACGAGATGACCGGAAGGGTTCACGTCGCCGTTCAAAATGCTGCCGAGCGCCATAACTGCGTTCCAGCCCGGCTGACCCATCCAGATAACGCCGTCGATGTCGGGATCTTTTTCAACGTCGTGCAATTCCATTGCGGAAGGTGCGTTGAGTACGATAACGACTTTGTCGAAGTTTGCTTTCGCATACGCGATCATTTCTTTTTCGTTATCTTCCAAAGAGAAGTACGTGTCGGTGGGATCGGTATGACCCTCCGCGTTGTTGATATTTGCGTCGGCGCCTTCGGTACCCAATCTCATCAGTACGACGATTGCTGCGTCTTTGTAGCCCGTCATGTCTACGCCTGCGAAGATGTTGTCAGCCTTCGGGGTGTAGTACTGGCCAGCGAATTCCACTGCGTTCGCGTCTTCCGCCGTGCCGAGGTTCATGTAATCGGTCGATTCGGACGCACCGGCAGCGGAACGTACGTTACGGGAGCCGGTATAAGCAGCTTTCGCACCGGGGTTAACTTTAAAGCCTGCCGCTTCCAGAGCGTCGTAAACGTCTTTGCTCGCGCCTGCGCCGGTAGGCTGTTCCTGGGAGCCGGAACCGCCGCCGCCAAGTGCGAGTTTGCCTTTGATTGCGTTCTGACCGAGTACGGTAACGCCTGCGCCCTTTGCAAGAGGAAGTGCGTTGTTCGCATTCTTCAACAATGCGAAGCCTTCTTCACCGATCTTCACGTTCAATTCTTCGTCTGCCTTCAAGAGCTCTTCCCAGGAACTGAATTCCGATACGAAGGTCTTGTTGGGATCCAAATTGTCGCGAATCTGCGCGGATACGGGCAACGTTGCGAACGTGGGTGCCATGATTGCCGCAACGGCAAGCACGCTTACTACCTTGGAAACGTTACGTTTGATAGTTTTGGTTTTCATCAAGTATCTCCTTAT
Source organism: Clostridia bacterium (assembly GCA_017626135.1). Taxonomy (GTDB): domain Bacteria; phylum Bacillota; class Clostridia; order Christensenellales; family Borkfalkiaceae; genus Scatosoma. The sequence goes on along the minus strand of JAGAJI010000050.1, from coordinate 3,554 downwards.
ATTTTTTGACGGATTGTCCGCCTGATTTTTTTGTCATCACGCTCCCTCCACCTCTCTTTCGCCCGATTTCGGCTAACCCCATCTGCCGACGTTCGGGCGCAATGATAGCGAGTTTCACGTAATGCGAAGACATTATAGCACAAAAAAACATTTTATGTTCATTTTTGTCCTAAGTGGTAGCTCTACGTGGCATAATTGGTCAATTCGTGTAAAAATAATGGCAGATTATGCAACCGCTTAACTGTTTGTGACATAATTTTGACCGTTCGTGCAATTTTCCGCCGACGTTTCCGCGCCCTTTTTCCCGTTCCCCTTTCGCGAGCGTTCTCCAACACGAAAAAACGGAGCGAAACCGCTCCGTAATTTTCTTATTTCCCCTCCTCCGCAGGCGGCGTTTCCACCGCAATCGGGAACAGGATATTCATATTGAAGGTGTTGTCCTTTTGGAATACGCTCATCTTGCCGCCGTATTTGTGCACGACGTAACGGATACTGCGCAAGCCGTAACCGTGCAACCCCTTATCGTCCTTCGTCGTTACAGGCAATCCGTCTTTGAAGATCAGCTTGTCCGCGCAGTAGTTGTCGAAATGCAGGGATAGCATCTTGCCGACGTTGGAGAGTTTGATGCTGATGATACGCGACTCCTCGTTTTCGAGGCGCATGACGCTGTCGATGGCGTTGTCCAGCGCGTTGCCGAAGAGGGCGTAGAGGTCCTCGTCCTCCATGAAGTCCAGACACGAACCGTCCATGATACAGGAGAAACGGATATGATAGCGATCGCAATAGAGCTTTTTCTCCGTCAGAATAGTGTCGAGGGTGGGATTGCCCGTCTTTAATATGGAATCGTAGATGACGATGGATTTTTCCAAATCTTTAAGACTCTGCTCAATGTTTTCGTTGTTCGCGAGGTGACGAATGTCCTTGAGCTGATGGCGAATGTCGTGACATTTTAAGTTGATGATTTCTATATTTTCCTTCGCGAGGCGATGTTGTTCCTCGTTCATGGAAAGCACGCATTTCATCACCTCGTTCCTCTTGACGAGCTCGAACATATAGAAGAGCATATACTGAATGACGAGGAGCAAAACGCACACCAACGCGTCGTAAAGCTTATGGTAGATATCGTAACCGACGTGGGTGATCCAAATACTCATGACGTTGGTCACCAAAATGGTGACGACGGAAATGACGATGACGAACAGGTTGTTGACGATCGGACTCTCCAGCTTTTGCAGATTTCTGACGAAAATAAAATAGAACGCCACAAGCCCTATCGCCATCACCGTAATATAAAGCAGGAGCTGCATTTCCATGCCCATTCTGATTCCCGCTTGAAAGAATACGTTAAAGCTCACGCGACGCGCGCAGTCGATACAATGCTCGATGGCGTACGCGGACGAACAATAGAACACCGCCTGTTGCCAGGTCACCTTAAACGAGAGTAACACCAAGCCGATCGACAGAATGAACTGAATGAGAAAGGAAAACGTAAACCACTCGCCGATGACCAGCCAGGACTCGTAATACCCAACGAAGTAAGGTAGCGCCAGAAGAGCGAGTAAGCTGGGAATAAATCTCAGCCAGAACTTCTCCCTTTTGGGCATGGCAATGAAGAACAACGCCTCCGCTAATAAAATTTTGGTGGGATAATGCAGGAAAAAACGATACAACTCCCAAAGCACTCTCTGCACCGATTATTTCCCTCCTCCGAAATAGTTTGCAAGCTGTTCGGAAAAATCCTTCTTCCTCCTGCGGCTGATGGGGAGTTTCATCCCCCCGATGGACACCGTATTCGAATCGAAAGTTTCCACGTAGTGCAAATTGACCAGGAAACAGTTACTGCAACGCAGGAATCCGTACGGTTCCATCTCGTCCGCCGCCTGGCTCAATACACCGCGCACCTCCAAGTCCTCGTTCATCGTATGATAGATAAGGAAATGCCCGAACACTTCTATATATCTAATGTCCCGCGCGTACACACGCCTAAACCCCTCTTTGGTCTTCAAAGCCAAACTGAAATTGTCGTTCTTCTTGATGTAGTCCACCGCCTTTTTGAGCTTCTGCGCAAAACTCATGTAACTGATGGGCTTGACCATGAAATCTAACGCATTGACTTCATACCCCTTGATTGCCATCTGCGCCATGTTCGTCATGAACACGATGGGAATGTCCTGGTCCACCTGACGGAGCTTTTGCGCCGTCTCCATGCCGTTCATAATGGGCATTTCAATGTCCATGAACACGATGTCGTAGAGTGGCGAGTAGTCGCTGATGAAGTCCACGCCGCTCGAAAAGGGCGTGAGCGAGCACTCCGTCCCCGTCTCTCCCACGAATCGCTGCAAATAGCCGCGGATCTGCTCCACGAAGGCGTTTTCGTCGTCGATAATCGCAATTTTGATCATTTTGCCCCCCTGTTAGATCTTTTTGAGTAGCAGGGGAACCCTGCTACTCCCCCACCTCATGAAAATGAGGTGGGAAAAATCCCACATTTCTTCGTCATCATTATAACACAACTTTTGGAAAAATGCAATAGGAGTTCATGAAATAATACATCAAAATGGCGTAAGTAGTCAATTTTTTGTCATATGTGGTCAAAATGGTATTTTTTAATCCGTCGTTGCAATAATTTTGTCCAAGAACTCTTGCAAAAGGGAGAAAGTCGTGCTATAATGCTGTTACTTATGAAATTACGAATCTGGAAAAAAATTTGTATATTTGCGCTTGCGACGGCGTTTGCGAGCCCCTTTGCAGCCTGCGTGAACGAGGACGAAGCCTCTTCCCTTCCTTCCACCGAAAGCTCCACGGCGACGGAGAGCGGATTAAATTCCTCCGAGGGGCGGGAAAGCAGCGAGGCGGAAAGCTCGACGGAAGAGAGTTCCTCTTCAGACGGGAGCTCGGTCGGGAAAGACTCCTCTTCGAGCGCACCCGAGCGCGTGCGCGTGGATTGCGGCGAATACTCCCTCGTCTTCACAATGGACGGGGAGGGCGGTTGCTTCTTGTCGGCGGTTCAAGGAACGCCTGCGGAAGTGGTCGTACCCGAACGGGTGAACGGCGCCGCGGTGACCGCAATCGGGCAACGCATCGAAAACAGTTTGATCGCCCCCTTCCTGCGCAACGCAGCGGTGAAAAAAATCACCCTGCCCGACACCGTCGAACGCATCGCCCCGCGCGCCTTTTACGGCTGCACCGCGCTGACGGAAATCCGTCTGTCTAAGAATTTGGAAAGCCTCGGCGACTACGCCTTTTTCGGGTGCTGTAAACTGCAATCCATAATCTTGCCCGCTCGCGTAACCCGTATCCCAAAATACGCTTTTTACCGTTGCGTGGCGCTCGAAGAAATCCAAGCGGACGGGGTACTGCAAGCGGACGAATACGCGTTCGGGTACTGCGTAAAATTGTCCGAAACGTTTATTCAACGCATACCTGCCCCCCACGAAACGACTTTTTACGGATACGGCGCGACCCTCTATCCCGATGCCGCGCCCACCGCCACCGTCCGCGACGAAGCGCACGGCTACGAACTTTATTTTGAACTCCACGAGGACTTCCTATAC